>NZ_CP072597.1:365000-730000 GCF_018847975.1 Lysobacter sp. K5869 | reverse complement strand
GGCGCCGTCGAGCCCGCGGCCGTGGCCGACGAGGCGCGGATGGGGTGTAGTCGCGTCGGCCGCCGATGCGTTGAACGTGATGCCCTGCGTGTGGGCCAACCCAGGAGTTCGCGATGAAGCTTGTCAGTCCGAGTCCGCCGTTCCTCGCCTTCGCCGCAGCGCTGGCCATGGCGGCCGCCTTCTCCGCCGCGGCCCAGCAAGCCCCCGACCCCGATTACGCCCCGCCGGTGCGGACGCCCGCCTATGCCGCCGGCGCCGGCCCGGTCCTGTGCGTGGACGAGGGGCATCACAACTTCCATACGCTGGAAGGCCGCTATCGGCCCTTCGGCGAACTGATGCGCCGCGACGGCTACGCGGTGCGCCCGCTGAG
The DNA here is from genome assembly GCF_018847975.1 of Lysobacter sp. K5869. Classification (NCBI taxonomy): domain Bacteria; kingdom Pseudomonadati; phylum Pseudomonadota; class Gammaproteobacteria; order Lysobacterales; family Lysobacteraceae; genus Lysobacter; species Lysobacter sp. K5869. Next base: position 729,630 of record NZ_CP072597.1, on the reverse strand, counting down.
CGCGCGATTGAGCGCGCGTTCGCTGGCGCCGTGTTCGATCCTGGTGATCGCCAACGCCCAACCCAGCGACGCGAGTTGGGACGACTACGCCTCGCCGACGCCGTCCGCGTTCGGCGCGGCGGAAGTGCGCGCGGCGCGGCGCTGGGTCGAAGGCGGCGGGCGCTTGTGGCTGATCGCCGATCACATGCCGCTGGCGGGCGCGGCCGCCCACCTGGCGCGCGCGTTCGGTTTCGAATTCGACGACGGCTTCGCCATGCCCGGTTTCGATGCCGATCCGCAGCGGCGCAAGGAGATTTTTCGCCAGCCCACGCTGTTCCGCCTCAGCGACGGCACCTTGGCGGCGAATGCGATCAGCCACGGCGGCGCGCCGGGCGAGTCGGTGGAGCAGGTGCGCAGCTTCACCGGGCAGGCGTTCCGGCTACCGCCGCGGGCCGAGCCGGTGCTGACCTTGCCGCCGGGCTATTTGTCGCTGCTGCCGGCCAAGCCCTGGAAATTCGACGCCGATACGCCGCGGACCGAGGTCGGCGGCTGGTCGCAAGGCGCGTTGCTGCGACTGGGCAAAGGCCGCGTCGCGGTGTTCGGCGAAGCGGCGATGTTCAGTGCGCAGCGACAAGGCCCGCAGGGCGATCCGATGGGCATGAACGCGCCCGGCGCGGAGCGCAATTACCAGTTCGCGCTCAACCTCGCGCACTGGCTGTCGGGGCGGCTGGATGCGCCGCGCGCGGACGCCGGCGCAGTTCCGTAGCGATTCATCGCCGTCTGGCTAGCCTCAAGCCGATGCCGGAACGGGCGTCCTTGCTTACCATGGCGACCGTGCGCGGTGTCGCGCGTCGACGGCTCGCCCGTGCGGACGTCCGGCGCCGCTTCCGCTTCCTTTGCTTCGTACGTTTTCGTACGCCATGCCGGAGTCTGCCATGCCCCGTCCGTTGCACCGCGTCCTGAGTCTGAGCCTGGCCCTGAGCCTGGGCCTGTCCGCCACCGCCGCCGTGGCCGGTCCCGATGAGGACCAGCGCGCCCGCGACGCGATCCGCGTGCTCGCCGACATCCAGCAGATTCCCGAATCGGCGATTCCCGACAAGTTGTTCGACGAGGCCCGCGCGATCGTGGTCGTGCCCGATACGCTCAAGGTCGGCCTGGTGTTCGGCGGCCGCCGCGGCCACGGTCTGGCCTCGGTGAAGAATCCCGACGGCACCTGGTCCAATCCCAGCTACATCAAGCTCACCGGCGGCAGCGTCGGGTTCCAGGCCGGCGTGCAGTCCTCCGACATCGTGCTGGTGTTCCGCGGCGCGCGCGGCCTGGATTCGATCGTCAACGGCAAGCTGACCCTCGGCGGCGACGCCAGCGTCGCCGCCGGCCCGGTCGGGCGCACCGCCGCGGCCGCCACCGACGGCCAGCTCAAGGCCGAAATCTGGTCGTGGTCGCGCGCGCGCGGCCTGTTCGCCGGCATCGCGCTCGACGGCGCGGTGCTGTCGATCGACGATGCCGCCAATCAGGCGGTGTACGGCGCGGGCAACACCCCGCGCATGATTTTCGAGGGCCGCGCCAGCGGTCAGCCGTCCAACGCCGTGGTCGATTTCCGCGACCGCCTGGAAGAGGCCAGCGCTGCCGCGCGCGCCAAGCGCACCGCCGAGGAGCAGCGGCCCGAGCTCGGCACCACGGTCTATCCCGCGCCCGGCGTGACCGTGGCCGAACCGGCCGGCGCCGCGCCGCGCGCGCCCGCGCACGAGCGCCTCGCCCCGGCCCAGCCGGCGCAGCCGCAACCGGTGCAGGGCCAGCCCACGCCGCTGCGCGACGTGCCGGCGCAGCCCAATCCGGCCAAGGTCGAGCCGCTGCCCTGAATGGCGCCGCGGCGCGCGGGCGGGCCTGCGCGCCGTGACTGATGGCCTATAACGCGGGTTTTCCCGCGTTCGCGGCGCGCGCCGCAACACCGGCTTACCGCGGTTGCGGTATTCTCGCGATCCCGGTCGCGCGCGCCGTTCGCGCGAGGCCGCGGGCCCGCTGATCGGACCAGCCGGCGCCTTTCCACCCGCAGGTTCATCAACAGGTTTCTACAGGACACCGCCATGGGCAGCATGAGTTGGATTCACTGGGTCGTCGTCCTGCTGATCGTCGTGCTGGTGTTCGGCACCAAGCGCCTGGGCAACATCGGCAAAGACGTCGGCGAGGCGGTCAAGGGCTTCAAGAAGGGCATGGCCGACGACGACAAGCCCGAGCAGCTCAACGACCAGTCGCGCAACAGCGACAGCAACGCGTCCGCGCGCAACGACGAGCGCAGCCAGCGCTGATCCGCGCGGCTAGCGCTCCCACGACTCTCCGCACGGCCACTCCGCCATGTTCGACATAGGCTTCTCGGAAGTCTTCGTGATCGCGATCGTGGCCCTGATCGTGCTCGGGCCCGAGCGCCTGCCCAAGGCCGCGCGTTTCGCCGGGCTGTGGGTGCGGCGCGCGCGCGCGCAGTGGTACTCGGTCAAATCCGAGCTCGAGCGCGAACTCGCCGACGAAGACCTCAAGCGCAGCTTGCGCGCCGCCCAGGACGAATTGCGCTCGGCGCAGCAGCAGTTGCGCGACAGCGGCCAGATCCTGCGCGAAGGCGCCGACGATCTGAACCAGCGCGTCGCCGCCGCCGGGACCTCGCCGGCCGCCGCTGCGCAGGCGCAGAACGAAAGCGCCGCGGCGCCGGGCGATTCGACGCAAAGCGATCCGGCGCACGGCGATCCGTCGCAGGTGCCGCACGCGCACGCCGCACCCGAACCCTCGGCGTCGAACCACGCCGAACCGGCGCCTGCGGCACCGGCGCCCGCCGAACCCGCGCACCCCGATTACTACGGCGCCAACCAGCCCGATTACCGCCCCTCCACCGCGCAGACGCCGAACGATGAGCGACGCTGATCCCCGCTCCGGCGATCCCAACGACTACACGCCCGAACCGCGCCTGCTCGATCACCTGATCGAACTGCGCGCGCGCCTGCTGCGCGGCGTCGCCGGTTTGATGGTGGTGTTCCTCGGCCTGCTGCCGTTCGCCAACAAGCTCTACCACTTCCTGGCCACGCCGCTGCTGGCCAAGCTGCCGGCCGGCAGCCAGCTGATCGCGGTGGAAGTGGCCTCGCCGTTCGCCGCGCCGTTGAAGCTGGCGTTCTTCGCCGCGCTGATGATTTCGATGCCGTGGCTGCTGTTCCAGGCCTGGGCCTTCGTCGCGCCGGGCCTGTACAAGCGCGAGAAGCGCCTGGCCCTGCCGCTGCTGGTGTCGGCGCTGGTGCTGTTCTACGCCGGCTGCGCGTTCGCGTTCTTCCTGGTGTTGCCGTCGGTGTTCGGCTTCCTGGTCAAGGTCACGCCGGTCGGCGTGGCGATGATGACCGACATCAACGCCTACCTCGACTTCGTCCTGGTCCTGTTCCTGGCCTTCGGCATCAGCTTCGAGGTGCCGGTGGCGCTGGTGATCCTGGCCTTGCTCGGCTGGGTCACCCCGGCGCAGCTCAAGGAAGCGCGTGGTTACGCCGTGGTCGGCATCTTCATCGTCGCCGCGGTGATCACCCCGCCCGACGTGGTCTCGCAGCTGATGCTGGCGATTCCGATGTGCTTGCTCTACGAGATCGGCATCATCGCCGCCAAGTGGGTCGCCTCCGAGCGCGAGCGTCCCGCCGACGACGCGCACGAATCGTGAGCGCGCCCGGCGCGGCGTCGCCGCCGGCCGGGTTCTGGCCGCGCTACGCGGCGTGGTCGCTGGATGCGGTGTTGATCGCCGCGCTGACTTGCCTGCTCGGCGCCGGCCATTGGCGCCGGTTGATCGAGCAGGGCTCGCGCGCTCACGCCGACCTCAACGCGCGCTTGGCCGAGGCGATGGCGTCCTCGGCGTCGGACGATCTGGCGTTCGGCGGTTTTCTCGGCCGCCTGGGCGAGCAGCCGCAGGTGCATGCGGCCGCGACCGCCGCGACCTCGGCGTGGATCGGGCTGGTGCTGGGCTGGCTGCTGGTCTATGCCGCGCTCGGCCTGCTCTACGAAGTGGGCTTCGTCGCGTTCACGCCGTGGCGCGCCACGCCGGGCAAGCGCGCGCTGGGCTTGTACGTGGCCGCGCGCGACGGCGGCGAACTCGGGCCGGTGCGCGCGGCGCTGCGCTATCTCGGCGGTTCGCTGTCGTGGCTCACGCTCAACCTCGGCCATCTGTTGGCCGCGGGGAAACCCGAGCATCTGGCTTTGCACGACCGCCTCGCCGGCGCCAGCGTGCGCCGCCGCGGCGCCGCGCGCATGCCGGCCTGGGGCTGGGCGTGGTTGGTGCTGCAAGTCGCGGCCACGCTGGCCGCGTGCGTGTGGCTGATGTGGACGCTGCAGGCGTCGCTGGACGCCGCGCTCAACGGCGCGCTGTAACCGCGCTTACGCCTCGAACCGATCCTGCGGCGAGGGCGCCGGCGGCGCCGCGCCGTCGCTGTAGCCGTCCTCGGCGAACACATCGCTCCAGGCGTAGTAGCAGGTGCCGCACATCACCACCAGGAACACTGTGCCATAGGCCGCGAACAGCAGCCACGCGAGCAGATGCCCGAGCATCGGCGTCACCGCCGCGCCGAGCAGCGCCACCACCAGCGCGGCGATGCTGACCATCAGCCCGGCGATCATCGCGCCGAGCATGAACAGCATGGTCGCGAACAGGTACGAGCCCAGATTCCACAGCGACGCGCCGAAGCTGCGCTTGACCGCTTCCGACAGGCTCAGCCCGGTGAACATGATCTGCGGCACCGACACCAGCACCACCGCGGTGCTGAAGTAATAGAACAGCAGCTGCGCCAGCGCGACCAGCGCCGGCTGTTCGGCGGTGGGCACGGTGGTGATGCGGCCGGTGATCGCGCCGCGCACCATCTCCTGGTACTGCGGCCAATAGTCCGCGCCGGTGGCCCAGATCAGCAGTGAGCCGCAGATCAGCGCCAGCGCGATCTGGATCATGCCCAGCAGCGCCAGCGGCAGCGCCTTGTGTAGGCGCAGCGGCGCGAACAAGTCGCGCGCGCGGGCCGGGCGGCCGTTTTCGGCTTCGCGGATCACGTGCATCAGCCCGCCCAGCAGCACCGGCAGGATCAGCACCGCGGCCAGCGCGGCGACGGCGACGGTGGTGATCGCGGTTTCGAAGTCGGGCGCGTCGCCGAACTGCAGCGGCAGGGTGAACACGAACATCAGCAGGTACAGCACCGCGATCAGCAGCAGCGCCGCGCCGAAGATCGCGCGCGGATTGCGCCGGCCAAGGTTGAATGCGCGCATCAGCCATTGCGCGCCGTGGGTCAGCGGCACTTTGCGGACAGAGTGGCTCATCGGAAACGGCTCATCGGATCGGTCCCGGGCGCGGCGGCCCTGACGGGGTGCGGTGCCGGCGCGCTCGCGCCGGCGGCGAAGGGCTCAGCGGCCGTGCAGCGCGCGCGCATGGCCGACGAAACGGCGCAGCACCCGGCGCGCGTGCGGCGCGGCGCTGACCTCGCGCGCGACCGTGCGCGGGCACAGGCCTTCGTTGCGCAGCGCGTCCTGGCGCGCGCGCACGTAGCCGCGCATGTGGCCGGCGCTGAATTCGGGATGGAACTGCACGCCCCAGGCGCGCTCGCCCCAGCGGAAGGCGTGGCAGGCGTCGTGGCTCGAGCGCGCCAGCACGGTGGCGCCGTCGGGCGCGCGCAGCACGGTCTGCAGATGCGTGGCCTGGGCCGGGAAGCTCGCCGGCAGGCCGGCGAACAGCGGGTCGGCGGCGGCGGTGGGGTGCAGTTCCAAATGCACGGTGCCCATCTCGCGCCCGGCCGGATGGTTGCCGACTTCGCCGCCGAGCGCGTGCGCCAGCAACTGGTGGCCGTAGCAGATGCCGAACAGCGGCAGCCCGGCGTGGGCGGCCTCGCGCAGCCACTGCGCGCTGCGTTCGCTCCATTGCGCGCGGTCGGTGACCATCGCGCCGGAGCCGGTGACGATGGCCCCGGCGAAGCCGTCGCGGCCCGGCAATTCGTCGCCGGCTTCGACGTTGACGACCACCGCCTCGTCCCGGCCGAGGCCGGCGGCGACGCGGATCCAATGCGGAAAGCCGCGGTGGCGGCGCATGGAGGGGACCGGCTGGCCGGTCTCAAGGATCAGGAAGGGCGGCTTCACGGGGCGTTGGCGGGCACGGCGGGGGGAGCGCCAATAATGGACCGACAATGGGGGCAAAGTCCTGAAATTACAGGGCTCGCCGCTATACTAACCCGCTTTGCCGCAGCGCAGACCAGACCATGAGCGCGACCGACGCACCGACCCCCGCGATCACCTTCCAGAGCATGATCCAGCGCCTGAACGCCTATTGGGCGGAGCAGGGCTGCGTGCTGATCCAACCGCTGGACCTGGAAGTCGGCGCCGGTACCTTCCACCCGGCCACCTTCCTGCGCGCGCTCGGCCCGGAGCCGTGGAACGCCGCCTACGTCCAGCCCAGCCGCCGTCCCACCGACGGCCGCTACGGCGAAAACCCGAACCGCCTGCAGCGCTACTACCAGTACCAGGTGGCGATGAAGCCCAGCCCCGACAACATCGTCGAGCTGTACTTCGATTCGCTCAAGGCGCTGGGCGTGGACCCGCGCGTGCACGACCTGCGCCTGGTCGAGGACAACTGGGAATCGCCGACGCTCGGCGCCTGGGGCCTGGGCTGGGAAGTCTGGCTCAACGGCATGGAGGTGACCCAGTTCACCTACTTCCAGCAGGCCGGCGGCCTGGAGTGCCGGCCGGTGCTGGGCGAGATCACCTACGGTCTCGAACGCTTGTGCATGTACCTGCAGAACGTCGACAACGTCTACGACCTGATCTGGACCTACGGCCCCGACGGTACGCCGGTGACCTACGGCGACGTGTACCACCAGAACGAAGTCGAGCAGAGCGCCTACAACTTCGAGCACGCCGACGTCGAAGAGCTGTTCCATCGCTTCGACGCCTGTGAGAAGGAAGCGCAGAAACTGATCGAACTCGGCCTGCCGCTGCCGGCCTACGATCAGGTGTGCAAGGCCAGCCACAGCTTCAACCTGCTCGACGCGCGCCGCGCGATCAGCGTGACCGAGCGCCAGCGCTACATCCTGCGCGTGCGCCGCATCGCTCAGGGCGTGGCCGAGGCTTACTACGCTCAGCGCGAGAAGCGCGGTTTCCCCGGCCTGAAGCACGCCAGCAAGGCCGAAGCCGCCTGACCCCGATGAGGCCGCGCTCCCGCTCGCGGGAGCGCGGCCACGGCGACACGCCCACTCAAGAATCTTCCGGCGCCGTCCGCAGGACGCGCGGCGACACCGCAAAGGCCACCGCATGAGCACGACCCAACCCCTCCTGATCGAACTGGGCACCGAAGAACTGCCGGTCAAGGCGCTGCCGGGCCTGGCCCAGGCCTTCTTCGACGGCGTGCTCGACGGCCTGCACAAGCGCGGCGTCGCTTTCGACCGCGACGGCGCCAAGCCGCTGTATACGCCGCGCCGTCTGGCCGTGCGCTTGAACACGGTGGCCGCCCAGCAGCCCGAACAGCGCAGCGAAGTGCTCGGCCCCTACCTCAACATCGCGCTCGACGCCGACGGCCAGCCGACCAAGGCGCTGCAAGGCTTCGCGGCCAAGGCCGGGGTCGAGTGGACGCAGCTGGAAAAGACCAGCGACAACAAGGGCGAGCGCTTCGTCCACCGCGCGGTCAAGCCCGGCGCCGATACCGCCAGCCTGCTCGCCGAGATCGTGCGCGAAGCGCTGGCGGCGATGCCGATTCCCAAGCCGATGCGCTGGGGCGACCACGACTACGGCTTCGCCCGTCCGGTGCATTGGCTGGTGGTGTTGCTGGGCAAGGACGTGGTGCCCGCGCACGTGCTCGGCGTGAGCAGCGACCGCATGAGCCGCGGCCATCGCTTCATGCACGACAAGCCGGTGTGGTTCAGCGCGCCGGAGGACTATGTCGAATCGCTGCGTGCGGCCCATGTGCTGGTCGATCCGGACGAGCGCCGCGAGCGCATCGTGCGCGAGGTCGAAGCCGCCGCGAGCGCCGACGGCGGCCGCGCGCGCATCGACGAAGGCATCCTGGAAGAGGTCAACGGCCTGACCGAATGGCCGGTCGCGGTGGCCTGCGGCTTCGAGCGCGAGTTCCTCGCGGTGCCGCAGGAAGCGCTGATCGCGACCATGGAAGCCAACCAGAAATTCTTCCCGGTGCTCGACGCGCAGGGCCAGCTGACCGAACGCTTCGTCGGCGTGGCCAACATCGAAAGCCGCGACCCGCGCGAGGTGCGCAAGGGCTACGAGCGGGTGATCCGTCCGCGTTTCGCCGACGCCAAGTTCTTCTTCGACGAAGACCTCAAGCAGGGGCTGGCGTCGATGGGCGAGGGGCTCAAGACGGTCAAGTATCAGGACAAGCTGGGCAGCGTCGCCGATAAGGTCGCGCGGGTGACCGAACTCGCGCGCTCGATCGCCGCGCAGGTCGGCATCGATCCCGAACAGGCCGCGCGCGCCGCGTCGCTGTCGAAGAACGACCTGCAATCGCGCATGGTCAACGAATTCCCGGAACTGCAGGGCATCGCCGGCCGCTACTACGCCCAGGCCGCGGGCGAGAGCGCGCAGGTCGCCGACGCGATCGACGAGGCCTACATGCCGCGCTTCGCCGGCGACGCGATCGCGCCGTCGGTGCTGGGCCGCGTGGTCGCCATCGCCGAACGGCTGGACACCTTGGCCGGCGGTTTCGCCGCGGGCTTGAAGCCGACCGGCAACAAGGATCCTTTCAGCCTGCGCCGCAACGCCTTGGGCTTGGCGCGCACGCTGCTCGAAGGCGAACTCGACCTGTCGCTGCGCGCGCTGCTGGCCGAAGCGATCAAGCTGCAGCCGTTGCAGAAGGGCAGCGACGAAGCCGGCCTCGACGAGTTGACCGAATTCGTCTACGACCGCCTGCGCAACTACTACGGCGAACGCGGCATCGCGATGGCGCAGCTGGAAGCGGTCAGCGCCGTCGCTCACGGTTCGCTGCTCGACTTCGACCGCCGCCTCACCGCGCTGGCCGAATTCGCCAAGCTGCCGGAAGCCGAAGCGCTGGCCGCCGCCAACAAGCGCAGCCGCAACATCCTCAAGAAGGTCGACGGCGCGGTGCCGGAAGCCATCGATGCGGCGCTGTTCGCCGAACCGGCCGAGCGCGAGCTGGCCGAGGCGGTGGACGCCGCGGTGTCCGACACCGATCCGCTGCTCGCGCAGCGCGATTACGTCGCCGTGCTCGGCCGCTTGGCGCGGCTGCGGCCGCAGGTCGACGCGTTCTTCGACAAGGTCATGGTCAACGTCGACGACGCGGCGGTGCGCAACAACCGGTTGGCGCTGCTCAAGCGCTTGTCCGACCGGCTCGGCGGCGTCGCGGCGATCGAGCATTTGTCGATCTGATCGCTGTCTTCGCGGCGTAGAAAAAGGCCGGCCTTCGCCGGCCTTTTTTTGTCCGCGGGAAACGGGGCCGGCGGTTCCAACGCGAACATCCGAAACAAAAAAAGAGGGCCGGCTTGCGCCGGCCCTCTCTTCACTGCTTTACGCGAACGACGTTCGTCGTTACCCGCGGATCAACGGAACTTGTAGTTGAAACCGACGTAGTAAGCGCGACCGATGGTGTCGTACACGCCCGAACCGAACGAGTTGCCGTACATCGCCAGCGGCGGGTCGGAATCGAACAGGTTGGTGATGCCGCCGTAGACGTTCCAGCCGGTGTCGGCGAAGTCGTAGCTCACGCGCACGTCGTGGACCACGCCCGAGCCGGCCTTGGCCGGGGCCAGGAAGAACGGATCGTTCTTGTAGGTGTCCCAGTCGGTCTGACGGGCGACGCCGGAGACGTAACGGGTGTTCCAGGTGCCGGTCCAGGCTTCGCGGTGGTAGGTGACGCCGAGGTTGGCCTTCCACTTCGGATAGCCCAGCGCGCCCAGGTACTCCACCTTCGCGCCCGGATCGTTCTGGAACGGGTAGTCGGTGTAGTTCAGGGTGCGGGTCGCATCCAGCTGCCACGACATCTTGCCGCCGAACAGATCGTGCGTGTAGCTCGCGCCGATGTCGATGCCGTCGGTTTCCTTGGCCGCGATGTTCTGATAGATCGCGGTCACGAACGAGATCTGGCCGTCGGCGCGGCGCTTCACGTTGGAGCAGTAGATGTTGCCGATGCCGCCTGGGGTGTCGACGCAGCGCTGCGCGGTCTGCTCGAAGTCGAGCAGCGAGATCGCGTTGCGCAGCTTGATCTTCCAGTAGTCGACGTTGAGGCTGAAGCCTTCCAGGAAGGTCGGGGTGAACACGAAGCCGTAGGTCCAGGTGCGGCCGGTTTCGGGTTCGAGGTTCGGGTTGCTGCCCGAGAGGCCTTCGTTGGTGCCGGTCACCTGGTCGGTGAAGTTCGCCGGCAGGCCCAACAGCGCGCAGTTGGCGGCGCGCACGGCCGGGTCGGAGCCGCGGCCGATCTGCTGCGCGTCGCACGGGTCGTCGATGAAGCCGAAGTTCTGGCTCTGGCCGCCGAACAGCTCGCCGATGTTCGGCGTGCGCACCGCGGACGAGGCGTTACCGCGCAGACGCAGGCTGTCGTTGATCACCCAGTCCAGGTTGTAACGCCAGGCGCGGGTGTTGCCGGTGGTGTCGTAGTCCGAGAAACGGACCGCGCCGCCGAGGGTCAGGTTCTTGATCAGCGGGATGTCGTGCAGCAGCGGCACCGCGGTTTCGATCCACAGTTCCTTGACGCTGTAGCTGCCGCGCGAATCCGGGATCGCGTTGAGGAAGGTCAGGCCCTGCTTGTCCAGCGCGTCGTTGACCTGGTCGCTGGTCTCGCGGCGGTACTCGACGCCGGCGGCCAAGCTCATCGGGCCGGCGGGCAGTTCGAACAGGTTGTTGTTCACCAGCGAGCCGCCGGCGACGAACTGGGTCAGGCGGGTCTTGGCGCGGGTGGTGACGTTGAACCAATCGCGCGCGGCCTTGCTGATCGCGCCGTCGCCGAAGATCGAGAACGGAACGCAGTTGGCGATGGTCTCCGGCGTGAGCGTCAGGCCGAGATTCTCGAAGTTGGCGTTGACGAAGGTCGGATCGATCTGCGAGCGGCAGACGATCTTGCCGTTGGCGTCCTTCACCGCGTCCAGGCCCGCGTAGAAGCGTTCCATGTAGCGGTTGTTGAGGTTGTCGCGGGTCTCGGTGGTGCGGCCGTAGTTGACCGACGCGTCGTACTGCCAGTCGCCCTTGCTGCCGAGCACGCCTTCGGCGCCGAGGACCAGGCGCAGGGTCTTGCGCTTGGTGTCTTCGCCGCGCAGGCCCGAATCGTAGTCGTCGCGCGAGACCACGAAGCCTTCGCCGCCGGTCAGCGCATCCAATGCCGGCGACACGTAGGCGTTGTCGTGCTCAATGAAGTGGCCGCCGTAGGTGCCCCAGGTGTTGAACGCGGCGGTGCCGAACGACTTGGAATTGGCCTGGTTGTACAGACCTTCCACGTACAAGCGGTGGTTCTCGGTGACGTCGAAGCTGCCGGCCAGGTTCAGCGTGGTGCGGTCGAACTTGGGCTGCAGCTGGTTGGCGCGGTTGCTGTCGTTGTGGTCGCAATCGGTGCAGCGGCGGCGGCCGGTGTCGCGCAGGCCGTCGATGCGCAGCGGACGGTAGCTGCCGTCCGAATTGAACACGTACAGGTTGTTCGGATTGCTGAAGCTGCCGGTGCGCGAGAACACGCCGCCGGTGGTGAACTCGTACGAGCCGCCGTTCTTGAAGTAGGAACGCGCGTACTTGCCGCCCGGGGTGTTCAGCGTGGTCAGGTCTTCGTTGCCGAAGCGATCGCGGAACTGCAGGTCGTCCTGGCGCGCGTGCTCCAGCGAGGCCGCGATGTTGCCGCGGTCGTCGGCGAAGTTGGTGCCGGCGGTGACCGCGAACAGCGACTTGCCGAAGCTGCCGTGCTGGCTGCTGCCGTACTGGGCGTGCAGGTTCACGCCTTCGTACTTCTTCTTGAGGATGAAGTTGACCACGCCCGACACGGCGTCGGCACCGTACACCGCCGACGCGCCGCCGGTGATGATTTCCACGCGCTCGATCCAGTCGGCCGGGATCAGGTTGGTGTCCACTGCGGTGTCGCCGGCCATGGCGCCGACCATGCGGCGGCCGTTGACCAGCACCAGGGTCCGCGAGGTGCCCAGGTTGCGCAAATCCTGCATGGCGATGCCAGCGGTGCCGATGAAGCGGCTGGAGTTGCCCATGGTGAAGCTGGTCGCCAGCGCCGGCATCGTGGTCAGCACGTCGCCGATGTTCACAGCGCCGGTGGCCTTGATGTCCTCGGCGGTCAGCACGCTCACCGGCTGTGCGGAGACCACGTTCGGGTTGGAGATGCGCGAACCGGTGACGGTGACCGTTTCGATTTTGGTGATGACCGGGTCGATCTTCTTGATGTCTTCGCCCGAGCTCGGACCGGTCTGCTGCGCGTACGCGGGCGCGGCCATGCCGACCAACGCGGTGCACACCGCGATGGTGAGATGCTTTCTGTTCACGAAGTGGACTCCTGGAATGTGCAGTGACATTGCTTCCCTACCTAAAAACTTCCTTGCTGGAAGAGGGTGGGTGATCGTTATTTAGGAGAGACCCCGAGTGACCGATCCGCAGCCCCCTGCACGATCGATCAGTTTCCCCTGACACCGAAATTACGTCTTCTTAACGCTGAGTGCAATTAACCTGAAAACTGTCAACCAAATTTGCTAATGGATACAGGCCGTTACAGCGTTCTGTGTTGCGTATCTCATTGATTTTTGGTGCTGCCACCGCAGTCTCCATAAGCGGAGGCGGGATGGCGCCGAGCATGCCGACAGACTCGGCAAAGTGGCGGGGGCCGGATAATTGCGCCGCAGCGGACGCCGAAAAGGGGCGTCCGAGACGCCGGCCGAGCGGACCCGCGAGGCGGATCCGGCGTTCGGCGAGTCTTGGGGATTGGGCCAGCAGCGGGACGGAGGGGCTCGCGGTGCGAAGCGCAGGTGGATCCGCAGCGCCTTCCATCGTCCTTGCGCGGCGTAGACCCGGTCGCCGCTAATCTGAACGCGGCCCCCGAATTTTCGTAAGCCATACCCGCCGTTACCGGTTATTCTGCGCGCTATGCCATTGATTCCCCGTCTCTTTCTCGCCGGCGCCTTGAGCCTCGGGGCCGCCGGCGCGGCTCAGGCGGCCAAAGTCGACAAAGTCGAAATCCACGGCCTGGACGAGGCGATGACCCAGAACGTACGGGTGTCGTTGTCGCTGGTGGACAGCATCGGCAAGGAGGTCTCCGGGCGCCGCCTGGGCTACCTGCTGCGCGAGGCCGAGAACGAGACCCGCGAGGCGCTGGAGCCGTTCGGCTACTACTCCCCGACCATCAAGATCGTCGACTCGCGCGGCGACCGCGTGGCCGCCCCGGCGGCCGGCGACGACCCCAACGCGCCGGGCGAGCGCGACGCCGCGGCCGCTCCGGACGCGGCCCCGGCCAGCGCCTCGCGCGCGAACTCGCCGCCGATCTCGGTGACCATCAGCGTCGACAAGGGCGAGCCGGTCAAGGTCCGGCGCTCGGACATCGCCGTGGTCGGCGCCGGCAGCGACGACCGTTACCTCAAGCAGGATCTGGCCGCGTTCCGGCCGGGGCCGGATCAGGTGTTCGAGCACGCGGCGTACGAGGCGAGCAAGACCAAGATCAGCCGGCGGCTCGCGGAACGAGGTTACTTCGACGCCGATTTTTCTTCGCGGCGGGTGGAGGTGACGCGCGCGGAACACGCGGCCGACATCGACTTGGTCTGGACCAGCGGCCAGCGCTACGACATGGGCGCGATCGGCTTCGAGCAAACGCCCAAGCGGATCATCCGCGACAGCCTGCTGCAGAAGCTGGTGTATTGGGAACAAGGCAGCTACTACCACCAAGGCAAGCTCGACCGCTTCCGCGAATCGCTGGCGCGGCTGGATTACTTCTCCAGCATCGACATCGAGCCGCTGCCGGATCAGGCGACCGACGGGCAGGTGCCGGTCAAGGTGACCCTGACTCCGGCCAAGCGCAGCATCTACACCGCCGGCGTCAGCTACGGCACCGACAGCGGCGCCGGCGTGCGCCTGGGCGTGGAGCGGCGCTACGTCAACGATCGCGGGCATAAGGCGCTGGCGCAGATCGACTTCGCCCAGCGGCGCAAGACCGCGACCTTGCAGTACCGCATTCCCGCCTTCGCCTGGCTCGACGGCTGGTACACCTTCAGCCTGCAGGGCAGCGACGAGCAGACCGACTACATCGATTCGCGCCGGATCGAACTGGTCGCCAGCCGCAGCGGCAAGATCGATCAGCATTGGACCGCGACCGCCTCGCTGCACGGCCTGAGCGAACGCTGGGCGTACTACGACGAACTCGACGGCGGCGTGGACGCGCGCGAGGCCTACCGCACCGCGACTTTTCTGTATCCCTCGCTGCGCGCCGAATACGTCGACGTCGACGACAAGCTGTATCCGCGCAGCGGCATCAGCGCCACCGGCATGATCCGCGGCGGCCTCAAAAGCGTCGGCTCGGACGCGAACTTCCTCCAGGCCCACGTCACCGGCCGCTGGTTCAAGGGCCTGGGCGAACGCAGCCGCTTGATCGCGCGCGGCGAGATCGGCCACACCTTCACCAGCTCGCTGACCGCGATGCCGCCGTCGCTGCGCTTCTACGCCGGCGGCGACCGCAGCATCCGCGGCTACGAGTGGCGCGAGGTCGGCCCGCGCATTCCGGCGGGCGACGGCCGCAAGGCCTACGCGCTCGGCGCCAAGAACGTGGTCACCAGCAGCCTGGAGTACGAGCAGTACTTCAACGAAAGCTGGGGCGGCGCGGTGTTCGTCGACAGCGGCAGCGCGTTCGACGATCAAAGCGATTTCAAGATGCGCACCGGCGTCGGCTTCGGCGTGCGCTGGCGCTCGCCGGTGGGTCCGCTGCGCATCGACATCGCGCGCGGCCTCGACGATCCGGATTCCGGTTTCCAGCTGTACCTCAACATCGGCGCCGACCTGTAAGGCGCGCCCAGGACGATCCCGCAGCACATGAGCGACACGCCCCCGCCGCCGCCGACCCCCACCGCGCAGGAGTTGCTGCTCGAACGCCGCCGCCGTCGCCGCGCCGCGGCCAAGCGCTGGGCTTGGCGCAGCAGCCTGATCGCCGCCGCGCTGACCTTGCTGATCGCGTTCGCGGTGTATTGGCTGATCGCCACCATCGCCGGCCGCGACGTGCTGTTGAACCAGATCGTCTCGCGCCTGCCGGCCGACTCGAGCTTTACCTGGAAGGCCGCCGAAGGCCCGCTGTCGGGCCCGCTGACCTTGCGCGGCGTGCGCTTCGCTTACAAGAAAACCGTGTTCACCGCCGAGCGCATCTACCTCGATCCGGCGCTGCGCCCGTTGCTGGGCCGCAAGCTGCGGCTCGACGCGATCCAGGTCGAAGGCGCAACGCTCGATATCGAAAAAAGCGACGAACCCTTCGAGCTGCCGCGTTGGCCCGACGTGCTGCCGCAGATCGAGCCGCCGCTGGCGCTGCAGGCCGACGACGTGCGCATCGACGGCTTCAAGATCGCCCAGGCCGGCGAGCATCTGATCGACATCCGCCAACTGCGCGCCGGGCTCGACGCGCAGTCGGGCAAGCTGCACGTGGAGAAGCTCGTCGCCGACACCGACCGCGGCCGCTTCACCGCGCACGGCGATTACCAGCCCAGCCGCGATTTCAAATCCGACCTCACCGTCACCGCGGTGCTGCCGAGCGCGCCGGGCCGCACGCCGCCGCGCTTGGGGCTGGTCGCGCGCGGCGACCTGTCGCGCATGGACGTCGCGCTGGCCGGCGCCGCGCCGGGGCCGGTGCGCATGACCTTGACCCTGCGCGGCAAGGAAGAGGCGCCGGACTGGCGCCTGCACGCGAACGCCGACGCGCTCGACATCGGCCTGCTGACGTCGCCCGACGCCAAGCCCAGCGACACGCCGATGGCGCTGCGTTTCGACGCGCAAGGCACCGGCGGCGTCGCCGCGCTGGAAGGCGAATTCCGTCAGGGCGACATGGCGGTGACGGTGCTGCCGTCGAAGCTGTCGCTGAAGGAACAAGTGCTCGACGTGCAGCCGCTGGCGCTGCGCTTGTTCGACGGCACCGCGACGCTGCGCGGCCACGCCGATTTCACCGACGCCGACAACGGCCAGTTCAAATTCTCGGTCAACGCGCGCGGCCTGACCTGGGGCGGCAAGGCGCCGCCGACCACGCTCAAGTCGGTCGCCAAGCCCGCGCAAGCGCCGCAGACGCCGGCCACGCCGGCGGTGACGCTGGACACCGCGGACCTCGGCTTCGCCGGCACGGTCAAGCAGTGGGCGGCGATCGGCACCGCCAAGCTGGTGCGCGACAAGCAGGCGGCGACGGTGGAATTCGACGGCCGCGGCGACGATCGGCGCATGACGCTGAAATCGCTCAAGGCCAAGATGCCGACCGGCTTGCTCGACGCCAGCGGCGACGTCGCTTGGGCGCCGAAGCTGAGTTGGGACGCGAAGGCCGCGCTGTCGGGCTTCGATCCCGGCTATTTCGCGCCGGAGTTCAAGGGCGCGATCGACGGCAAGCTCGCCAGCACCGGCACCACCCGCGACGACGGCGGCCTGGAGATCCAGGCCAGCGCCGAACAGCTCGGCGGCCGCTTGCGCGATCGCCCGCTCGGCGGCCGCGGCCGCTTCGTCCTGCGCGGCGCGGCCACCGGCAAGAGCGGCGATGCGTACGAAGGCGAGGTCGCGCTGAGCCTGGGCGGCAGCAAGCTCGAAGCCAAGGGCAAGTACGCGCAGGCCATCGACGTCGACGCCAAGTTCGCGCCGCTGCTGTTGAACGATCTGCTGCCCAGCGCGGCCGGCAGCCTCAACGGCACGCTCAAGCTCACCGGCGCGGCCGATGCGCCGAACGTCGATGCCGATCTCACCGGCAGCGGCATCAAGTACGGCGATTACCAAGCCGCCAGCTTCAGCGCCAAGGGCAAGCTGCCGTGGCGCGGCCGCGGCGGGCAACTGGCGGTGCGCGCCAGCGATCTCAACGCCGGCATCGCGCTGTCGTCGCTGAGCCTGGACGCGCAGGGCGCGGTGGAAGCGCTGCAACTGCAGGCGCAGGCGCGCAGCGAGGTGGCGAACCTGGATCTGTCCGGCCACGCCGACAAGCGCGGCGACGTCTGGTCGGGCGCGCTGGCCTCGCTGCAACTGGCGCCGAGCAAGGGCGCGAGCTGGCGCTTGCAGCAGGCGACCGCGTTCCGCTGGGACGGCCGCAGCGGCGGCTTCAACGATGCGTGTCTGGCCTCCAGCAGCGGCGGTTCGCTGTGCGCGAGCGCCGATTGGCCGCGCCGCGGCGTCGAACTCAAGGGCCACGGCCTGCCCTTGCTGCTGGCACAGCCGTACCTACCCGAACGCAGCGACAAACGGCCGTGGGTGCTGCGCGGCGAGATCGCGGTGGACGGCGAACTGCGCCCGGCCGGCAACGGTTGGCGCGGCAGCTTCGACGTCAGTTCCGCCGGCGGTGGTTTGAAGTTCAGCGAACGCGCGCGGCGCGAGTTGGTGCGCTACAACGCGCTCTCGCTCAAGGCCAGCTTCGACACGCAAAAGCTCAGCGCCGAACTCAAGTCCGGCTTCAACGACGACGGCCGCATCGAGGCCACGCTCAACACCGGTTGGGACGCCTACGCGCCGCTGTCGGGCAACATCGCGGTGGACACCGACGAGCTGACTTGGTTCGAGCTGTTCTCGCCCGACATCGTCGAGCCCAAGGGCAAGCTGGAAGGCCGCATCGGCCTGGCCGGCACGCGCAGCAAGCCGCTGTTGAGCGGGCAGGCGCGCTTGTCGGAATTCACCACCGAAGTGCCGTCGCTCGGCATCGTGCTGCAGCAGGGCGACGTGCGCCTGGACGCGCTGCCCGACGGCAGCGCGCGCATCGCCGGCAGCGTGCGCTCGGGCGAAGGCACGCTCAACGTCGACGGTTCGCTGGGTTGGCAGGGCGACGACACGCCGCTGGTGCTGAACCTGCGCGGCACCAATGTGCTCGCGTCCGACACCCGCGATCTGCGCGCGGTCGCCAATCCCGAACTGACCGTGCGCTACGCGGCCAAGCAGCCGCTCAACGTCACCGGCAAGGTCACCATTCCCTCGGCCCGCGTGGATCTGGAGCGCTTGGACCAGGGCGTGTCGGTATCCGAGGACGTGGTCGTGCTCGATCCGGTCGATCCGGCGGACACCGGCTCCTCGCCGCTCGAACTGGACCTGACCTTGGCCGTCGGCGACGACGTCAAGCTCAACGGCTTCGGCCTGGAAGGCAAGCTCGGCGGGCAGATGCGCGTGCGTTCGCGGCCGGGCCGCGAGATGACCGCGAGCGGCGCGCTGACCATCGAAGGGCGCTACACCGCGTACGGACAGAAGCTGCAGATCACCCGCGGCAACTTGGCCTGGAACAACGGCCCGGTGTCCGATCCGATCCTCGACGTGCGCGCCGAGCGCGAAGTCGGCGCGGTCAAGGCCGGCGTCGACATCAGCGGCCGGGTGAGCGCGCCGCAGGTCGCGGTGTGGTCCGATCCGGCCAGCTCGCAGTCCGAAGCGCTGGCGTACCTCACTCTCGGCCGCCCGCTGTCGTCGGTGACCGGCGACGAGAACAAGCAGCTCAACGCCGCCAGCGCCGCGCTGTCGGCCGGCGGCGGCCTGCTGGCCTCGCAGCTCGGCGCCAAGATCGGCCTCGACGACGCAGGCGTCAGCGAAAGCCGCGCGCTGGGCGGCTCGGTGCTGGGCGTGGGCAAGTATCTGTCGCCGCGCTTGTACGTCGGCTACGGCGTGTCGCTGCTCGGCACCGGGCAGGTGCTGACCTTGAAGTACCTGCTGCGCAAGGGCTTCGATATCGAGATCGAATCGAGCACCTTGGAGAATCGCGCGTCGGTGAATTGGCGCAAGGAAAAATAAGCCGCGCGGCATCGACGGAGAGCCCGGCATGAACCTGCTCGAACACACCCGCTGGATGGCCGACTACAACCGCTGGATGAACCAGCGCGTCTACGCCGCGGCCGCGCGCTTGCCGGCCGCTGCGGTGAGCGAGGATCGCGGCGCGTTCTTCGGCTCGATCCTGGGCACGCTCAACCATCTGATGATCGCCGATCGGATCTGGCTGCACCGTTTCGCCACCCATCCCGCGCGCTTCGCCGCGCTGGACCCGCTGCGCATGTGGCCGCGGCCGACCGACCTGCGCGCGGTCGAGCACGACACGCTGCCCGCGTTGCGGGACGCGCGCGAGGAGCTCGATGCGACGATCGTGGAATGGGCCGGCGAGCTGAGCGAGACCGACCTCGATCACGTGCTGGTCTACGCCAACACCAAGGGCGTGGTGTCGCGCGTGCGCTTCGGGCTGCTGCTGATGCACTTCGCCAATCATCAGACCCATCATCGCGGGCAGATCACCACGTTGCTGACGCAGGCGGGCGAGGATGTGGGCGGGACCGATCTGCTCGAGTGGATCCTGACCCGCCAGGCCGTCGATCCGAATCGATAAGCGAGAGACGATATGCCTGGAACGTTCGAGCGCCTCGAGCCGAAAATCCTCGAAGGCCTCAAGTACGCGCTGATCGCGGCGATAGCGATCTTCGGGGTCGTGCAGCTGTGGCGCGAGGACAATCTCGACGAACGTTCGCCCAAGTGGTCGGTGGCCGCGTTGCGCGCGCAGTTCGACGGCCTCGCGGTTCCCGACGGCGCTCGCGCCGTGGGCCCGACGAACGGCCTTGAGAAAGGGATCCTGACCGGTTTGGATCAAACCTATTCGATCCCGCGATCGCGGGCGGAACTGTTCGACGGCTATTCGCGGGCGCTGGCCGCGCAAGGTTGGCGGCAAGTGGAGAACGGCCCTGCCGCCATCGCGTTCTGCCGCCAGCGCGTACGCCTGAGCGTGGCGCTGTTGCAGGAGCAGCAGGCCGAGACGGTCTATCGGCTTTCGTTGAACTGGTCCAACCAGAGGCACAACCGCTCTTACTGCGCGGCCCCTTGAGCGCCCGCGGGCCGGTCACCCCGCGCAAGCGTCGCGAATCGCCTGCACCTCGCGCAACACCTCGCTGCCGTCCGGCCGCGCCTCGCCGATGCTGCGCAGCAAGCCGTCCAGGCGTGCGCGCGCCTGACCGCGCTGGTTGCCGGCGCAGCGCAGCTGCGCGGCGTAGGCCTGCGCGCGCCAGCCGAGTTTGCGCAGGGCTTCGTCGTTGATCGGCAGCTCCGCCAGCGAATCCAGATGCGCCAGCGCGGCGGTGTCGCCGGCCGCGGCCTGCAGGCGCGAGAGCGAGAGTTCGGCGGCGCGGGTGCGCGGGTCGCGTTCGCCGTAGGCCTTGCGGGTCAGGGCCAGCGCGCGTTGCAGGTGCGCGGTCGCGCTCTCGCGCGCGCCGGCGGCGAGGTCGGCTTCGCCGAGCAGGCGTTCGGATTCGCCGACCGGCCCGGATTCGGCGCCGTCCTGGCGGATGCGCAGGCGTCGCGCCTGTTCCAGCAAGTCGCGCGCCTGGGCGTCGCGGCCGGCTTCGATCAGCACTTGCGCTTGGTCGCTCATCAGCGCGGCGAGCGGTTCGGGCCGCGGGTCGCGGCGGGCGATCTGCGCGGCGCGCTCGAGTTCGGTCAACGCGCGCTCCAGGTCGCCGCGTTCCCAGGCGACCACGCCCTGCGCGTGATGCACGCCGGCCAGTTCGGCCTGATCGGCGCCCTGGCGCTGAGCGAGCAGGCCGCCGATCAACTGCAGCTCTTTTTGCGCCAGCACGAACTGGCCCTGATCGATGTGCAGCGCGGCCAGTTGTCGGCGCACGTCGAGGGTGGCGGGATGTTGCGCGCCGTTGACCTCCAGCGCGATCGCCAGCGCGTCGCTGGCGTCGCGTTCGGCGTCGCCGAGCTGGCCCAGCCCGCGCCGCAGCGCGGCCAGATTGCGGCCGATCTCCACTTGCAGCGGATGGCGGTCGCCGACGCTTTGCTGCAGCTTGCGCCGCGCCTGCTCGAAGCCGAGCAAGGCCTCGCGGCTTTGGCCCGCGTCGGCTTGCAGGCCGGCGAGGTCCATCAGGTTCTCGACTTCGCCCACGTCGGTGTTCTCGCGCATCTCGCGGCGGATCGCCAGCGAGCGCTCGAACAATTGCCGCGCGCCCTGGCGCTCGCCGTTGGCGCGGCGGCAGCGGCCGAGTTCGGAATAGAACTCGCTGGTCTGCAGCGGCAGTTGCGCCTGCTCGCGGCGGGCGAGGTCGAGCGCGGGCTGCATCAGCGCGGCGCAATCGCGCGGCTGGTTCAACAGCCGCAGCACTTTGCCGCGCTGGTTCAGCGATTCCAGGCGCAGGCTGTCGGGGATGTCGTCGGTGGAGGCGATCACCTGCGCCTGCCGTTCCAGCAGATTGCGCGCTTCGCTGTAGTCGCCCAGGCCGGTGCGCATGCGCGCGATCACGCCGAACAGCTCGGCGCGCGCGCGCGGCTGCCGCGCGAGCTCGCGGTTGCCGCGCACCACCGACGCGTCGAGCAGGCCGCGCAAGTCCAGCGCCTCGCCTTCGGGGGTGCCGCGCGCGCTCTCGAACAGGCCGACCATGAAATCCTGCATGGCCTGCGCGCGCGCCGCTTCCGCCACCGCTTCGCGCGCTTGCCACGCGACCACGCCGAGCGAGGCGCTGAGCACGACGGCGACCAAGCCGGCGGTCGCCAGCGCCCAGCGATGGCGCGCCATGTACTTGTTGACCCGGTAGCGCACGCTCTGCGCGCGCGCCAGCACCGGGCGTCCGGCCTCGAAGCGCTGCAGGTCCAGCGACAGCGCTTCCACCGAGGGATAGCGCTGCTCCGGCCGCTTCGCCAGGGTCTTGAGCACGATGTTGTCGAGATCGCCGGCGAGCTGCTTGCCGAGCCGGCGCAGCGAAATCGGATCGAGTTCGGGATCGTTGGCGTCGGCGTAGCGCAGCACCGCTTGCGACGGTTTCAGCGGATCGGCGGCGAGGATCGCCTCTTCCCATTCCGCGTCGGTCTGGCGCTTGAGCTTGTACGGCTTGGAATCGGTGAGCAGTTCGTACAGCACCACGCCGAGCGAGTACACGTCGGTCATGGTGGTGACGGGTTCGCCGCGCACCTGTTCGGGCGCGGCGTAGTGCAGGGTGAAGGCGCGCGCGCCGGTGCGGGTCTGCTCGGGCAGCGGCACGTCGTTGCTGTCGAGCAGCTTGGCGATGCCGAAATCGAGCAGGCGCACGTCGCCGGCCGGCGTCACCAGGATGTTGGACGGCTTGAGGTCGCGGTGGACGATCAGGTTCGCGTGCGCATGGCTGACCGCGTCGCAGATCTGCTGGAACATGCGCAGGCGCTTGTCCAGCGGCGTGCGCTGATTGCGGCAGTAGTCGGTGATCGGCTCGCCTTCGACGTACTCCAGCGCCAGATACGGCAGGCCGTCGCGGGTCACGCCGGCATCGAGCAGGCGCGCGATGTAGGGATGCGCCAGACGCGCGAGGATCTGCCGTTCGCGGGTGAAGCGGGTGCGCAGGTTGATGTCGGTGAGGCCGGGGCGCAGCAGCTTCAGCGCGACCCGGCGCTGGTACAGGCCGTCGGCGCGCGAGGCCAGCCACACCTGGCCCATGCCGCCTTCGCCGAGCAGGCTTTCCAGGCGATACGTGCCGACTTCCACGCCGGGGCGCATGCCGGTCTGCTGCGGCGCTACCAGCGGTTCGGACAGGAAATCTTCGTGGCCTTCTTCCAGGCCGATGAGCTCAGTCAACTCCGCCGCCAGCGACGGATCGTCCGCGCCCAACTCGCGCAGCCGTTCGGCGCGCGCATCGGGTTCCAACTCGAGCAACGCATCGAGCAGCGGCGAAAGACGCAGCCAGCGTTCGGCGTCCATCGCCTCAGCCGCCCGCCCGGTTGCGCGCGATGGCGGCGAAGCGCGGCGATGGAACGGCGGCGATCACGATCATGGCGTTGCGCATTCCTTGCAGGCGCGCACCGCGCGGACCGCGGCGCATTGCGCGCTCAGCGGCTGGGTTCGTCCTGCAGCGAAGCCAGCAGGAACAGTCGCGCTTTTTGCCAATCGCGACGGATGCTGCGCTCGGAGCGTTGCAGCAGCGCGGCGATTTCCAGTTCCGACAGGCCGGCGAAGTAGCGCAGCTCCACCACCTGGGCCAAGCGCTGATCGACGGCGGCGAGCTTGGTCAACGCCGAATCCAGGCCGAGGGTGTCCTCGTCCAGGCGCAGGCCGCCTTCCACGTCGTCGGGCAGTTCGGTCACGCGGTGCAGATCGCCGCCGCGTTTTTGGGCGAGGCGTTGGCGCGCGTAATCCACCACGACGCTGCGCATCGCGGACGCTGCATATGCGAAGAAATGTGCGCGATCGTCGAACTGCGCTTCGCGCCGGCCCACCAGTTTGAGGTAGGCCTCGTGCACCAGCGCGGTGGCGTCGAGGGTCTGGCCGTGCTGGCCGGCGAGTTGTCGCCGGGCCATGGTGTGCAGTTCTTGATACAGCGTCGCGAGCACGCGGTCGAGCGCGCCGCGATCGCCCTCGCGGGCTGCGTCCAGCAGGATCGTGATGTCAGCGCTTTCGGCCATGTCGCCCCCGGTTCGGACCAGACTATAGCGCGTTCAGCTTGGCTTGGAAGCGACACAGGTGGCATCGAACCTGCGCCGGAACGCAGCAAAAGCCTGCTTTGAAGGCTGCTTTTCGATACATGCGAACTACCCCGCCAACACAACGCGCGGGACGCCTTCGCGATGACACGGCGACGTCCCGCAGCGATCAACGGCAAGGGCGCGCCAATCCGGACAGTGCGGCCGGTCGCAGTCCGGGCGCGGGCGACCGCGCCGGAGCCGCATTCAGCGTTGGCAGTGCCCGCACCAGACCGTGGTGCGCTGACCGATGCTGGCCTGCTTGAGCGGCCGTCCGCAGCGCGGGCAGGGCTCGCCGCCGCGGCCGTAGGCGGCCAATTCCTGCTCGAAATAGCCCGGCGCGCCGTCGGGGCTGATGAAGTCGCGCAAGGTGGTGCCGCCGCGCTGGATCGCGTAGCCGAGGATCGTTTTGATCGCGCCGGCCAGCTCGGCGTAACGCTCGCGCGAGACCTTGCCGGCGGCGCGCAGCGGCGACACGCCGGCGGCGAACAGCGCTTCGGCGGCGTAGATATTGCCGACGCCGACCACGACTTTCTGATCCATCAAAAACGTTTTCACCGGCGCCTTGCGGCCGCGGCTGAGCTGGAACAGGTAGTCGCCGTCGAACCCGTCCGACAGCGGTTCCGGGCCGAGATCGCGCAGCAGTTCGTGGATTTCGCCGGGCGGCTGCCACAGCAGGCAGCCGAACCGGCGCGGGTCGTTGAAGCGCAGCACGCGGTCGTCGTCGAGCAGCAGGTCGACGTGGTCGTGATCGCGCACCGGGGTGTCGGCGGGCAGCACGCGCAGGCTGCCGGACATGCCCAGGTGCAGCAGGGCGCTGCCGGCGGCGGTGTCGATCAGCAGGTACTTGGCGCGCCGGCGCACGGCGTCGATGCGCTGGCCGGGCAGGGTGTCCTCGATCGCCGCCGGGATCGGCCAGCGCAGGTCCGGGCGGCGCAGGATCGCGGTGACGACGTGGCGGCCTTCCAAGTGCGGCGCCAGGCCGCGCCGGGTGGTTTCGACTTCAGGCAATTCAGGCATGGGGCTCAGCGTACTATCCCGGTCGGGGCGGCGCTTGCTAGCGTCGGCCCGAATTCGGGAGTCCGCCATGCCGCAGGCCGTCGTCGAAGCCGCTGTCGAAGGGACCGAGTCCGTCGCTCGTGCGGCCGCGCCGCGCGGGCGGCGACGGCCGATGCAGGCGGCGGGCGCGAGCGGCGGACGGGCGGCGGATGCCGGCGAAGTGCCGGCGACGGCGGACGGTTCGCAGAACGCTCCGCGCGGCGCGGCGCCGTCCGCGCATCGCAACGGCGCGCGCGGCGATGTCTACATCGAACAACCCAAGGACGCCGAACCGCGTCCGCCCGGCCAGCGCCTGCGCGCTTACGCCACGCGCGAAATCGATCAGGCGCTCGACGCGCTGGGCTGGAGCGGCAACCGCGTCCACGCCGGCGTGCACCTGGGCCGCAAATGCCTGCGCCGCGCCCGCGCCACGCTGGCGCTCGGCGGCGCCGGCTTGGGGCCGGGCACCGAATTGATCGACCGCGCGCTGCGCGATCTCAACCGCGACTTGTCGCAACTGCGCGACGCGCACGCCTTGGTCGAAACCTTGGACCGGCTGCTGCGCGGCGCCGCGCTCGCGCCCGAAGCGCGCACCCTGCTGGCCCGCGCGCGCCGCGCCGCCGCGGCCGCGCGCGCGCAGGCCGCGCACGCGGCGCGCGCGGACGACCCCGGCCTGGGCCGCCGCCGCGCGCTGCTGCGGGTGCTGCGCGCCGGGTTGCGCGCGTTGCCGTGGGCGGAGCTGCAAGCGCGCGAATGGCGCGACGGCGTCGCCGCCAGCCTGGAGCGGGTCGCCCGCGCCGGCGAGCGCGCCCGCGCCAGCGGCGACGACGAGGACTGGCACGAATGGCGCCGCCGCGCGCGCCGGCTGTCGCAGCAGCAGCGCGCGCTCAAGAGCGCCGGGCTGGGCGCGGACGCGCCGAAGTTCGACAAGCACCAGATCGAGCGGTTGGGCGAGGCGCAGGATCTGACGCTGTTGCTGGCGCATTGCGGCAAGGGCTCGCCGTTCGCCAAGGCCGAGCGCGGGGCGGTGAAGGCGTTCGCGCGCGGGGAACTGGAGCGGGCGCGGGAGCGGATCGAGGCGCCGGAGTAGGGCGGTGGCGTCGTCGTTGGGGTGGCGCGGTCGCGACTTGCGTCGCTCCTACAGGGGGTGGGCGAGGCTCCGGTTCCGACGGTAGGAGCGAGGCGAGTCGCGACCGCGAACCCGCACCGTCCGACGCCCCTCGTGGCGTCCCTGAACGCCCCAAACACCGCCCGCCGCGCCTGAACCGCCGCGTCCTGCCCGTTCCGCGCCGGCTTGCCCGTTGGAACTCACAACCCCATCACAACCATCGGCCGGCCATACCGGCGCGAACGGTGGAGCCGTAATGGCATCATCGGCTATACAACTGTCCTTTAATTGCCCGCCACCCCCAGGCGTCGTCCGCCGCCGCCGTCCCCGGAGTTCGCAATGCCCGCGTCCCTGATCGATTTCCTCGCCGGAGGCCTGGTCCAGGCCAGCTTCTGGGAGTTGGTCGTGTACTTCCTGGTGGTGACCCAGCTCACCATCCTGTCGGTGACCTTGTACCTGCATCGTTCGATGGCGCATCGCTCGGTCGACTTCCATCCGGTGCTGGCGCATTTCTTCCGGTTCTGGACCTGGCTGACCACCTCGATGATCACCAAGGAGTGGGCGGCGATCCATCGCAAGCACCACGCCAAGTGCGAGACCGAGGACGACCCGCACAGCCCGCAGTTCAAGGGCATCGACACGGTGATGTGGCGCGGCGTGGAGCTCTACCGCCAGGCCCGCACCGAGCGCGACGACATCGAGAAGTACGGCAAGGGCTGCCCGGACGATTGGATCGAACGCAAGCTCTACACCCCGTGGGCGACCTTCGGCCCGGTGCTGCTGCTGGTGGCGAGCTTCGCCCTGTTCGGCTTCGCCGGCGTGGCGATCTGGGCGCTGCAGATGGTGTGGATCCCGTTCTGGGCCGCCGGCGTGGTCAACGGCCTCGGCCACTGGTGGGGCTACCGCAACTTCGAGACCACCGACACCGCGACCAACCTGACCCCGTGGGGTTTCTGGATCGGCGGCGAAGAACTGCACAACAACCACCACGCGTTCCCGAGTTCGGCCAAGTTCGCCCTGCGCAAGTGGGAGTTCGACATCGGCTGGACCGCGATCCGCGGCCTGAGCGCGCTGCGTCTGGCCAAGGTGCTGCGAGTGGCGCCGACCTTGGACGTGCGCCCGAACATCGCCATGCCCGACGGCGAAACGCTCAAGGCGCTGCTGGCGATCCGCTTCCAGGCGATGACCGACTTCTACCGCAACGTCACCCTGCCGAGCCTGCGCGAAGACGCGGGCGATGCCGGCGAGCGCGTGCGCGCGCTGCCGCGGCGTCTGCGCAAGGGTTTGGCCGACGGCGGCCGCTGGCTCGACGACGGCGCCCGCGCGCGCCTGCAGAGCTGGGTGGCCGAGCGTCCGCGCATGGCCCAGTTGGCCGATTTCCGCCAGCGTCTGGCGCAGGTGCTGGACGACCGCTCGCACGACGCCCAGGCCACGCTGCAGCGCCTGCACGCGTGGTGCGTGGAGGCCGAAGCCAGCGGCATCCAGTCGCTGCAGGCGTTCTCGGCGCGGCTCAAGGGCTACGCGTTGGCGCCGGCGCGCTACTGATCCGCCGGCCCCGGCGGGATCCGAAAAACCCGCGCTCCGGCGCGGGTTTTCTTTTGTTCGACGCGCGCCGAAGCGGGAGTGAGACGGCCGTGGCTTCGCCGATTGCGCGGCCCGGCGCGCGGGCGTAGCGTCGCCGGGCATGGAATTCCGGCGCCGCCGTCCGGCCGCGCCGCACACGGAGGTGGCGCGTGCCTGGACCGATCCGAGGCCCGAACGTTCCCATTCGCCGCGCCGTCGCGCCGGCCGCCTTCGCGCGCCGGCGTCCCGCTTCGTTCGCGTTCAAGGACGAACCGCCCATCCGCGACCGCGACTGCGCGCCACGGAGCGGCGCCGGCGAGCGCACGCGTAAGGAGAGAGCACGATGAAGACGTTCCGCACCCGTCGCTTCAAGGCCTTGGCGCTGGCGGCGCTGTTCGCCGCCGGCATCGGTTTCGGCGCCGCCCAGGCCGACACCAAGTACGCCGAAGGCTGCGCGCCCAAGTCCGGCTGCCAGTTCGGCGGCACCCGCTTCGCCTGCTGCCAGGACGACAGCTGATCCGCCCGCGCGGCCGGCGCTCCGCGCGCCGGCCGTGCACTTGCCCGCCGCGCCCATGCGCGGCAGGCTGCGCGCATCCCCCGTTGCGGAGCGCGCATGCGCCGGTTGCCTCTCGTGTTGCTCGCGTCGATGGTTCCCTTGGCGCTGTACTGCCCGCGGGCCGCGGCGCAGGAAGTCACCTCCACCGGCGACTACCTCTCGCGCATGGACGCCGACCACGACGGCCGGGTCTCGCTGAGCGAATACCAGGACTGGCTCAGCTACGCCTTCGACGCGATGGACGCCAACCGCGACGGCGTGCTCGACGCCTCCGAACAACCCGCCAGCGGCCGCGGCGCGCGCCCACCGCTGACCCGCGAACAGCACCGCAAGACCTTGGCCGAGCGCTTCGCCCGGCAGGATCGCAACCACGACGGGTTTTTGGACGCGCGCGAGTTGGCGTCGCCGCCGCAATAACCGCGTCGTCGCGCATCCGACGGTAGGAGCGGCGTAAGCCGCGATCGTGGCGGCCGGTCGCGTCGTATCCGCGGTTTCGATCGCGGCTTACGCCGCTCCTACAGGTAGGGAGCGCGCATCGCGCGGCCGAAGGATGCGCCCCGCATCCCACCCCAAGCGCAAGCCGCGTCGCAACGCCCGCATTGCGCAATTGCCGCGCCGGCAAGCGCCGTGGTACCTAGTCGCGATGGATTACGCACTGCCGCAGGGCGAACTCGATACCTTGTTCGCCGGACCGCAATCGGTCACCTCCGAACAACGCCGCGACCTCGTCGCCCTCATTCTCGAACGCCTGCGCCAGCGCTACGGCGAACGCCTGTTGGCGGTGGCGCTGTACGGCTCCACCGCGCGCGACAGCGACGGTCCGTATTCGGACGTCGAGCTGTGGGCGGTGCTCGACGACGCCGCGTTCGGCGAGGATTTCGACGAATCGCTGGAATGGGTTCACGGCCGCGGCAAGGCCGAGGTCAACCTGATGTCGCGCAGCGCGGTGGAAGCGTTCGCGCGCGAAGTCGACGAGACCTGGCCGATCAGCCACGGCCAGTTCGTGCACGCGCGCGCGCTGTGGATCGCGCCGGACCACGGCGCGCTGTTCGAGACCCTGCGCTCGCTGGCCGCGCACCCCGACGACGCGGCGGTGGAGCGGGCGATGGCCGAGATCGTGGTCGGCGAGCTGTACGAACTGATCGGCAAGCTGCGCAACCGCTACGCGCGCAAGCCGCTGGCGCTGCTGGCCGGCGAGTTCGCCGTGCACGTGGCGTGTCTGGCCGGGTTGGCCGAGCGCCATTTGTTCGTCACCGCCGGCACGATGTTCGACGAAGCGGCCGATCTGCCGGGGCCGGACGGCGCGGCGGAGCTGTATCGGTTGGTGGCGCAGGGCGAGCTCGGCGACGAGGCGCGCATCGTCGCGGCGCTGGAGCGGGTCTGGGCCGGGCTGGAAACCTGGGTGCGCGATGTGGCGTTGACCGAGGCGGTGCGGCGGCGGTGCGTGGCGGGGGAGCGTTGACGGCGGCGGCGGCGGCGGCGGAGCGCGTGCGTTCGGTTTGAATGCGTGGGGCTTCGGGGCGGTCGTTTGCGTGGCGCGTTTGCGGTTTGCGTCGTGGTCGAGTTGCCGTGGTCGCGGCTTGCGCCGCTCCTACAGGTGGGGCGTCGATGCTGCGTGGGGCGGGGCGTTTGCGTCGGTTTGCTTAGTGTTTGTGGGCTGCCGATTTGCGTTGTCGCGGCTTACGCCGCTCCTACAGCCGGTGGGATGCGGCTAGGGGTTGGCCGCGGGCGCGAGGGGCGGAAAGTTCCGTTCGCGGCGCCCATCTGACGGCACTGGGCCCGCCGGTGTCCGGGCGAACACCATCGCGCAACCTCGACCGCGCTACCCTCGCCGATCATGCCGCCCTTGTTCCATCCCTGGCTGCGCGAAGCCCGCCTCGCCGCCCTGCGCGGCGGCGGTTGGAAGCGCGGGCGCGGCGCGGTCGCGGCGCTGGCCTTGGCCCTGGTCGGCGCGCTCGGGATGCGCGCGGCGGGCGGCGAAGCGGCGGCCCTGCCGGCGGCGTTGCCGCGCTTGGTCGCGCAGTCGCCGTTGCCGTTCGCCTTGCTCGCGTTGGCGCTGTCCTACGCCAGCGCCCGCGCGCGCTTGAGCGCGCTCGACGACACGTTGCGGCACGGGTGGTGGGCGGCCGCGCCGGTCGAGCCGGCGCGCGCGACCCGCACCTTGATCCTGCTCGCCGCGCTCGGCGGCGCGGCCGCCGTGTTCGTCGTCGCGGCGATGCTGATCGCGTTCGGCGGCGACGGCGAACGTTTGCGCACCGCGTTCTTCGTTGTAGCGGCGGGCCTCGTACCCGGCACCGCGCTCGGGCTGATCGCGGCGTTGCGCCAGCGTCGCCGTCCTGTGCAACGTTTGCGCGAAGGCGCGCGCGAGCCCTTGTTCGGTTTGCGTTGGCTCGACGATGCGCGCCTGCCGCATCTGAGCGATTGGCAGCGCCGCGAAGCCTTGCTGCGCTGGCGGCGCGGCGGCCACGCCTGGATGATCGGCGCGGTGCTGCTGGCGTTGCCGGGCTCGACCGCGCTGACCTCCGGCGCCGGCGTGCTGCTGATCGCCATCGCGTTGGCGTGGTTCAGTCTGCTGGCCCAGGCGTGCGCCGCCGCCAGCGTCGCCGCCGCGCGCGCGCTGGCCGCGGCGCCGTCGTCCCGGCGAGGGTTCGTGCGCGCGGCGTGGCGCTATCCCGCGTTCGCGTTCGTCTGCGCCTGCGCGATGGCCGGCGCGGGCGCGGTCTTGCTCGGTTTGAGTTGGCGCGCCGCGCCGGCGTTGTTCGGCATCGCGCTGTTGATGTGCTTGCCCGCCTTGACGGCGCTGCGCGGAGAACGTCGGTCATGAACGCGGCATTGGAACTGCAAGGGCTGCAGCACCGTTACGACGAACACGCGGTGCTGCACGGCATCGACCTGCGCTTGATGCCCGGCGATTTCGCCGCGCTGATCGGCCCGAACGGTTCGGGCAAAACCACCTTGCTGCATTGCTTGTCCGGCTTGCTGCGGCCGAGCGCGGGGCGGGTGTCGATCGGCGGCCGCGACCTCGCCCGCGAACCGCTCGCGGCCAAGCGCGCGCTCGGCTTCGCGGTCGACCCGGCGCGCTTGCCGCCGCTGCTGAGCGGCCGCGAATGCCTGCGCCTGTTCGCCGGCGCGCGCGGCCTCGACGCGATTCCCGAGGCGACGCTGGCGCTGTGCGCGACCTTGTCGCTGGCGCCGATGCTCGACCGCCGCATCGGCCAGTACTCGCTCGGCACCCGGCAGAAACTGGCGATCGCGCTGGGGCTGCTCGGCGAGCCGCCGCTGTTGGTGTTGGACGAACCGCTCAACGGCTTGGACCCGCTCAGCGCCTATGCGCTCAAGCGGCATCTGCAGCAACTCGCGCGCGAACGCGGCGTGGCGGTGTTGCTGGCGACGCATTCGCTGGATGTGGCGGAGCGTTTCATCACCCGCGCGGCGTTGCTGGTGGACGGGCGGTTGCGGCGGCAGTGGGGCGCGGACGAGTTGGATGCGATTCGTGGCGACCCTGGGCGGTCGTTGGAGCAGTCGATGGTGGAGGCGTTGGCGCAGGAGTAAGCGAAGGTCCGGACGGCTTCGCGGCGTCGAAGGCTCCCTGTAGGAGCGGCGCGAGCCGCGACCGCGGGGTTTCCGCTCGCGGCGCAAGTTTCGTCGCAGTTGGGTTGCCGCGGTCGCGGCTCGCGCCGCTCCTACAAGCAGATCGCGTTACCGGCGTCGTCGGTCGGATGCGCATGCCGGTCGCCGGCGAACGGCCCGATCCGGACGCGTCCGTTCGCCGCGCGCCTGCTACCATGCCGCCCGTTCGCAGAAGAGAGGCGCCGGCCCACGGCCGCCGCCCGCCGAAGGCGCAGGCTCCCATAATCGCTCAGGCCCGGTTCGACGAACCCGATTCGCCGAACCGGACCACTGCAACGACATCGCCGATCTGGAGAGAGGCCGCATCGACGGCCCACCGAAGGGGCAAGCGGTCCGGCCACGCCGGCGCCGCGCAAACTCTCAGGTAAAAGGACAGCGGGAGCGGCGCCGCGGCTCAGGCCACGGAAACCCATGCGCATCGCCGCGCGCCTTCGCGCGCGCGTCCCGCCGACCGCCCGCGTCCGTTCGCGGCGCGGTCCGCGTGCGCCTGGGGCTCCGCGCCGCCGCGGTCCCCCCGACCGTCGCCGGAGTTCTCCCTGTGTTGTTGCAGATCATCTACCTCATCGCCATCAGCGCCGAAGCCATGACCGGCGCGCTCGCCGCCGGCCGCCGGCGCATGGATTTGTTCGGCGTGGTCATCATCGCTTGCGTCACCGCATTGGGCGGCGGCTCGCTGCGCGACATCGTGCTCGGCCACTATCCGCTGGGCTGGGTGCGCCACCCCGAATATCTGGCCTACACCGTCGGTGCGGCGTTCGCGGCGACGTTCCTGGCGAAGAAGCTGCATCGCCTGCGCCGCGCTTTCTTGTGGCTGGACGCGCTCGGCCTCATCGCTTTCACCTTGATCGGCTGCGCGGTGGCGCGCGAAGGCGGCCACCAGCCGGCGATCGTGGTGATCGCCGGCATGCTCACCGGCGCCTTCGGCGGCGTGCTGCGCGATGTGCTGTGCAATGAGATTCCGCTGGTGTTCCAGCGCGAGTTGTACGCGGTGATCTCGCTGCTGACCGGCGTGGCCTATCTGGTCCTGTTGCGCGTGGGCGTGGCCGAAAGCGTCGCCGTGCTGGGCTGCCTGGGCGGCGGCTTCGCGCTGCGCTTGCTGGCGATCCGCTACGAGTGGGAAATGCCCAAATTCGTCTACCAGTGACTCATTCGGCCAGCGCTCGCGCGACTTGCTCGCGCAGCGCCGGCACCAGTTCGCGCTCGAACCACGGATTGCGCTTGAGCCACAGGTTGTTGCGCGGGCTGGGATGCGGCAGCGCGACCAAGCGCGGCCATCGTTCGCGCCACGCGGCCACCGCTTGGGTGAGCGAGGCCGCGCCCGGCAGATGCCAGGCCTGCGCGTATTGGCCGACGGCCAGGGTCATGCGCACGCCGCGCAATTGCGGCAACAGGCGCGCCTGCCACGCGGGCGCGCATTCGGGCCGCGGCGGCAGATCGCCGGACTTGCCCTTGCCGGGATAGCAAAACCCCATCGGCACGATCGCCACGCGCGCGGCGTCGTAGAAGGTTTCGCGATCCACCCCGAGCCAATCGCGCAACCGCTCGCCGCTGGCGTCGTCGAACGGAATCCCCGACTCGTGCACCTTGCGCCCCGGCGCCTGCCCCGCGATCAACAGCCGCGCGGCGGCGCTGGCTTGCAGCACCGGCCGCACGCCGTGCGGCAGGTGCGCGGCGCACAGGGTGCAGGCGCGGATGGCGTGGAGGAGGGGCGGGAGGGAGGGCATGGGGGAAGCAGGGGAATGAGGGGAATAAAGGGAACGGGGAATGGTGGGTGTTTCGTTGTTGGACAGTATGGTCTCGAATCGGCTTCCCAACGCGCCGCAGCCGCCACTCCCCATTCCCTATTCCCCTCTTTCCCTCTTTCCCTTTTGCCCCCCAAACAACAGCGCCGGCTCGAAAGCCGGCGCCGTCACCCGAAGCGAAGTCACCTCACTCCGTAATATCCCGATCCTTCGTCTCCGGCAGGAACAGCGCCCCGATCACCACGGTCAGCGCCGCCACCACCACCGGATACCACAGGCCGCTGTAGATGTTGCCCGTGGCCGCGACGATGGCGAAGGCGGTGAACGGCAGGAAGCCGCCGAACCAGCCGTTGCCGATGTGGTACGGCAGCGACATCGAGGTGTAGCGGATCCGGGTCGGGAACAGTTCCACCAGCCACGCGGCGATGGGGCCGTAGACCATGGTCACCAGCAGCACCAGGAAGGTCAGCAGCAAGATCACCATCGGCTTGTTGATCTGCGCGGGATCGGCCTTGGCCGGGTAGCCGGCCTTGCCGAGCGCTTCGGTGAGCTGCTTGCCGAAGCCTTCCGACTGTGCCTTGAACGCGGCGCTGTCTAGCCCTTCGCCCTCGAAGCTGGTCAGCACGGTGCCGCCGATGCTCACCGTGGCGACGCTGCCGGCCGCGCCGGGCGCGTTGTTGTACGGGATGCCCTTCTTCGCCAGCGCCGACTTGATCACGTCGCAGGATTGTTTGAACGCGGCCTTGCCGACCGGATCGAACTGGAACGCGCAACGCGCCGGATCGGCGGTGACGGTGACCGGCGAAGCGGCGACCGCGGCTTCCAGCGCCGGATTGACGTTGTGGGTGATCGCCTTGAACACCGGGAAGTAGGTCAGCACCGCGATCAGGCAGCCGCCGAGCACGATCACCTTGCGGCCGATCTTGTCCGACAGCCAGCCGAAGAACACGAAGCCGCCGGTGGCCAGCGCCAGCGCGATGGCGATGAAGATGTCGGCCTGGTTGGGGTCCATGCCGAGCGTCTTGGTCAGGAAGAACAGCGAGTAGAACTGGCCGCCGTACCAGACCACCGCTTGACCGGCGGTCGCGCCGAGCAGCGCCAGCAGCGCGATCTTGCCGTTCTTGGAGAAGAAGCTCTCGGTGATCGGCGCCTTGGAGGTCTTGCCCTCGGCCTTCATCTGCTGGAACAGCGGCGATTCGGCGAGCTGCATGCGGATCCACACCGACACGCCGAGCAGGATCACCGAGACCCAGAACGGAATGCGCCAGCCCCAGGCTTCGAATTCGTCCTTGCCCAGGTAATTGCGGCAGCCCCAGATCACCAGCAGCGACAGGAACAGGCCGATCGTCGCGGTGGTCTGGATGAAGCTCGTATACAGGCCGCGCTTGCCGTTGGGCGCGTGCTCGGCGACGTAGGTGGCCGCGCCGCCGTACTCGCCGCCGAGCGCGAGGCCCTGCAGCAGGCGCAGCACGATCAGGATGATCGGCGCGAGGATGCCGAGCGTCGCGTAGCTGGGCAGGATGCCGACCAGGAACGTCGACAGGCCCATCAGCACGATGGTGACCAGGAAGGTGTACTTGCGCCCGATCATGTCGCCCAGGCGGCCGAACACCAGCGCGCCGAACGGCCGCACCGCGAAGCCGGCGGCGAAGGCGAGCAGGGCGAAGATGAACTGGCTGGTCTCGTTGAGGCCGCCGAAGAACTGCTTGCCGATGATGACGGCGAGCGAGCCGTACAGATAGAAGTCGTACCACTCGAACACGGTGCCGAGGCTGGAGGCGAAGATCACCTTGCGGTGGTCCTTGGTCAGCGGCGCCGAGTGCGGGGCGGTGCTGGCGGTGGTGCTGGACATGAGCTGTTCCCCCGAACAGTGGAATGGAAGCGGGTCGTGGCCCGCCGGGGCGTCTTTCTCGGTGTTGTCTTTTCGGTGTGGCTGCGCGAAGCCGTCGTTTTCGCGCCGAAACTTTCAGTCCGTCCTCCCCGCGAACGCGGGGATCCGGAG
Organism: Lysobacter sp. K5869; assembly: GCF_018847975.1. Lineage (NCBI taxonomy): Bacteria > Pseudomonadati > Pseudomonadota > Gammaproteobacteria > Lysobacterales > Lysobacteraceae > Lysobacter > Lysobacter sp. K5869. Next base: position 694,456 of record NZ_CP072597.1, on the reverse strand, counting down.
ACTTCAGCGCCATGCCTGGATGAAGCCCTGAATTCCCGCTTTCGCGGCAACGACGGCTGGAAGCGGCGTCGCCGCCGCGTCCACGTGCGATTCGCGATCAGAAGCTGTACTTCACATGCGTCTGCAACCGGTTCAACTCGCCTTTCTCGCCGGTCTCGATCTCGCGCTCGCCCCAGATGTACTCCGCGCCGATGTCGAGCTTGGGAATCGGCGTGTAGATCAGGTTGACGTGCGCGGACTGCGCCGACTTGGTGATGCCCAGCCCGGTCAGCGCGGTCTTGTTGTCGTACTGCGCCCGCGAATAGAACACGTTGCCGCGCAGCTTCGGACTGAACACGTGCCGCCAGCCGACGAAGCCGGCGACCAGATCGATGTTCTCCAACTCGCCGTTGCCGTCGAGCACCGCGTCGTTGTTGAGCGCCAGACCGACATAACGGCCGATGCCGCTGCCGGCGGTCACCATGTAGCGCAGGTCGTCGCTGGCGCCGAGGTTCCACTTGCCCGACACGCTCAGGCCGTAGCCGGTGCTGCTGTCGTTGACCCGGCCGGCTTGATACTTCAGCTGCCGCGCCAAGGCGCCGACGCTGAAATGGCCCCACTCGCCCTTGGCGGTGTAGCGCGCGGTCACGTCCGGCACCGCGCCGTCGTCGCCGGCGACCTGCGCCATGTTGCCGCGGAACGGCGTGTAGACGGTCTCCGGGTTTTCCACCGAGAACGACCACGGCCCGCTGGTGTAGCGCAACTGCGCTTGCCGCACGAACACCGTGCCCTCGGTGGGGCCGAGGAAATCGACCGTGTCCGGCAGCGCGTTGGCGTCCTGGAAGTTCGACCAGGTCTGGCCGGCCAGCCACTTGTTCCAGGTCACGTAAGCGTGGCGCAAGGTCAGCGCGTAAGTGTTGGTGGCGATCTCGTTGCCGGTGAACGCGGTGGAACCGCCGCCGAACAGATCGAATTCCAGATAGCCCTTGAGCTTGTCGCCGCTGTCCAGGTCGGTGTCGGCGGCGAACCAGAAGCGCGAGAAGTTCGCGCCCATGTCGGTGTCGCTGCCGCCTTCGCGGGTGGCCTTGGCGCCGACCGGAATGGCCTTGGGCACGTAGAACAAGCGGCCGACCGAGCCGTCGGCGATGTCGCCGCCGTCGGTCGAGGTGACCGAGGCGTCGAGCTTGATGAAGCCGCCGTAGCTGAAACGCGTGCCCGGATTGGCCGAGGGACTGATCGTGGTCGATTGGATCGGATTCTTGGCCGGCGCCGCCGCCACCGCGGGCGCGGCGGCCTGTGCGGTCTTGACCTCGGCGACCTGGGTCTGGACTTGCTGTTGCTGCGAGACCAGTTGCTGGACCATGCGCTCCAGTTCGGCCACGCGCGCTTCCAGCTCTTTTTCCTTGGCGGTCTGGGCCAGGGCGTGGCCGGGCAGCAGCAGCGCGAGCAGCACCGAGGCGGCCAGCAGCGAGCGGCCGCGCGGCCGCGTCGCCGCGGCCGGGATACCGGCGCGCTCCCCCGCGCCGCGTGTAAGCAGGCTAGACGACATCGTGATTCCCTCCCGAGGAATGCCGCCCGGAGCGAACGGCCGAGGCCAGCCTGCGCGTGGCCGGCGCGGCGCCACCATTCGCCATTGGTCGAAAAACGACGCCTGTCTGCGCGGCTTACGACCATGGTCTAACGCCGCGGCGCAGCGTGCGTTGTTGCACTGCGGCACACTGAGAGGACTACGGACGAACCCTGCGGAAGGCGAAACGGCACCGCCCGTCCGCTATCCTCAGCGGTCCCGCGTCCGACCCCACGCAGCCACGGCACATCGCACGGAGCCCCCATGAGCAACCCCGCCAGCGTCCATCCCGTCGATCCGGCGTTCGCCGCCCAGTCGCGCTACACGCGCGAGGAGTACGAGCGCCAGTACGCCGAGTCGGTGCGCGACCCGGACGCGTTCTGGGGGCGCGTCGCCCAGCGCCTGGAGTGGTTCAAGCCGCCGAGCAAGATCGGCAACGTCAGCTACGACCTCAACGATTTCCGCATCAAGTGGTACGAGGACGGCGAACTCAACGTCAGCGTCAACTGCCTCGACCGCCACCTCGCCGCGCGCGGCGACAAGACCGCGCTGCTGTTCGAGCGCGACGACCCCAACCAGCCGGCCGAGCGCATCACCTACCGCGAGCTGCATGCGCGCGTGTGCCGTCTCGCCAATGCGCTGCGCCATCTCGGCGTGGCCAAGGGCGACCGCGTCACCATCTACCTGCCGATGATTCCCGAAGCGGTGGTGGCGATGCTGGCCTGCGCGCGCATCGGCGCGATCCACTCGGTGGTGTTCGGCGGCTTCGCGCCCAATTCCATCGCCGACCGCATCGCCGACTGCGCCAGCAAGCTGGTCATCACTTCCGACGAAGGCCTGCGCGGCGGCAAGAAGATTCCGCTCAAGGCCAACGTCGACGCGGCGCTGAAGCTGCCGGGCACCAACTCGGTCGAGACCGTGCTGGTGGTGCGCCACACCGGCGCCGCGGTCGAGATGCAGATGCCGCGCGACCGCTGGTACGAAGCGGTGGTCGAAGGCCAAAGCGAGACCTGCGAGCCCGAGCGCATGAACGCGGAAGACCCGTTGTTCATCCTCTACACCTCCGGCAGCACCGGCAAGCCCAAGGGCGTGCTGCACACCAGCGGCGGCTATCTGGTCTACGCCAGCTTCACCCACGAAGCGGTGTTCGACCTGCGCGAGGACGACGTCTACTGGTGCACCGCCGACGTGGGCTGGGTCACCGGCCACAGCTACATCGTCTACGGCCCGCTCGCCAACGGCGCCACCGCGCTGGTGTTCGAGGGCGTGCCGAACTATCCGGACGTGTCGCGCTTCTGGAACGTGATCGACAAGCACCACGTCACGATCTTCTACACCGCGCCGACCGCGATCCGCGCGCTGATGCGCGACGGCGACGAGCCGGTCAAGCAGACCTCGCGCAAGTCGCTGCGCTTGCTCGGCACGGTCGGCGAGCCGATCAATCCCGAGGCGTGGCGCTGGTACTACGACATCGTCGGCGACGGCCGCTGCCCGATCGTGGACACGTGGTGGCAGACCGAGACCGGCGGCATCCTGATCACCCCGCTGGCCGGCGCCGTCGATCTCAAGCCCGGCTCGGCGACCAAGCCCTTCTTCGGCGTGCAGCCGGCGCTGGTGGACGCCAACGGCAAGCTGCTCGAAGGCGAGGCCGAGGGCAATCTGGTGCTGACCGCGTCGTGGCCGGGGCAGATGCGCACGGTCTACGGCGATCACCAGCGCTTCATCGAAACCTACTTCAAGACCTATCCCGGCAACTACTTCACCGGCGACGGCTGCCGCCGCGACGCCGACGGGTATTACTGGATCACCGGCCGCGTCGACGACGTCATCAACGTCAGCGGCCACCGCATCGGCACGGCCGAGGTCGAGAGCGCGCTGGTGCTGCATCCCAAGGTCGCCGAAGCGGCCGTGGTCGGCTTCCCGCACGACCTCAAGGGCCAGGGCATCTACGCCTACGTGACCTTGATCGCCGGCGAAGCGCCGAGCGAGGAACTGCGCAAGGAACTGGTCGCCTGGGTGCGCAAGGAAATCGGCCCGATCGCCACGCCCGACCACCTGCAATGGGCGCCGGGCCTGCCGAAGACGCGCTCGGGCAAGATCATGCGCCGCATCCTGCGCAAGATCGCCGAGAACGCGCCGGACCAGCTGGGCGATACCTCGACGCTGGCCGATCCGTCGGTGGTGGAGAGCTTGGTCAACGAGCGCTTGGGCAAGTAAGCGCGAGCGCGGGCCGATCGGGGCTCGCGCCTCAGTCATCGAAGCGGCGAACCGGGAGAATCGGTCCGCCGCTTTTTTTCTGGCCGCGCAAGTCCGGTTTCCCCCTGTAGGAGCGGCGTGAGCCGCGACCGCGGGGTCGCCGGTCGCGCCGTAACCGCGATGTCGCGGTCGCGGCTCACGCCGCTCCTACCAGCGGCTTCGGCCCCATCCCGCGCCGGAAAAATTTCCGCGCCGGCCTTGTCGATTCCCCCGATCCCGGTTCGTCGTCTTCCTAGAAACCGGCGCTTCCGCCGGCCAAAACGAGGACCACGACCATGAAATTCATGCTGATCGTCAAAGCCACCGCCGACAGCGAAGCCGGCGTCATGCCCAGCACCGAACTGCTGACCGCGATGGGCGCCTACAACGAGGAACTGGTGCGCGCCGGCGTGCTGCTGGGCGGCGAAGGCCTGCACCCGAGCTCGCGCGGCGCGCGCGTGCACTTCGACGGGCGCGCGCGCCGCGTCGCCGACGGGCCGTTCGAGGCGCCGGGCGAGTTGATCGCCGGGTTCTGGCTGATCCAGGCGCGTTCGCTGGAAGAAGCGGTGGAGTGGGTCAAGCGGGTGCCGAACCCGGACGGCTCGCAGTCGCAGATCGAAATCCGCCAGGTGTTCGACGCCGCCGACTTCGGCGACGCGCTGACGCCGGAGCTGCAGGCCGCCGAGGAACAGCTGCGCGAGCAGGTCGCCGGCCGCCATTGATCCGCCGATAGGGCGTTCGCGCCGATGCATCCGCCTCGGGCGGGACCGGCATCGCCGAACTGAACGCCCCCGTGACGCCGCGAAAAAAACTTCGCGAATGTGTCGATCCGGCCTTTTCCCATCCGTCGTCTTCATGAAAGCGCAGCGCGATCCCCCGCCGCGACCGCGCCTTCCCCCTTCATCCGAACCAGGAGCCGCCACCATGCAACTCAACACCTACCTGTCCTTCAACGGCGATTGCAAGCAAGCCTTCGAGACCTACCAGAAGATCCTCGGCGGCAAGATCCACGCGTTGATGCCGTTCGGCGACAACCCGGGCTGCGAGCACCTCAGCGAGACCGAGCGCAGCAAGATCATGCACGGCTGCTACGAGCTCGACGGCTTCATGCTGATGGGCACCGACGCCACCGAGGCCTATCCCTACCAGAGCGTGAAAGGCGCGCACGTCACCTTGAGCCTCAACGACCCGGAACACGCCGCGCGCATCTTCAAGGCGCTGGCCGAGGGCGGCCGGATCGAAATGCCGCTGCAGGAAACCTTCTGGGCGCTGGCCTACGGCATCCTCACCGACCGTTTCGGCGTGCCGTGGATGGTCAATTGCGTGCAGGCGATGGGCTGCGTGGAAGGCGAGGAACACGGTCAGGCCGCCGCCTGAACCGGCGGGCGGCGGCAGCGGCGGGCGGCGGCGCGAACCGTCGCCCGGTCTAGCGGTGGCGGCGCGCCGCTGCTGCCGTGGCCGTCGTCATTCCCGCCGCGGGCGCTCCCGCGCCGTCGTACCCCACCGTTCTCCCTCATCCGTCATTCCGGCGAAAGCCGGAACCCATTTTGCTCTTGATTTCCCGTCTGCCCGAGCGAACGCAAAATGGATTCCGGCTTTCGCCGGAATGACGGGTAGGGGAGGCGGCGACGGAAGCGCCCGCCGCAGCACCCGCGAGCGCGTCGCCACGCACAAACGAGAAAAAACACCGGCCGCGCCCCCGCGCGGCCGCGCCGACCCTTGCGACTCGGCGCGCGAGGTGGTGTCATCCGTCGCCATGACGGCCACCGACACCCACCGCGCCATCGACGCCGTCTGGCGCATCGAATCGGCCAAGCTCATCGCCGGTCTCACCCGCATGGTCCGCGACGTCGGTCTGGCCGAGGAACTGGCCCAGGACGCGCTGATCGTGGCGCTGGAGAAATGGCCCGAGACCGGCGTGCCCGACAACCCGGGCGCGTGGCTGATGCAGACCGCGAAGAACCGCGCCATCGACCGGCTGCGGCGGCGCAAGCTGCTCGACCGCAAGCACGAGCAGATCGGCTACGAACTCGAATCCGACCAGGACGACGCCGAAGACAAGTTCTTCGACAAGCTCGACGACGACATCGGCGACGACCTGCTACGCCTGGTGTTCATCTCCTGCCACCCGGTGCTGTCCACCGAAGCGCGGGTCGCGCTGACCTTGCGCCTGCTCGGCGGCCTGACCACCGACGAGATCGCGCGCGCCTTCCTCGCCAGCGAACCGACCATCGCCCAGCGCATCGTCCGCGCCAAGCGCACCTTGGCCGACGCGCAGGTGCCGTTCGAGGTGCCGCGCGGCGAGGAGCTGGCCGAGCGCGTGTCCTCGGTGCTGGAAGTGATCTATCTGGTCTTCAACGAAGGCTATTCGGCCACCGCCGGCGACGACTGGATGCGGCCAAACCTGTGCGAGGACGCGCTGCGCCTGGGCCGCATCCTGGCCGGGTTGATGCCGAAGGAACCGGAAGTGTTCGGGCTGGTCGCGCTGATGGAAATCCAGGCCTCGCGCGCGAAGGCGCGCACCGGCCCGGACGGCCAGCCGATCCTGCTGCTCGATCAGGACCGCTCGAAGTGGGACCGCCTGCAGATCCAGCGCGGCCTCGCCGCGTTGGAGCGTGCGGTGCAGCTCGGCGGCTCCGAAGGCCCGTACGTGCTGCAGTCCGCCATCGCCGTTTGCCACGCCCGCGCCGCCACCGCCCAGGACACGCCGTGGGCGCGCATCGCCGCCTTGTACCAGCGGCTGGCCCAGCGCACGCCCTCGCCGGTGGTCGAACTCAACCGCGCGGTCGCGGTGTCGATGGCGTTCGGCCCAGAAGCGGCGCTGCCGCTGGTCGATGCGCTGATGCAGGAGCCGTCGATGAAGCAGTACCACCTGCTGCCGAGCGTGCGCGGCGACCTGCTGTTCAAGCTCGGCCGGCGCGAGGAAGCGCGCGCCGAATTCGAGCGCGCCGCCGGCCTGACCCGCAACGGCCGCGAACGCGAATTCCTGCTCGGCCGCGCCGCCGAGTGCGCCTGATGCGACGGTGGCCCCTGTAGGAGCGGCGTAAGCCGCGACCGCGACACCGCACATGCGGCGCGACCGGCCATTCCGCGGTCGCGGCTCGCGCCGCTCCTACAGGGCGAGCCCGTGACCTGTGCGGTGGTTTTCAGCTGCGAGCGTTGATAGCTCGCGACGTACGAAGAAGCGCCTGCGACGTCGCCGCGATTCCGACTGTAGGAGCGGCGTAAGCCGCGACCGCGACATCGCGCTTGCGACGCGACCGGCTACCCAGCGGTCGCGGCTTGCGCCGCTCCTACAGGGCGAGCCCGTGACCTGTGCGGTGGTTTTCAGCTGCGAGCGTTGATAGCTCGCTACGTACGAAGAAGCGCCTGCGACGTCGCCGCGGTTCCGACTGTAGGAGCGGCGCAAGCCGCGACCGCGACATCGCGCTTGCGACGCGACCGGCTACCCCGCGGTCGCGGCTCACGCCGCTCCTACAGGCTGCATCCGCGACATCCGGCGCGACTCAATCGCGCGTGCTCGACTCCCAGGTCGCATGCATCACCCCCGGCAAGCGCCGCAATCGCTCCACCACCGCGTCCAATTCCGCCGCCACCACCGCGGTGCTGACCAAGGTCGCGACGATCTCGGTCGTGGTCTCGCCGTGCTCGTCCACGTCGACATCGCCGACGGGATAATTCGCCGCCTCCAGATGATCGACCAGCCACTCGCGCGCCGCCGGCGCCGACTCCGGTGCGGCGCTCAGGCGCACCTCATAGGTCGCTTCCGACACGCGTTCGTCGATCGGAACCCGGTTGATCGCGTTGACCAGCGGCCGCAGCAAGGTGTTGCCGGCGATCACGAACGCGGTCAGCAGCGCGCCCTCGGCGATCATGTCGGCGCCGGTGCAGGCGCCGACCGCGGCCGAGCACCACAGCGTCGCCGCGGTGTTGAGGCCGCGCACGTTCATGCCTTCCTTCATAATCACGCCGGCGCCGAGGAAACCGATGCCGGACACCACATAGGAGATCACCCGCACCGCCTCGACGCTGCCGGCCAAGCGCATGCCCAGATCGACGAACGCGGCCGCGCCGACCGCGACCAGCACGTTGGTGCGCAGGCCCGCGGTGCGCTGGCGGTACTGGCGCTCGGCGCCGATCAAGGTGCCCAGCACGAACGCGGCCAGCAGGCTGGCGACGGTGTCGAGGAACGGCAGCAGTTGGAAGGTGTGCAGGAAGCGCATGGCGGCTCCGGTGGTGGGGCGTGTGGGGTAAGCGAGGGCCGCGTCGGTGCAGAAGATCCGCTTGCGACAGCCTCGCCCGCGAAGATGACGGCCGGTGCGGGGCGCGCGCCGACGCGCCACCCGCGTTCGCGGGCGGGCCGCGATGCCGACGCCTCAAACAGTGGGGATCAACCCGGGTTGTCCAGGCTGAACCGGTCCGCCGCTTCGTCGTAAGCGAAATACTCCGCGTAGCGTGCCCACGACGTGACCGCGCGCAGGGTCGCGGCCGCGTAGTCGGGCGACATGTGGTCCTCCAACTCGTCGCGGAAGCGCCGCGCCGGCGCCTGATGCGCGGCGCGTTCGTCCAGCACCCGGCGGATGTGCGCGGCCAGCGGCACGTGCGCGGCCAGTTGGCGCGCGAACAAATGCTTGCGCGCGTCGGTATCGAGCGCGACGAAGCGCGCGCCGGTCTCGCTCAGGCGCAGGTCGCCGTCGCCGAGTTCGGCCAGTCCCAGCAGTTGCAGGCTTTCGGCGATGGGGAACAGTTCGTCGATCTCCAACTGCAACTGCGCCGCCAGCGCCGGCAAATCGGCGTGGCCGCGGTACGGCGGTTCGGCCAAGGCTTCGATCAAACCGGCGATGAGGTTGCTGGAGACCTGCGGCAATTCCATCGCCAAACCGCCGCGCGGCGCCGCGCCGGGTTGTGCGCCGCCGGTCATGCGCTGGTAGATCGCATCGACCAGCTCGCGGAACGCCGGATCGAAGCGGTCGCGCGGCTGCGTGAGTTCGACCCGGATCTCCTCGATCACCCGGCCCGGGTGCGAGCCGAAGATCAGGATGCGGTCGCACATCAACACCGCTTCCTCGATGTTGTGGGTGACCATCAGGATCGATTCGATCGGCATGCGGCGCTCGGCCCACAGGTCGAGCAGATCGCCGCGCAGCGTCTGCGCGGTGAGCACGTCGAGCGCGGAGAACGGCTCGTCCATCAGCAGCACTTTCGGCTCCACGACCAGCGCGCGGGCGAGGCCGACGCGTTGCCGCATGCCGCCGGAAAGCTCCTTCGGATACGCGCTTTCGTAGCCGTCCAAGCCGATCAGGTCGATCGCCGCGAGCGCGCGCTGGCGCCGCTGCGCGGGCGCGACGCCGCGCGCTTCCAGGCCCAGTTCGACGTTCTGCAGCACGGTCAGCCACGGGAACAGGGCGAAGCTTTGGAACACCATGGCGATGTCGGCCGGCGCGCGGCTCAGCGGCGTGCCGAGGAATTCGACTTCGCCGGCGCTGGGGCGGATCAAGCCGGCGATGGCGCGCAGCAAGGTCGACTTGCCCGAACCGGAACGGCCGAGCAGGCCGACGATTTCGCCGGGATGCAGTTGCAGATCGACGTGGTCGAGCACGCGCAGCGGTTCGCTGCCGGCGCGGGCGTAGTGCTGGCTGAGGCCGCGCACGTCGATCAGCGGGCGGAGGCAGGTGTGCAGGGTCATGAGAAAACTCCTTCCAAATTCATTCGGCGAGCGAAGGCGGCGCGCGCTCAATCCAGGCGCAGGCGCCGTTCGGCGTAGGCGTACAGCGGGCGCCACAGGGCGCGGTTGAAGGCGGTGACGAACAGCGACATCACCGCGACGCCGAGGACGATGCGCGGGAAGTCGCCGGCCTGGGTGGCGCGGGCGATGTAGGAGCCCAGGCCGTAGGCTTCGACGTGGCGGTCGCCCCAGCTCACGAACTCGGCGACGATGCTCGCGTTCCACGAGCCGCCCGACGCAGTGAGCGCGCCGGTGACGTAGTAGGGGAACACCGCCGGCAGGATCGCGCGGCGCCACCACGTCCACGAGCGCAGCCGGTACACCGTCGCGGCTTCGCGCAAATCGGTGGGCACCGCGCTGGCGCCGGCGATGACGTTGAACAGGATGTACCACTGCGTGCCCAGCACCATCAGCGGCGACAGCCACACGTCCGGGTTCGCGCCGGTGGCGAGGATCGCGATCACCGCGCCGGGAAACAGCACGTTGGCCGGAAACGCCGCCAGCAACTGCGCGAGCGGCTGCAGACGCTGCGCCCAGCGCGGACGCAGGCCGATCCACACGCCGACGGGCACCCAGATCAGACTCGCGATCGCGATCAGCACCGTCACCCGCAACAGCGTCGCGAGGCCGCCGCCGAAGGCCGCGCGCAAATCCGCGCCGCCGAGATGCTGGCGGCCGTAGTCGAACGCGAACCACGCGCCGAACGCCGCGGCCAGCAGCAGCGCCGCCAGCCATGCGCGGTCGAGCCACGGCGAGGCCTTCGCCGCCACGCCCGCGGCCGCGACCGGCGCGCGCGGCCGCAGCCGCAGGCACAGCGCGCGCTGCCACAGCCACGTCAGAGGCCGCAGCGCGCGCTTGCCGGCGCGGGTGCGGCGGATCAGTTCGTACATCCACGAACGCGGCCGCTGCTGGCTCGCGGTCTGCTCGCTGCGGAACTTGTCGGCCCAGGCCACGATCGGGCGGAACAGCAACTGATCGCACAGCACGATGGTCAGCGCCATCGCCGCCACCGCCCAGCCGACCGCGGCGAAGTCCTCGCGCGCGATCGCCAAGGCGAGGTATGAGCCCACGCCCGGCAACGTCACCGTGGTGTCGCCGACGGTGATCGCTTCGGAGGCGACGATGAAGAACCAGCCGCCGGACATCGACATCATCGCGTTCCACACCAGGCCGGGCATCGCGAACGGCGCCTCCAGCCGCCAGAACCGTTGCCACGCGCTCAGACCGAAGCCGCGCGCGACTTCGTCGAGATCGCGCGGCAAGGTGCGCAGCGATTGGTAGAACGAGAACGCCATGTTCCAGGCCTGACTGGTGAAGATGGCGAACACCGCCGCGCATTCGGCGCCGAGCTGGCGGCCCGGGAACAGGCCGAGGAAGGCGGTCACGGTGAAGCTCAGAAAGCCCAGGACCGGCACCGATTGCAGGATGTCCAGCGCCGGCACGATCAAGCGCCCGGCGCGCGGGCTCTTGGCCGCCCAGGTGGCGATGGTGAAGGTGAACAACAGCGAGGCCAGCATCGCGGCGAACATGCGCAGCGTGGTGCGCAGCGCGTAATCGGGCAGGCGTGCGGGATCCAACGAGATCGGGTCCAGGTGCAAGGCCGACAGCGGCGCGCGCGTTTCCATCGCCGCGTGCGCCAGCGCCACGGCGCAGGCGATCAGCAGGGCGAAGGCGATCAGGTCATAAGCGTTGGGCCACCAGCGCTGGCGCAACAGCGCCGGCGGCAGCAGCGAGAAGGGACGGAAGACGGACATCGGGGCGGGCCTCGGCGGAACGGAACGGACGCGCGCGGCGCAGCGCGCGCGGGGCAGAGCGGTCGTCGCGTTTTCGTCCCGGCGGTTCGTCGGCCGCGTCGGCGCGCACCCAGCGGCATTCCAGACGGCCGCTCGCGAGCGAGCGGCGCCATTGCGCGATCAGCGGCCCGGCCGGCGGCGCGGCGTCGCGCGCGCGCAGTTGCGCGCAGGCCAGCCGCAGCAGCGGCGCGAGGCCGCGGTGTTGAGCGCGGGCGCGGTGCAGGGGGAAGTGCAGCAGGGTCATGGCGTCCTCCTTGCGGTGGGTTCGACCGGTCGATGGAGCGCGGCGTTCAACGCAGCGCGAGGTTGAAACCGAGGGTCAGCCAGGGACCGCGCGGATCGCGTTCGCGGTCGCCCAGCAGCAGGTCGAAGCTGGCGTCGTCGCTCAGCGCGCGGCGCAGGCCGAGTTGGCCGCCGGCATCGCCGTGGGCGTCGGCATAGAGCTCGGCCAGCGCGGTCCAGCGCGCGCTCAGCGCCTGCTCCAGGCCGACGCCGCCGGTGAGCCGCGCACGGCCTTGGCGCGGCTGATTCCAGCCGAGATTGAGGTGCCACAAACGCGGGCCGTTCGGATCGGGGCCGAGCGTCAGCGGCAGATTGAAGGTCCAGCCGTCGTAGCGGCCGCCGCTCCAGTTGGCGCTGAGCGACGCGGCCAACGCCCAACCCTGCGCGGAGGCGCGCAGCACGCGCTTGGCGCTCAGGCTCTGCGCGGCCGCCGCGTGCGGCGCGGCGTAATCGCTGTGGCTCAGGCCGAGTTCGGTGCCGGCGACATCGCAGGCCGGCGCCAAGGTGAACTCGCGCGCCGGCGCGGCGCCGCGCAGCCAGCTTTCGAGCTGGCAACGGCCGCGCGCGACGGTGGCGGCGTCGTCGACGTACAGGCTGGCGCCGGCGCGCGCGGCGCCGGCGTGCAGCGACAACGCCGCGAACAGGCAAAACAGGGCGAAACGGAAGGGCATCGGCGCGCTCCGGTCGAACGGAAACGCCAAAGGCCACCCGGAAGCGGTCTTCGAGTGGACTGCAGTGCGATGGGAAAACGAGCGCGCGCCCGTGCCGCGCTAAGCGGGCGACGGAGAGGGCGATGCGGGTTGCGTGCGACTCGGCTTCGTTCTGCGCGAACGGAGCCGACCTGGGACATCCCAGACCTGAAGCGATCCGTCAGCGCAAGCGCTGCAGCGAAGGTCTAGATCGACTGTCCAAGGGGGCCTCTGGTGGGCGGAAGGGAAACTTGCGGGGCGCATGATCCTCGCCGAATCCGGCCGGGTCAACCCCGTTCGCGCGACGGCGGCGCGATCCGCCAGAACCGGTTCAGTCGGGCGGCGGGCGGGTGTTACAAGGTTGCAGCGGCCGAGGCCGCGGCGTTGCGGAGATGGAATTCACGAGCGCCGAAACCGCGAAAGCGCGGGTTTTTAGCGAATCGTTTACGCGCGCGCGGCGCGACTGCGCTCACCATGGGACGCGGTTGCAAACGATGGGGGAGCAAGCGGATGCGATAAGCCGACCGATAAGCGGTTCGATGTACGCGCCGATGGACCGAATCCCGCGACCGACAAAGGACGAAACGCATGCACCCGATTTCCTGGACGATCATCGCCGTGGTGCTGGTGTTGAACGTGGTGGCGACCGCACGCATCCGCGACAACGAAAACCTCTCGCCGTCGATGCGCCATTGGCAATGGCTTCTGGTCTGGCTGCTGCCGGTGTGCGGCGCGGTCGTGACCCTGATCGCGCGGCTGACGCTCGACGTCGATGCGCAAGACGCGCCGGCCGGCGACGAACGCGGCGAAGCGGACAGCGAGTTCATGAGCTACGCGCAGACCACCAGCACCGCCGAAATCGCCGACATCGGCAGCGGCGACTGACCGCATCGTCGCCGCATAGCCCCCTGTAGGAGCGGCGCAAGCCGCGACCGCGCCAGCGCGCACGCGCCGCAAGCCCGATTTCGCTACTTGCGCCGCCACACAAACCCCGGCCCCGCGCCGCCGCGCCTTCAAGCGCGCGCGATCGTCGCCTCGATCAACGCCGCCAAAGTCGCCGCCGCGTCGGCTTCCTCGATGCGCCCATGCGTCATCTCGCGCGACAGCGCTTCGCCCGCGCCGACGATGGCGATGCAGCGACGTTGCAGTTCGCCCGCGCCGACCTTCGCATACGGCGCCAGCAAGCCGCGATAGAACTCGACGTAACCGGCGGTGAGCTCGCGCTGCACCCGCTCCATTTCCTCGTCGCCCTTGAGCGCGGCGAAGATCGCGTGGCATTCCGGGCCGGCGGTGCGGAAGCAGCTCATGTAGCTCTCGCCTATCAGCCGCGCGACATCGCCCAGGCGCTTGGGCGTGCGCTCGAAATCCTGCGCGACGGTGACGGCTTGGCGTTCGTCGATGCGCTTGTACAGCGCGATGAGCAGGCCCGAGCGGGTGCCGAAATGTTCGTAAGCGATGGGTTTGCTGACGCCGGCGCGCTCGGCCAGATAGCCCAGGGTGAGGGCGTCGGTGCCTTGCTCGCGCACGATCGCCATCGCCGTTTCCAGCAATTGCTCGCGGCGCTCGGCCTTGGCCATGCGCTTGGCGGGAGCGGTAGTGGCGTTCATCGGGGGCGGTCTCCGCGGAATCGAAAAAGGCGCTTGACAGCGTGGCGGGATTGTATCCTACTGTTGGTAACTTACCAATCGTAGCTTGTGCCGGGCCATCGGGGCGCGGCGCGGGCGCGGTGATCACCGGACCTGCGAATCATGACCGCCCTCGTTTCCTCCGCTCCATCCTCCCCAACCGCCGTCGCGCTGGCGCCCGTGCTTATCGTCGGCGGTTCCGGCGTGGTCGGCGCGCAAGGTGCGCGGGCGCTGCGCCGGCTGCACCCGCAGCTGAAACTCGCCGTCGCCGGTCGCGACCTCGCCCGCGCCGAGGCCGTCGCCGCGTCGCTGGGCGACGCCGAAGCGGTCGTCGTGGACCTGCGCCGCGCCGACCTCGGCCTGCCGGCCGACGCGCGTTTCAGCGCCGTGGTCGTGTTCCTCAAGGACGAGCGCTTGAACACGCTCAAATACGCGCTGCGACATCGCTTGCCTTACATCAGCACCTCCAGCGGTTCGTTCGAGATCGCGCCGGAAGTGAGCTTCCATCTGCGCCATCCGGGCCGTTCGCCGATGCTGCTGGCGAGCCATTGGCTGGCCGGCGCGGCGACGTTGCCGGCGCTGCATTTCGCCGGCGCGCTGCGCCGCGTCGATCGCATCGGCATCTTCGCCCTGCTCGACGAAGAAGACATGGGCGGCCCGGCCGCGGCCGCCGATTACGAACGCCTGACCACGGCCGCGGCCGCGCAGATTCTCGAAGACGGGCAATGGCGTTGGGTGCGCGGCGAGGACGCGGCGAGCGTGGGCGAGAGCGTCGACGGCGTGCGCATCGCGGCGTCGGCGTATTCGCCGATGGACGTGGTGAGTTTGGCCGCCGCCACGGACGCGCATTCGATCCGGCTCGACCTGGCCTTGGGCGAAAGCGCCAGCCGCCGCCGCGGCGAAGCGTTCTCGACCGAGATCGCATTGGAACTGGAAGGCGAAGATCGCCAAGGCCGTTACGTGCGCCAGCGTCATGATCTGGTGCATCCGCAAGGCCAAGCGCCGTTGACCGCGCTCGGCATCGCCCTCGGCGTGGAGCGCCTGCTCGGCCTGGACGGCGCCGCCGCACCTGCGCCGGGGCTGTATACGCCGGACCTCTTGATCGACCCGGCTTATTTCCTGCGCCGCATGCAGGAGTTCGGCACGCGCGTGAACAGCCGCGCCGCGCAGGACGCGCGCGCCGCCTGAGCGCGCGCGGCGCCGTCGCGCGCCGCCGAATCCATCGCTCATCGAACCCGGCCGGCGCCGCGCGGCGCCGGCCGTCCCCCGGTTTTGTCCGCGCCGCCCCGGAGGCCGCCATGGACTTGTCCCGTTACTTCATCGACCGCCCGATCTTCGCCGCGGTGCTGTCGATCCTGATCTTCGCCGCCGGCCTGATCGCGCTGCCGAACTTGCCGGTCAGCGAATACCCCGACGTGGTGCCGCCGACCGTGGTGGTGCGCGCGGTCTATCCCGGCGCCAATCCGCAAGCCATCGCCCAGACCGTGGCCACGCCGCTGGAGGAAGCGGTCAACGGCGTGCAGGACATGATGTATATGAAATCGGTGGCCGGTACCGACGGCGTGCTGGTGCTCACCGTCACCTTCAAGCCCGGCACCGATCCCGACCAAGCCCAGGTGCAGGTGCAAAACCGCGTCGGCCAGGCGTTGGCGCGCTTGCCCGAAGACGTGCGCCGCCAAGGCGTGACCACGCAGAAACAATCGCCGACGCTGACGATGTTGGTGCATCTGGTCTCGCCCGACGGCCGCTACGACTCGCTGTACCTGCGCAACTACGCCACGCTCAAGCTCAAGGACGAACTCGCGCGATTGCCCGGCGTCGGCCAGACCCAGATGTTCGGCAGCGGCGATTACGCCATGCGCGTGTGGCTCGATCCGGGCCGGATCGCCGCGCGCGGTCTGACCGCCGGCGATGTGGTGCGCGCGATCCGCGAACAGAACGTGCAGGTCTCCGCCGGCCAGCTCGGCGCCGAGCCGATGCCGGGCGGCAGCGATTATCTGATTCCGATCAACAGCCAGGGCCGGCTGCAGAGCGAGGCCGAGTTCGAGCGCATCGTGATCGAGGCCGGCGACGACGGCCAGATCGTGCGCCTGTCCGACGTGGCCCGGGTCGAGCTCGACGCCGGCGATTACACGATGCGCGCGCAGCTCGACAATCTGGACGCGGTCGCCATCGGCGTGTTCGAGGCGCCCGGCGCCAATTCCATCGCGCTCTCCGACGCGGTGCGCGCGCGCATGGCCGAGCTGGCCGAACGCTTTCCGCCGGGCATGCAGCACCGCATCGTCTACGACCCGACCGTGTTCGTGCGCGATTCGATCAAGGCCGTCGCGACCACGCTGGCCGAAGCGGTGCTGTTGGTCGTGTTGGTGGTGATCTTGTTCCTGCAGACCTGGCGCGCTTCGATCATTCCGCTGATCGCGGTGCCGGTGTCGGTGGTCGGCACGTTCGCGGCGCTGTACGTGCTGGGATTTTCGATCAACACGTTGAGCTTGTTCGGCTTGGTGTTGGCGATCGGCATCGTGGTCGACGACGCCATCGTCGTGGTCGAGAACGTCGAGCGCAACATCGAGCAGGGGCTGAGCCCGCTCGACGCCGCGCATAAGGCGATGCGGGAAGTGTCCGGCCCCATCGTCGCCATCGCCCTGGTGCTGTGCGCGGTGTTCGTGCCGATGGCGTTCCTGTCCGGCGTCACCGGCCAGTTCTATCGCCAGTTTGCGGTCACCATCGCCATTTCCACGGTGATCTCGGCGATCAATTCGCTGACCTTGTCGCCGGCGCTGGCCGCGCGCCTGCTGCGGCCGCACGGCGCGGCGAAGGATGCGCCGACCCGCTTGATCGAGCGGTTGTTCGGTGGGCTGTTCGCTGCGTTCAATCGCATGTTCGGCGTCGGCGCGCAGCGCTATCAGGCCGCGGTGTCGCGCATGCTCGGCCGCCGCGGCGCCGTGGCGGCGGTGTATCTGGCGCTGCTGCTGGCGACCGGCGCGATGTTCCACGCGGTGCCGGCCGGCTTCATCCCCACTCAGGACAAGCTCTACCTGATCGGCGGCATCAAGCTGCCCGAAGGCGCCTCGCTGTCGCGCACGGACGCGGCGATCCGCAAGATGAGCGCGATCGCGATGCGCACGCCCGGCGTGCACGCGGCCGAGGCCTATCCCGGCCTCAACCCGCTGCAGTTCACCAACACGCCCAACACCGGCACGCTGTTCTTCGAGCTCGAACCCTTCGCCGCGCGCAGCCGCAGCGCGGCGCAGATCAACGACGAGCTCAACCAGAAATTCGCCGCCTTGCAGGACGGCGCGGCGTTCTCGTTCATGCCGCCGCCGATCCTCGGGCTGGGCACCGGTTCGGGCTACGCGCTGTACGTGCAGGACCGCGACGGCCAGGGCTACGGCGCCTTGCAGAGCGCGCTCAACGACTACACCGCGGCGATCTCGCAAACGCCCGGGCTCGGCTATCCGATCAGCACCTATCAGGCCAACGTGCCGCAGCTCGACGCGCAGGTCGACCGGACCAAGGCCAAGGCGCAGGGCGTCGCGTTGAGCGAGGTGTTCGACACCTTGCAGACCTATCTGGGCTCGGCTTACGTCAACGACTTCAACCGCTTCGGCCGGACCTGGCAGGTGATCGCGCAGGCCGACGGCAGCCATCGCGACAGCGTCGAAGACGTCGGCCGCCTGCAGCTGCGCAACCGGCGCGGCGAGATGGTCCCGTTGGCGTCGCTGGTGACGCTGCGCGAGACCTACGGCCCCGATCCGGTGATCCGCTACAACGGGTATCCCGCCTTCGATCTGGCCGGCGAAGCCGATCCGCGCGCGCTGTCGTCGGGACAGGCGATGCGCGCGCTGGAATCGCTGGCGCAGACGACGCTGCCGCGCGGCATGCGGATCGAATGGACCGACCTGAGCTATCAGCAGGCGACCCAGGGCCGCGCCGCGCTGATCGTGTTTCCGCTGGCGATCTTGTTGGCGTTCCTGGTGCTGGCGGCGTTGTACGAGAGCTGGACCCTGCCGCTGGCGGTGATCCTGATCGTGCCGGCGACGCTGCTGTCGGCACTGGTCGGGGTGTGGCTCGACGGCGGCGACAACAACGTGTTCGTGCAGGTCGGGCTGGTGGTGCTGATGGGTCTGGCGTGCAAGAACGCGATCCTGATCGTCGAGTTCGCGCGCGAACTGGAGCTGCAAGGCCGCGGCACCGTCGAGGCCGCGCTGGAGGCTTGCCGCCTGCGTCTGCGGCCGATCGTGATGACCTCGGTGGCCTTCATTGCCGGCACCGTGCCGCTGCTGTTCGGCCACGGCGCCGGCAGCGAGGTGCGCGCGGCGACCGGTGCGACGGTGTTCGCCGGAATGCTCGGCGTCACACTGTTCGGCCTGTTCCTGACCCCGGTGTTCTACGTGGCGCTGCGGCGCTGGGCGACGCGGCGGGCTGCGCGTCCGGCCGCGGCGGCGGCGCAAGCGGCGTGAGTGAGGCCGGCGATGCGGGCGGCGCCCGGAGTAGGGAGGTCGCCCGCATCGTCCGTTGCAGGTTGTACATTGGGCGCCGCAGGGGCGACCGCACCGAGGGGAACCAAGTGCAGCAAGCAATCCGACTGGCCGGCTTCTTCGCCGCTCACGGCGTGTGGTGCGTGGCCGACGGCGAGGATCTGATTCCGATCTACGCCTTCGAGGACGCGGCCGGCGAACGCAAGATGATCCGCTACGCCGCCGAGCGCGCGGAGGACGGCGTGGCCGAGGCGCGCGCGCGGCTGGGCGCCAATCCGGACGAGGCGCGCCACGCGGTGATGGTCCACGACGGCTTCTTGACCTTGCCCTCGGGCCGCACCGACGCGCTGATCCTGAGCGTGCGCGACTTCGCCGGCGACGGCGCGCTGACCCTGGCCGTGCCCTACCGCAACGCCGCCCACCCGCTCGGCTTCGCGGTGCACCGGCCGAAGTTCCTGGACTGGCGCGGCGAGGGCGAGCCCGATTACGCGCGGCTCGGCGAGGACTTCTTCGCCGGGGTCGAAGAACACGAAATGGGCGACCGGGTGTGGCAATCCAAGCTCGACGATTCGATCTGAGCGGCGCGCCGGTGCGCCGCCGCATCGCCGAGCCATGATCGGCATCACACAAATTTCCGCCGTCGCGCAAAGCAATTGCCATCGGGCGCGAACATCATGGCGGGTCGCCCGCGCCCGCCGGCGTCGCCGACTTCCGCCCGCCACCGCCCGCGCCCGATGACCGATCCGCAACGCCGCCGCTTCCTCATCGGCCTCACCGTCGGCGGCGCCGCGACCGTCGCCGGACCCATCGCGATGTGGCGCTACACCGGCGGCCACGGCCACAGCCTGGGACCGCTGCCGGATCTGCAATCGCTGCCGCCGGACGCGCGCTTCGTGCAGCCGCTGCGGATTCCCGGCGGCGACGGCCTGATGGCCGAGATCGATCTGCGCAAGCCGCTGGAACTGTCGGCGCAGGTCGTCGGCCAAGCCTTGTTTCCCGGCCCGCCGACGCAGCTGTGGAGCTACGCCGCCGGCACCGCGCTCAACCCGCTGCTGCGCGCGCGCCGCGGCGACAGCATCGACGTCGGCCTGAGCAACCGCCTGAGCGAAGACACCACAGTGCACTGGCACGGCCTGCACGTGGACGAAGCCAACGACGGCAGCGGCCTGCATCCGGTCGCGGCCGGCGGCCAGCGCCGCTATCGCTTGCGCGTGGACAACCGCGCCGGCTTGTACTGGTATCACGCCCATCCGCACGGCCGCACCGGCAAGCAGCTGCAACACGGGCTGGCCGGGTTGTTGCTGGTCGAGGACGCGGAAGAACTCGCGCTGCGCCAGCGCCTGGGCCTGCGCTGGGGCGAGCGCGACTTGCCGCTGATGATCGCCGACAAACAGGTCGACGCGCGCAACGCCATCGTCTACAAGGACGGCGCCGACGATTGGATCGGCAACCGCGTGCTGGTCAACTGGACGCCGGAGCCTTACCTCGACGTGATTCCGGCGTGGTATCGCTTCCGCCTCGCCAACGTGTCGAACGCGCGTTTGCTGCGGCCGTGTTTCCTGCACGAAGACAAGCCATTGCCGATGCTGCTGATCGGCAGCGACGGCGGTTTGCTCGAACGCGCGTGGCCGATCGACGATCTGTTCCTGGCGCCGGCCCAGCGCGCCGACGTGCTGGTCGATTTCGGCGCGCTCAAGCCCGGCGCCAAGGCGGTGCTGCGCAGCCTCGATTATGTGGCGATGGAAAACGAGGACGAGTCCGGCGCGTTCGCGCCCGACCCGATGGGCGACCATCCCGGCGCGGCGGCGATGGGCGCGCCGCTGGATCTGATGGAGCTGCGGGTGATCGAGTGCGCCACCGAACGCCCGCCCGCCAAGCTGCCGCCGCTCGACGCGATGGCCCAGGTGCCGCCGCCGCCGGACACCGCCGATTGGCCGGTGCGCGCGCTGCGCCTGCGCATGGACGAGCAAGGCCGCTGGTTCATCAACGACTGGAATTTCCACCTCAGCGGCCACGCGCCGGCGTTCACGGTGAAGCGCGGAACGCGCGAGGTCTGGGAAATCCGCAACAGCATGACCAGCATGCCGCACCCGATGCATCTGCACGGCTTCCAGTTCCGGGTGGTCTCGCGCGCGATCAGCCCGCCGGACATCCGCGGGCGCCAGGTCGCGCCCGGCGGTTTGACGCCGCAGGACTTGGGCTGGAGCGACACCGTGGTGGTGTGGCCCGGCGAAATCGTGCGCCTGGCCATCGATTTCTCGCAGCCGTTTTCCGGCGTCCAGCGTTACATGCTGCATTGTCACAACCTCGAACACGAGGACATGGGCATGATGCTGACCTTCGCCGTCGCCGACTGATTTTTCGCACTCCGGAGCTTTCCATGCCGCGTTCCCTGCTCGTTCTGTCCGCGCTGTCGCTCGCGCTCGCCGCCGCCTTGGTCGCTTGCGCGCCCAGCGACGGAGCCAAGCAGGGCGCCGCCTCCTCCGCCGCTTCCACGCCGTTGGCGGCGGGCGATGTGGCCAGCGAGAAAGCGAAGATCAGCTACGTCGTCGGCCGCGATTTCGCCCGCAGCGTCGAGCCGATCCGCGGCGAACTCGATGCCGAACTGGTGCTGCGCGCGATCCGCGACGCCCAGGCCGGGCGGCCGTCGCTGTTCGACGAGGGCGAAACCAAGCGCATCCGCGACGGCTTCAGCGCCCATCTACGCGACAAGCGCGACGAAGAGGTCAAGGCGGTGGCCGCGCGCAATCTGGCCGCGGGCGAAGCCTTCCTGGCCAAGAACGCCAAGGCCGAGGGCGTGAAGACCACCGCTTCGGGGCTGCAATACGCCGTGCTCAAGGACGGCAAGGGCGCTCATCCGAAGGCCAGCGACACGGTGCGGGTGAACTACGTCGGCACGCTGCTGGACGGCAGCAAGTTCGAGAGCACCTACGACACCGACCACCCGGCCGAATTCGTGCTGGCGCAGGTGATGCCGGGCTGGACCGAAGGCGTGCAGCTGATGGCGCCGGGCGCGAAGTACCGCTTCTGGCTGCCGGCGAAACTCGCCTACGGCGAGCGCGGCCTGGCCGGGCAGATCGAGCCGAACTCGGTGCTGTCGTTCGAGGTGGAATTGCTGGAAGTCGCGGGGCAGGGCGCGCCGACGCACGACGAGTGAAACCGCGGCGGCGCCGGCCGTGCCGGCGCCGCCGATGGATCAGAAGCTCGCGCGCACGCCGACGAGGTAGCGGTGATTGCCGGCGCCGGCGCTGGCTTCCGCGCTCACGCCCCACAGTTCGTTGAACTTCAGCAGCGCGCCGACCGTGCCGCTGAATTCGCGCTCGTACACGTCGCCGTCGATGTAGTTGACCCGGGCCCAGCCTTCCAGGTTCGGCGCCAGATCGCCGCGCAGGCCCAGCGACACGCGGTAGTCGTTGCCGTCGAGCTTGTCGCTGAAGCTCAGCGCGCGGTTCTCGAACTCGATGCGGGTGTTCTGGTAGCCGACCTCGGCGGTCCATTCGGCGCGTTCGCCGAGCGCGCGGTAATAGCCCAGGCCGATGCCGGCCTGCTGCGCGTCCACGTCGAACTTGGCAAGCAGGTCCTGGCCGGAGCGCAGGCGGTTGTCGCCGCTGCCTTTGTGCAGGCTGCCGGTCAGGAACAGTTGCGAGCCCAGCTCGACCGAGCCGGCGGCGTACGCGCCGTTCACGTCGATGTCGTCCAGCCGCAGCAGCGGATCGGAGCCGCCGGATTCCAGCTTTTGCGCGACGTAGCCGGCTTCCAGATAGGTGTGGCTGCGTTCTTGCGCGGCCGCGGCCGCGGCGAGCAGGCAAAGTGCGGCGGCGAGCATGGACTTCGATGCAACGGATTTCGACGAAACGGACATGGACTTCCTCTACAGAATGGACGGGCGCGCCGCGCGGACGCGCCCGGGATTGCGATTGCGATGAGTGTGCCGCGGCGGGCCGTCGCGCTCAGCGCCGCAGCGCGTCGCGCAACAAACCGCGCAGCCGCGACTGCGCCTGCGACACGGCGGCCGCAGCGGCGGCGGCTTCGTCGGCGCAACGCGGCGGCGGCAATGCGGAGGCCGGAACCGCGAGGGTCGGCAGTTCGGCGCAGGAGGTCGCGGCCGCGTCGAAACCGCGCGGGGCCAGCGGCGCGGTCACGTCGCGCGCGGCCAGCACCGCCGGCGCGGCGGGAAAGCCCTCCCAGACCATCGGCGTGTGCAGCAACTCGATCCGGCGCAGCGCCTTGTCGGCCGGCACGTGCACGACCCAGGTGCGGAAGCTGTCGCCGTCGAGCGGATCGCTGGCGCTGGCCGGCGGGGTGCCGCGCGGTTGGTTGAACGGACGGAAGCCGTCCTGGATCAGCACGTGACGGACGCTGCCGTCGGCATACGTCGCGCGCAGCGTGTAATCGCAGCCGCCGTTGCGGCAGTACCAATAATTGACGCTGGTGTCGGGCACGATGCTGGCGCGCTGGGCCGCGTCGGTCGGATCGATGTAGCGCAGCAGGTTGCCGGTGTAGCTCAGCGGCGGATAGATCTGGCTGACGTCGGGCGTGCCGGCGTTGCTCAGCGTCAGCGCGATCGCGTACAGCGGCACGTCGCGCCGTTGCGGCAGGTTCTGATCGAGGCCGAACAGGCCGCCGCTGGTGGTGGCGGTGGCCGCTTCGACCCAACGCCGGTCGATCGTGTCCCAGCGCCGGTAGCCGCTGGCGAACGCCGCGTCCTGGATCACGCTGCCGCCGCTGTAGCTGCGGCTGCCGTCGGCGGCGCGCTGGGTCGTGCCCTCGAAATAGCGCTGGTACATGCCGGTGCTGTAGTCGGAGAAGGTGCTGAAGCGGTACTCCGGCGCTTGATCGCCGGAGCCGCTCTGCATCGGGTCCTGCTTGACGCAGCGGCCCTGCGCGTCGATCTGCCGCGCGGCGCCGTCGAAGGTATCGCCGCGGCAGCGCGCGTAGCGCGTCGAGGTGGTCGGCATGAACGGCGGCTGGAAGCGCTTGCCGACCGCGTCGTAACCCCAGACCGAACCGGCGAGGCTGCCGCCGACATAGGGATAGCGGCCGGCGCGATAGGCCTCGCCCTGATGCGGCAGGCCCATGGCGTGGCCCTGTTCGTGAATGAAGATGCCGCTGTAGGCGTGATCGCCGGTGCCGACTTCGCCGCCGCCGAGGCCGCCGCCGGGCGACACGACGCGGCCGGCGGCGTTGAACAGGATCAAGGGCGCGTAGAACTGCACCGGCGCCGGCCGTTCGCCGTTGGCCTCGATCAAGCCGCCGAGCACGGCCAGCACCGACGACATCAGATGGAACTTGTCGGACACCGCATCGGCGTCGCGCGCCAGATACGCCGGCTTGCCGTCTTTCGGCGGGATCACCAGGGTCGGCCAGACTGTCGCGCGCGCGGGATGGTTCTGCGCGATCAGGCGCGCCACCGGCCATTTCGCGTAGATCTCGTCCACGGTGGCGGCGTCGGGCAAGCCGGAGGCGGACAGCGGCACCGAATTGTCGGGCGTCGCGCCGAACAGATAGAACGGCAGCACCCGCAGCACCGCCAAACTGTCGGCGCCGATCAGCGGCGTTTGCGCCGCGCCGGGCAGGTAGTTGTCGGCGCGCGCGCGCAGCTGAAGCGCCGGCGTCATCCACGCGGCGGGAATGTCCGCGCTGTAGCGGTCGGTGGCATAAGCCGGCCCGGCGCCTTCGGTGGGCGGCAGCGCCGAGGGCGGCGCGACTTCGACCGCGCCGAGCAGCGCGCCGTTGGCCCAGCCTTCCAGGCGCACGTTGCGCGCGTTGGCGGCCGACAGCCGCAGCAGCGCCAGCGCCGGGCGGCCGCCGATGGCGTGGTAGGACTCGCTGGCCGCGCTCAGCGTCCAGCTCAGGCCTTGCGCGGGCAACACATGGGTTTGCGCCAGTTCCAGCGCGGCGATGTCGAGCGCGGCGGTCGGCGCCTGCGCCAGCGGCGTGGCGCTGGCCTCGTTCGACGCCGCGCTGCTGCCGCCGGCGTTGACGGCGCGAACCACGAAGTAATACGCGCTGCCCGGCGCGAGCCCGCCGACGGTCGCGGTGGTGCCGGCGACGTTGCGCACCACCGGCGCGGCGCCTTGCGCGCCGGGCGCGAGGCCTTGGTAGATCTCGTAGCCGGTGGCGCCCGGCGCGGCGTTCCACGACAGTTCGACGCTGCCCACGCCGGCGCTTGCGATCAGGCGAGTCGGGGCCGCGGGCGCGGCGGGGCCGGGCGTTCCCGGAGTGCCCGGCGTTCCGGGATTCGGGCCGGGGGGCGGCGCGTCTTTGCCGCCGCCACCGCCGCCGCACGCGGCGAGCGTCGTGGCCGCGAGCAGGGACAGCGCCAGCGCGCGGAAGCGAAGAAGTTTCATCGAGGCATCTCTTGCGGGCGAAGCCTTGCGCGCGTCCGGACTGCACGCAAGCTTCGCGGGACTGAAAAGGGGATGGCGCACAGCGGCGACTCCCCTCGCGCATGCGGCCCCATGATGAAGCGGCGCGGAAAATAGCATGGAACGCAAGCGAGTTCGCGCCTGAAAATCCGCTTTCCCGGTGCGAAAATCCGCAGCGGCGCACGCATTGAAGTTCGGGCTACGAATTTCTGCATGAATCGCCTGTAATTCGCATGTTTATCGAATGCATTAGACGTGCATATCTTTCGCGCGAGCGCTGAACGAAGCCTGCTGCGTCGCCCGCACGGGATCGCCGCCGTCGCATGCGCGTGGATCGCGATGGCGTTTCGGCGGCGCCACCGCAGTCGTCGCGCGGCCGCGCCCACGCCGGCAGGCCGCGCGCGCCCGAATGCGATTGGTATCGATAAAACCGCTGTGCCCGCGCGATGTCGCGAATCGCGGCGTTCGCCGGCCGATGCAGCCCGCCGGCCGCGAGCCGCATCGCGACTTGTGACGCCCTGCGCGATAACCCCGACACAGCCGCGCATTGCGTCGCAATCGTGTAGCAGTTTTCCGGCCAAACTCCGCAGCCATCGCGGCCGTGCCGGGCCGCGATGCGTGCCCCGACCCGACCCGTTTTCAGCCACTCCCGCCGGAGACAGCCAGTGAACCTCATGCCCTCGCGCGCGCCGATCTGCGCCGCTCTCGCCACCGCCTTGCTCGGCGCCGCCGCGCTCGCGCCCGCGTCCGCCGCCCAGCGCACCCTGCAGTTGTCGGAAGACAACACCCAGAGCAAGCCGGTGTCCTCCTCCTCGCTGCGCGGCACCCCGCTGGCCAAGGCCGGCGCCGCCGACCGCGTCTGCGAAACCGGCGCCAAGTGGCTGCGCGTGGGCTTCAAGCAGCTCAAGCTGTCGGGCTACGACTCGCTGGTGCTGACCAGCGACGGCGGCGACAAGCTGGTGTTCGAAGGCAAGCACTGGAACGACCGCGCCTTCACCACCCGCGCGCTGCGCGGCGAGTGCGTGACCGTGCAGCCGTACTTCAGCCAGCCCGACAGCGCCTTCCAGCTCGACCGCTACGACTTCGGCACCACCGCGCTGGAACTGGCCTCGGTGGTCGTGGCCGGCGCGGGCGACATCTGCGACACCAGCGGCAACGCGTGCCAGGGCACCTCGGATCTGATCGTCTCGATCAACCCGACCGCGGTGTTCACCGCCGGCGACAACGCCTACAGCAGCGGCACCCTGACCGAATACAACAACCGCTACGCGCCGACCTGGGGCCGCTTCAAGGCGCTGACCAGCCCCTCGCCCGGCAACCACGACTACAGCACCACCGGCGCCGCCGGCTACTTCGACTACTTCAACGGCGTCGGCAACCAGACCGGCCCGGCCGGCGACCGCAGCAAGGGCTATTACAGCTGGGACGTGGGCGACTGGCACTTCATCGCGCTCAACACCATGAGCGGCGGCACCGTCGCCCAGTCGCAGATCGACTGGCTCAAGGCCGACCTCGCCGCCAGCACCAAGCCCTGCACCGCGGCCTATTTCCATCACCCGCTGGTGAGCCGCGGCAGCTACTCCGGCTACACCCAGGTCAAGCCGTTCTGGGACGCGCTGTACGCGGCCAAGGCCGACCTCGTGCTGGTCGGCCACGATCACAACTACCAGCGCTACGGCAAGATGAACCCGACTCAAGGCGCGGCCAGCGACGGCATCCGCCAAGTGCTGGTCGGCACCGGCGGCCGCGCGTTCTACAGCATCAGCGGCAGCCACGCGCTGCTGGAAGCCAGCAACGCCAGCACCTTCGGCGTGCTCAAGCTGACTTTGACCGCGACCGGCTACACCGGCGATTTCGTGCCGCGCGCCGGCAGCAGCTACACCGACCACTTCACCGGCACCTGCAACGCCAAGGGCGGCGGCAATCCGCCGGCGCAGACGCTGACCCTCAACAGCGTGCGCGACGCGACGGTGAAGTCCGGCGGCAGCCGCGACAACAGCGCCACGCTCTACGCCGACGGCAGCGACGGCGGTCAGGTGCTGCGCGGTCTGATGGCATGGGATCTGTCGTCGGCCGCGGGCAAGAACATCACCGGCGCGCAGATCAAGCTGCAGGTCAGCGACCGCTCGGGCGGCACCTACGATCTGTATCGCGCCGGCGCCGCTTGGACCGAATCGAACGCGACCTACAGCGGCGTGAGCCTGGGCACCAAGATCGGTTCGGTCGTGCCGAACGCGACCGGCGCGCAGTACATCACGCTCAACGCCGCCGGCTTGCAACTGGTGAAGGATTGGGCTTCGGGCGCGGCGACCAACAACGGCGTGGTGCTGTCGTCGAGCTCCAGCGACGGCGTGGACTGGTCTTCGCGCGAAGGCGCCAACGCGCCGCAGCTGATCCTGACCTACTCGCCGTAAGCGAACGCGCCCCGGGCCGCGCGCTCGGGGCGCACGAGGGGAACGAAAAAGCCCGCGGCGTCCGCGGGCTTTTTCTTTTGCAGCGTGCTCGTTTGCCGCGTGCCCGCTTGCAGCGTACTGAATCGCGTTCTTCGACGGCGAAACCGGCCGCTCAGCCGGTGGCTTGCAACATCGGACGCGCGGCATGCGTGCCCGCGCCCGCGCCGATCATCAGCTTGACCGATTCCTTGATGCGCTCGGCGCCGCCGAGCTTGACCGCGGCGATCAAGCGCTCGCCGATCGTCCTGCTTTCGTCGGCGCTGCTGGCGGCGTGCGCGCCGAGAATGGCCAGGCCTTTCTCGGTGAGCCGGTAACGCAAGGCCAGATGCACGAACGGAACGCCGTTCAACGACTCCTTGACGCAGGCCGTGCTGCGCACGTAGCCCTCGTCGAGCAGCCATTCGAAGGTCGCGCCGCAGGCGAGCACCGCCTGCGCCATCGCTTCGCGGTTGGACGGGTCCACGCCCGGCAGATGACGCGCCGATTCCTCGGCGTTGAAGCGGGCCACGACGGGATGCTGCTCAAGCGCCGCCGCGCAGATCCGCGCGGTGGCAATGCTGAAAACCTCGATGTTTTTCATGGATGACGCCCCCTGACGTCCTTGCTATTTACGAGGGCATTACGTAAAAACGGCGTGACGGAAAATCATGTAATAGATTGAAAAATAACGGGTATTTCTTGCCGTTCGTACCGTCTGAACTGTGATGCCCGGCGTCGCGGCGATGACATGGGATGACAAACTGACCCGCCGCGGCAGATGCATAACGCGGCGCGACACCCGCTTGTGACGCGGGCGGATCAGTTTGATGAACGAATTGGCCCGGACGCCCTCAGGATTTTTCCGGAGCCAGCTCGATCACGGTGTCGATGCTATCGGCGAGCGTCTCGGGCAACGCGACGCGCAGCGTCTCGCCGTCGCGCCGCGCGCGCAGCGCGCCGCCGCCGTCGAGCAGGCGCGCGCGCCAGCGGCCGGGCGCGTTCACGCGCAGCTCGCCGTCGGCGGGGCGCTCGAACACGTGCAGGTACAGGCGCTCGCCTTTCGCGGTGATGCGTCCCCACGCCGCCTCGCCAAGCGGATTGGCGGTGGTGGCGTAGATCGAATCGCCGTTGCGCCGCAGCCACTCGCCCATCGCTTGCAGCCGCTCGACGCTGGCTTGCGGCACGCTGCCGTCGGCCATCGGCCCGATGTTGAGCAGCAGGTTGCCGCCCTTGCTCGCGGTGTCGACCAGATCGCGCACCAGTTCGCGCGTGGATTTCCAGTTCGTGTCCAGCGCGCTGTAGCCCCAGGTGCCGTTCATGGTCATGCACGCTTCCCAATCCACGCCGGCCACGCCGCGCGCCGGAATCGCCTGCTCGGGCGTGGTGAAGTCGCCGTGCGCGCGGTCGAACCATTGCAGGCTGCCTTGCGGATCGTCGTAACCGAGCGAGCGGTACAGACGGTTGTTCATGACGATCTTGGGCTGGTCCTTGCGCACCATCGCCATGAGTTCCTGCGCGCGCCAGGTTTCGCCTTCGGCCCCGGGGTTGGAGTAATCCCACCACAGCACGTCGATGGGGCCGTAGTGCTCGATCAGCTCGCGCACCTGGGCCTGAAGGAAATCCTGGTACTGCGCGAGGTTCGCGCGTTGCGCGTAACCCGGGTCGTCCTTGTCGCCGGCTTTCTCCAGCGGATGCGGCAAGGGATGTTCGAGACGAGCGAAGTCGCGGTACGGATAGGCCGGATGATGCCAGTCGATCACCGAGTGATAGAGCCCGACCTTGAGCCCCTCGGCGCGCGCGGCGTCGACGATCTCGCGCACCAGATCGCGGCCGGTGGCGTCCTTGGCGTCGAAGTCGCTGACCGCGCTGTCGTGCAGGGCGAAGCCTTCGTGGTGCTTGCTGGTGAACACCAGATACTTGGCGCCGGCCTGCTTGGCGAGCTGGGCCCATTCGCGGGCGAAGCCGGGCTTGGGCTTGAACAGCGGCAGCATCTGCCGCGCGTACTCGTCGGTGGGCACGTGGGCGTTGCGCTGGATCCATTCGGCCGAGCCTTTCACCGGCTCGCCGTTCCAGCGCCCGGCCGCGCCGGAGTACAGGCCCCAATGCACGAACAGGCCGAAGCGGGCTTCGCGCCACCAGCGCATGCGCGCGTCGAACGCGGCCTGCGATTCGTTCGGCGCGGCGACCGTCGGCTTGGGGATGTCCTGGGCCGGCACGGCCGCGTGCGCGGCGCCGGCGAGCGCGAACAGGCAGGAGAGCAAGGCGGCGCGCAGCGGCGTCATTGGCGTGTCCTCGGGGCGGATCGATGCATCCCAGCAGACCGCGCGGGATGCGGTCAACCGCGCTGAAGCCGGCGCGCTTTCGTTTCGCCGCGGCGCGCGCGGGTTTGCTTTCGGATTGCGCGAACGGCGGCGCGAAAGCCAAAAATCCAAACAAATCCAAATCGCGGCAATCGCCAGCGCGGCGTTGCGCGGCGCGGCCGCGCCACTAGACTGCGGTGTCGCCGCCGTTTTCTCATCGCCATGGATCGTCGCCGCTTCCTGCTCGCCAGCTCCGCCTCCGCGCTCGCCTTGAGCGCGCCCGCCGCGGCCGCAGCCGCGGATCCGGCCGAGCCCGCCGCGCGCCCGCGGCCGACGCCGCAGCAGTTGCGCTGGCAACGCGAAGAACTCGCGTTGTTCGTCCACTACACGGTCAACACCTACACCGACCGCGAATGGGGCGAGGGCGACGAAAGCCCGCGCGTGTTCGCGCCGACCGACCTGGACGCGCGGCAATGGGCGCGCGCGGCGAAAGCCGGAGGATTCCGCAGCCTGATCCTCACCGCCAAGCATCACGACGGCTTCTGCCTGTGGCCGACCGCGACCACCGCGCACAGCGTGCGCAGCAGCCCGTGGCGCGACGGACGAGGCGACGTGGTGCGCGAATTCGTCGATGCCTGCCGCGCCGAGAATCTCGGCGTCGGTTTCTATCTCTCGCCGTGGGACCGGCACGAACCGCGCTACGGCAGCGGCCAGGCCTACGACGATTACTACATCGCCCAACTCACCGAGTTGCTGACGAACTACGGGCCGGTGGTCGAGGTGTGGTTCGACGGCGCCAACGGCGAAGGGCCGAACGGGCGGCGTCAGGCCTACGACTGGCCGCGCATCCACCGCACCGTGCGCGCCTTGCAGCCCGACGCGGTGATCTTCTCCGACGCTGGCCCCGACGTGCGCTGGATCGGCAACGAGCGCGGCGTCGCCGGCAGCACCTGTTGGGCGACGGTGGATCCGGCGCGGGTGCCGTATCCCGGCTACGACCGGCCCTGGGTCGGCGAAGCGCTGCAGCAAGGCGACCCGCACGGCGCGGCGTGGCGGCCCGGCGAGACCGACGTGTCGATCCGGCCCGGCTGGTTCTGGCACGCGGCCGAGGACGCCAAGGTGCGCAGCGCCGACAACCTGATCGATCTGTACTGCAGTTCGGTGGGCCGCAACAGCAAGCTGCTGCTCAACGTGCCGCCGACGCGCGCGGGCCGCTTCCACGACACCGACGTCGCGCGTCTGGCCGAGTTCGGGCGCAAGCGCGAAGCGCTGTTCGCCGGCGGCAACCGCCTCGCCGGCGCGCGCGTGCGCGCCAGCGGCGGCGCCGCGCCCGAGCGCGCGCTCGACGGCGACGCGGAGTCGTTCTGGCAGGCCGGGGCGGGCGAGGCGTGGCTGGAGTTCGAATTGGACGAGGCGGTCGAATTCGACCTGCTGTGCCTGCAGGAAGCGATCGCGCACGGGCAGCACGTCGCCAACCATCGCTTCGAGGCGTGGCGCGACGGCGGCTGGCAGACCGTCGCCTGGGGCACGACCATCGGCCACAAGCGCCTGGAGCGGTTCGAGCCGGTGCGGGCGCGACGGCTGCGGCTGGCGATCGAGCATGCGTACGCGCCGGCGCGGATCGCGACGGTGGCGGTGTATCGCAGCCCGGTCTGATCGTCGTCGCGCGATCCCCCTGTAGGAGCGGCGTAAGCCGCGACCGCGGGATCGCCAGCTCGCGCCGTAACCGCGATGCCGCGGTCGCGGCTTACGCCGCTCCTACAAGGATTGGCCGACGCGAACTACAAATCGAAACCAACCTGAACGGCAGTTCAGCGGCCACCGTGCTATCGTTGCCCGCAGAAGGGGAGTAGCTCCCGCTGTCGCCATCGTCACTACGGGCTCACCACCCCGGTGCGACAGGTATCCGGACCACCGAACGGTCGGCCGGATATGAGCAAGACCTTCGCCGCAGCGGCGAAGGCATGTCTCCCGAATTCCCTCCGGACGACGCTTCGCGGCCTGCGGCCTCGAAACCGGCGCGCTTGCGCCTCCAAATCGTCTTGCGGGAGAGTCAAATGGAAACCATCGGCAGTCCGATGCTGTGGGGCGCGTTCGCCGCCTTCGTCGTCGTCGCGCTGCTCGTCGATCTGGTGCTGATGCGCCACGGCGGGCCGCACAAAGTCACGTTCAAGGAAGCGGCGTGGTGGAGCGTGGGCTGGATCGCCCTGGCGTTGGTGTTCAATGCGGCGCTGTGGTGGTACGTGAGCCGCGAATCCGGCGCCGAAGTCGGCAACCGCATCGGCCTGGAATTCCTGACCGGCTACCTCGTCGAGAAGTCGCTCGCGGTCGACAACATCTTCGTGTTCCTGATGTTGTTCTCGTACTTCGCGGTGCCGGAGGAGCAGCGCCAGCGCGTGTTGGTGATCGGCATCCTCGGCGCGATCGTGCTGCGCTCGGTCCTGATCTTCGCCGGCGCGTTGCTGCTGGCCAAGTTCCACTGGATCTTGTACGTGTTCGGCGCGTTCCTGGTCTTCACCGGCATCAAGATGCTGATGGCCGCGGGTAAGAGTCCGGACCTGGAACAGAACCCGGTGCTGAAATGGATGCGCGGCCACCTGCGCCTGACCGACGACTACCACGACAGCAAGCTGTCGATCGTGCGCGACGGCAAGCGCTGGTTCACCCCGCTGTTCGCGGTGATCGCGCTGATCGGCGTGACCGACGTGATCTTCGCGGTGGATTCGATCCCGGCGATCTTCGCCATCACCGCCGATCCCTTCATCGTGCTGACCTCCAACGTGTTCGCGGTGCTGGGCCTGCGCGCGATGTTCTTCCTGCTGCAGGGCATGGCCGACCGCTTCCACTTGCTGCCTTACGGTTTGGCCGCGGTGCTGGTGTTCATCGGCGCGAAGATGCTGCTGATCGACGTCTACAAGATCCCGATCCTGGTCTCGCTGCTGGGCGTGGCGGCCATCATCGGCACCTCGATCGCGGCCAGCCTGATGCTGCCGCCGAAGCCTGAGCCGAGCGCGAAGGCCTAATTCGCGCCGGGCAACACTGATTAGCCGATAGCGGGCCGCGGCGCCGATGGATACATTGGCGTCGCGGCCTTTTTCGTTGCGGCCGCGTCCACCGGGAGGCCGCCGTGGCCCGAACCGCTACCACCGATGCGATCTCGCGCGCCGCGGGCAAGACGCCGGCGGCGAAGAAGGCGGCCGCTAAAACGACGCCGGTAAAGAAGGTCGCGGCCAAACCGCGTACCCCGGCCAGCGAACGCAAGGCCGCGCAAGCCGCGTTCGCCGCCTTGCCCTTGCCGCAACGCCTCGCCCAGGCCTTGGACGCGCTGCGCGCCGATGCCAGCGCCGATTACCGCGATGGCATGGCCCGCTTCGCGATTCCGAACGACCGCGCTTTCGGCGTGCCGATGGCGAACATCCAGGCCGTGGCCAAGCGCCTGGGCCGCGACCATGCGCTGGCCGAAGCGCTGTGGGACAGCGGCTGGTACGAAGCGCGTTTGCTCGCCGCTTATCTCGACGACCCCGCGCTGGTGAGCGCCGCGCAGATGGATCGCTGGGCGCGCGGCTTCGACAACTGGGCGGTGTGCGACACCGTCTGCTTCGCGTTGTTCGACCGCAGCCCGCTGGCGTGGCGCAAGATCGAGCAATGGGCCCGGCGCGAGGACGAATTCGTCCGCCGCGCCGCGTTCGCGCTGCTGGCGAGCAAGAGCGTGCACGACAAGCAGGCCGGCGACGCGCCGTTCCTGCGCGGGCTGGAGCTGGTCGAAACGTATGCGTTCGACGAGCGCAACTTCGTCAAGAAAGCGGTCAACTGGGCGCTGCGTTCGGTCGGCAAGCGCAATGTCGCGCTGCGTGCCGCGGCGCTGAAAACTGCGACGCGTCTGGCCGCGTCCCAGGACGCCGCGCCGCGCTGGAACGGCAAGGACGCGTTGCGCGAACTCAACGGCGCGGCGGCGATGCGGCGTTTGGCGCGGCAAGGCTGAGCCAGCGAAAGGCGCCGCCGCGGCCGGCGCGCGTCCATGCCGCGTCGCCTCGGCGGATGTGCACGAACGGACGATTTCGCCGCTTAAACAGGGCTTTCGCGCGCGCGAGCCGCGCGACCTGGGGCCGCCCCCAGCATCGCCGCCGACGCGCCGGTGCTAGGGTCGACAGGTCTACTCCCGAGACTCCCCCATGTCCCTCTTCAGCTTCCTCGACTCGGTTTCGCGCACCGTCCAGCAACTGGCCGCGCCGCCCAAGCCGGTGCCGCCGGTGCATACCATCGCCCGCGACGAGACGCTGCCGCAGATCGCCGCGCAGTACCGCGGCGCGGTGCCGCAGGCGCTGTACGAGCAGCGCATCAAGGACGCCAATCCGCAGGTGCTGAACTGGGAGGCGCTGTACCCCGATACTCAGATCGAACTGCCGCCGGCCGAGCACGACGACCCGCAGGTGCAGACCGTCGCTTACACCGAGCAAGCGCCCGGCGCGCCGGCCAAGTCGCCGGAAGTGCAGCGCGTGGACACCGCGGTGCAGGCCGACGCAGCGCATTCCACGCCGCAAACCCGCGCCGAGCTCAAGGCCGCGGTGAAGGCGGAAATGCAGTCGCGCTATCAGGCCGAGTTCGACGCGCGCCCGACCGGCGCGGTCTACGACACCGCCGCCATCGACGGCTACGGCCGCAGCATCGCCGAGCGCTACGCCGACAACCCGGCCGCGCGCGCCGGCATCGAGGCGGTGAGCAAGGACATCCGCATCGATTACGAAGTCGAGTTCACGGTGATGGTCGCCAAGGCCGGCGATCCGAAGTCGGTGGTCAGCCTCCTCAAGGATCAGTGGTCGAAGATTTCGCCCGAGGCGCAGCAGCGGCTGTCCACCAGCGTCGAGTTGGGCCAGCTGATCAACGAGAAGATCAAGCCGTACGTGAGCGAGCCGTTCAAGGGCGTCGACGCCGGCAACCGCGATCCCAAGGCGCTGCAAGGCCCGGCCGACGAATCGTCCAAGCGCTTGGCCGAACTGGTCGACGGCTTGCCGCCCGCGCTGGCCCAAGCCGTGGTGACCCAGAACATCGACACGGTGATGCGCATCACCGACGTCAAGCCGATGTACGCCGGCGAGAAGTTCGGCGGCAGCTCCTACGCCAACATGGCCAGGATCGCCGAATCGCTCGGAGACACGCCCGAAGGCCTGAGCCTGCGTTCCGACATCGCGGCCTCGTACGTCGCCCATTCCGGCGATTGGCGCGGGCAAGGCATTCCGTTCCAGGAGAACATCGCCAACGCGGTGCGCGACGGCATCGGCCCCGGGCTGGCGCTGGACATGGCCAAGCAGCTGCAGGCCAAGGGCGAGAACGAACTGGCCGGCGCCTTCCTCGGCGGCGTGAGCCACGGCGCGGAGCTGTTGCAGCAGCGCATCGAGGGCAACCTCGGCGACTACAAGGACATGATGGGCGAGCTGGCGCGCCTGCTGAAGTATTCGGAAGGGTTGCCGCCGGACAAGTTGAACAAAGCGGTCAACGATTACCTCGCCGCCAAGGGCAAGGACGATCCGGATTGGCTGAGCAAGTACCAATCGCTGGAGAAGAACCTCGGCGCCGACGCGCGCAGCCTGCAGGAAGCGTTGGCCGGTTTGAATTCGTTGCCCGAGAGCGTCAAGGCGACGAATCCGGGGCTGATGGACAAGATCAAGTCCATCGCCAACGACGACGACACCTTGCAGGCCTTCGGCCTCGCCGCCGGCAGCGACGACCGCTTCCTGGTCGGGCGCGACGCCGATTCGACGGCGGCGCTGTTCGACACGACCAAGGTGTCGAAGGAAGGCGCCGAATACTTGAAGCGCCTCGCCAGTCAGGCGATCAACCAGAACGCGATGAGCGTGTTCGCCGATGTCGATCCGGCCGATCCGGCCAGCATCGCCGACGGCAAGACCAAGCTGGAAGGGCTGAGCCGCCAATACGCCGGCGCGCTGGGCAAGGACGCCGAGCAGTACGGCCGCGCGATCGGCGAGTTGGAGAAACTGCTCGACGTGCCCGCCGGCGACACCCAGGCGATGGCGACCCAGCTCAACCGCTTCCACACCGAATTGCAGGGCATCGAAGGCTTCGGCGCGAAGCAGCCGGCCGGCATCACCTTCCGCGCGCTGGGCGTGGCGGCGGCGGGTTTGGCGTTCGCCAAGTCCACGTCCGATGCGATCAGCGACCCGACCTGGGCCAATCAGATCGGCGCGTTCGGCGACGCCGCCGGTTTGGTCAAGGACGCGCGCGATCTGCTGAGCAACCCGGCCATGCAAGCCGTCGACCGCAATTCGCCGGCGGCGATGGAAGCGCTGGAGAACGGGCTCAAGCGTTTCGAGAACGTCAACAAGGTGTTGGGCGTGGTGTCGGCGGTGGGCGACGTGGCCAAGCTGGTCGATGCGCTGCTGTCGGATCGTCCGCTCAAGGGCGTGGAAGCCGGCTTGTACGGTTTGGGCGCGACCGGCACCGTGGTGATGGCCTTGTCGACCGGGCCGGTCGGCGCGCTGGTGGGTTCGGTGATGATCGGTGTGTCGGTGTTCGGCCAGGCTTCGCTCGGCGATTACCGCGACCATCAGCAGAAGATCAACGGTTCGATCGAATTCCTGAAGAACGCCGGCTTCGACGCCGACGCCGCGGCGGTGCTGAGCGATCAGGGCGAGGACGAGTATTACCTGTCGGTGCCGACGGTGCCTTTGATCATGCAGGCCGCGCGCGACAACCGCATCGGCGCGGGGCGGCCGTTGGACGGGCAGGAGGCGATCGATTACATCAACGCTATGCCGCGCGATGAGTTGCAGGTGATGGTCAATCGGATGCGGATGGCGAATCGCTGAGGCGATGCGTGTCGGCGCGTGGCCGCGGCATCGCCGTCGCGGCGGCCTGCGGTTGTAGGAGCGGCGTGAGCCGCGACCGCGGGGTAGCCGGTCGCGCCGTAAGCGAGGTATCGCGGTCGCAGCTTGCGCAGCTCCTACAGTCGGAATCGACGGTTTCGCCGGTGTCGGGCAACGCGATCTTCAGCCACGATGCAAGCCGCGTCCGCTCCCTGTAGGAGCGGCGCGAGCCGCGACCGCGGGGCAGCCGGTCGCGTCGTAAGCCCGATGTCGCGGTCGCAGCTTACGCAGCGCCTACGACCAGCATCCGCGGCCGCATCGATGGCGCTGCCGCCGCTACGCGATCCGCAGGCGACGCTTCAGCGCCCCGCCGGCTCCGCCAGCTTTTCGTCCTTGAACAAGGCCACGTGCGGCACGCCGTCGGCGCCGATCCAGCCGCGGTACATGCCTTCGGTGTTGAACGGCAGGGCGAACTCGCCGTTGGCGCCGAGCACGATCGCGCCGCCGTCGCCGCCGGCCTTGGGGATGTCGTTGTCGATCACGCCCTCGGCGGCTTCGCGCACGCTCTGGCCGGCGTAGCGCATGCGCGCGCAGATCTCGTGCGCGGCCACCGCGCGGATGTAGTACTCGCCCCAGCCGGTGCCCGAGACCGCGCAGCGCGCGTCGGCGTAGGTGCCGGCGCCGATGATCGGCGAGTCGCCGACGCGGCCGTAGCGCTTGTTGGTCATGCCGCCGGTCGAGGTGCCCGCGGCGAGATGGCCGTCGGCATCCAGCGCGACCGCGCCGACGGTGCCGAAGTGCTTGGCGGTTTCGAGGTCGGCGTGGGCCTGGCCCGAGGCCTCTTCCTTGAGCGCCTTCTGCAACTGCTGCCAGCGCTTTTCGGTGCGGAAGTAGGACGGATCGACCAAGCTCACGCCGGCTTCCTTGGCGAAGACCTCGGCGCCGTCGCCGACCAGCATCACGTGCTTGGATTTTTCCATGACCGCGCGCGCCAGCACGATAGGGTTCTTGACCCGGTGCACGCCGGCGACCGCGCCGGCGCGGCCGCTGGCGCCGTCCATCACCGCCGAATCGAGTTCGTTCTTGCCGTCGTGGGTGAACACCGCGCCGCGGCCGGCGTTGAACATCGGCGCGTCTTCCAGCACCACGATCGCCGCGCTCACCGCGTCCAGCGCCGGCTTGCCCGCGGCGAGCGCGGCGTGGCCGGCGCGCAGCGCGCTTTCCAGCGCGGCGCGCGCGTCCTTCTGGTCTTGTTCGCTGAGGCCGGCGCGTTCGACGCCGGCACCGCCGTGGATCACCAGGACCGGCTTGGGCGCGGCGGGTTCCAGGGCCCAGGCGGCGGGCGCCAGCGCCATCGATCCCAACAACACGGCGCAACACGAGTGCTGCAGATTACGGCGCAACGAGTTCGTCATCATCGGCTCCATCAGACAAGTTCGGCAGCCGCAAGCCCTCGCGCGCGGCGTCGCCGTCGGCGGGGTCCTCGCGCAGGATCAACTGCCCGGACTCGACATCATAAAGCTCGACGAACGCCGGCCGCTCGACCTTGAAATCGCGCATGCGCAGCGCGCTGCCCTCGCCGATGCCGATCACCGGCACCGCGCGCTGGTTCAAGGGTCCGCCCTGGGCGAACCCGCGCGCCGGCTGGCGCGGCTTGACCAGCCAGACCTTGCCGCCGTTGCCGCTGAACACGCTGCCTTCGCCGTGCGCGTCGATGCACAGCGCGGTGTATTCGTCCACGCCCAGGCCGACCAGATCGCGGCGGCCGTGTTCGTTGGACAGCCGCGCCAGGAACGCGATCAGCCGGCCGAGCCGCTGGCGCTTGCCGAAGTGGCTGTCGGTGACGACGTTGTGCAGGTAGGGCAGGTGCAGGAAGTCGTCGACCATGGTCAGCTTCGGCCCGGCCGGATCGTCCAGCGCGGCTTGCGAGACCACGCTGCCGCCGTCCATCGCGCCGTAGGAATACGCGCCGAGGATCGCCAGCCCCGCGCTGGTGCCGCCGATCGGCTTGCCCGCGCGCACGTGCGCGTCGAGCGCGCGCGCCAGCGGCGTGTCCTTCCAATAGCGCACGTAGCGCGATTGATCGCCGCCGGCGATGAAGATGCCGTCGGCGCGGCGGACGATGTCGAGCACCTGCGGGTCGCTGGCGGCGCGGCGGTCCTGGAACACCAGCGTCTGCGCGCCGGTGATGCCGCCGATGTCGTGATAGAACTCGTTCTGCGCCTCGACCGTGCCGGACGCGCGCAGGATCACGATGCGGCCGTGGCCGGCGCGTTCGACCATCCAGGCGAAGGCCTCGCGCGGCCAGTCGCCGCCGCCGACCAGCATCAGTCCGGCGCGGGTGGGCTGCGGGCGCGGCGCGTCGAGGCGGCCGATGTCGTAATACAGGTAACCGTCGCGCTGGGCTGGATCGACGCCGCCGGCGGGCGCTTGCGCGTGCGCGTTCAGGCCGGCGCAGGCCAGTCCCGCGGCGAGCCACAGCCCGGCCAGGGTTTTGCGCCGCAGCGCGGACCAGGACCACATCGACGAACCGCGCATCGCACGCTCTCCGAAACTGGGATCTCTACATCACGACGAAGCAGGGCGGCGCGATCCCCCATCGCCGCGCGCGCCGCGGCGGACGGATGCGCGGCGCGCGGGGCTGGGCTAATGTCGGCGCATGGACAACGATCTGGACGCGTGGTTCGCCGCCGACATCCTGACCCACGAAGCGGCGCTGGTGCAGTATTTGCGCCGGGCCTGGCCGCATCCGGACGAGGTCCACGACCTGCGCCAGGAAGTCTATGTGCGCGTCTACGAGGCGGCCGGCAAGGCGCGTCCGCACCAGCCCAAATCGTTCCTGTTCGCCACCGCCCGGCATCTGATGACCGACCGTTTGCGCCGCGGGCGGGTGGTGTCGATCGAGCCGGTGGGTGATTTCGAGTCCTTGAACGTCTTGATAGATGAGTGCTCGCCCGAGCGCCGGCTCGGCGCGCGCCAGAACCTGCGCCGCCTGGCCGAAGCCTTCGACCGTCTGCCCGAGCGCTGCCGTGAGGCGGTGTGGTTGCGTCGGGTCGAGGAATTGCCGCAGAAACAGGTGGCGCAGCGCATGGGCATCACCGAGAAGACCGTCGAGAAGCAGATCGCCAAGGGCATGCGCCTGTTGGCCGAGCACTACTTCGGCGGCGACGCGGCGTTGCTGGAGGCGGGCGAGGACGGCGAAGTCAGGAAGGCCGCGGACGGCCGGGCGCGGCGCGAGGCGCCCGCGCGGCGTCCGGCGGCGGAGGACGGGACGCACGGACATGGTGGACATGGCGGCAAGCAGCAAGCAGATTGAAGGCATCGCCGCGCAGTGGTTGGCCCGTCGCGAAAGCGGCGAGTGGACCGCCGCGGCGCAGGCCGAACTCGACGACTGGCTGGCGCGCGCGACCGCGCACCGGGTCGCGTACCTGCGTCTGCGCGCGGCGTGGACGCAAGCCGAGCGCTTGCGCGCCTTGGCCGGCGACGAGCCGGGCGTGCCCGCGCGCGTGGCCTGGGACGACGCCGCGCCCGCGCACCGGGCCGTCACGGCGGACGCGTTCGCGCCGGCGTCGCCGCTGCGCGCCGATGCCCTGAGTTTCCAGCCGCGCCCGGCGCCGACGCGCGCCTCGCGCTGGCCGTTCGCGGCCGCCGCCGCGGTCGCCGCGCTGGCGGTGGGATTGGGTTGGGCGTGGCTGCATTACGGCGCGGTCGAACGGTCGAGTTACCGCACCGCGTTGGGCAAGACCGACGAAGTAGCGCTGGCCGACGGCTCGCGCGCGACCCTGAGCAGCGACAGCCGCATCGAGGTCGCGCTGTCGGGCGCGCGGCGGCGGGTCGAGTTGGCCCAGGGCGAAGCCTTCTTCGACGTGGCCAAGGATCCGGGCCGGCCGTTCGCGGTCGAAGCCGGCGCGCGCCGGGTGGTCGCGGTGGGCACGCATTTCTCGGTCCGGCGCGACGGCGCCGACCTGCGCGTGGTGGTGACCGAGGGTACGGTGCGCCTGGAGTCCGAACCGGTCGGCGGGCATCCGCAGCCGACCACGCTGCTGCCGGCCGGCAGCATCGCCCTGGCCGGGCCCAACGGCGTGCTGGTGCGCAGCGTGCCGGTCGAGGAAGCCGAGCGTTACGTCGATTGGCGTCACGGGTATTTGGTGTTCCGCGACACGCCGCTGGCGCAGGCCGCGGCCGAGTTCAACCGCTACAGCGCGCGCAAGCTGGTGATCGCCGACGCGGCCGCGGGGGAGCTGCGCGTGGGCGGGAATTTCCGCTGGTCGAACGCGGAGATGTTCGTCGGGCTGGTGGAGCAGGCGATGCCGGTGAAGGCGGAGCGGTTGCCGGATCGGATCGTGCTGCGCAGTCGCTGAGGCGACGGCTAGGGCCGTTGGCGGGGTTCGTCGAGTTCCGAGACTGGTTCCCCGGCCCGAACGCGTAGCGCTCGCGCGCTCGCGGCCGCGCGAGGCGGCGGCTCGCCCCGCTCGCGGGAGAAGGCGCCCGAACCGCCTGCGCTTGCGAAAGCAGGGAGCGGATGAGGCCCGCGTC
The DNA here is from genome assembly GCF_018847975.1 of Lysobacter sp. K5869. Lineage (NCBI taxonomy): Bacteria > Pseudomonadati > Pseudomonadota > Gammaproteobacteria > Lysobacterales > Lysobacteraceae > Lysobacter > Lysobacter sp. K5869. The sequence continues at coordinate 653,626 of NZ_CP072597.1, read as the reverse complement.
TCTGTTCGCCCCGACACCGCCCCGGCACACTACGCGCCCCTCGCGGCCCGGAACCTTTTCCGCCGCCGCATGCGGGATTTGCCGACTTCGTTCGTCTGACATACACAACGGCGCTTCACGAGCGCCGATGGGGAGGGGAGCCTGATGCTGCGTGGCGTTCGTGGGTTGCGTGTACTGCTGTTGACCTTGGCGTGTTCCGCCGCTTTGTCCGCGCAGGCGCAGGGGACGCCGGCGCGGGTGGATGTCCCGGCCGGCGATCTGTCGGCCGCGCTGGATGCGTTGGCGCGCCAGTCCGGCGCGCAGTTCGTCTATTCCGCCGATCAGCTGCGCGGCCTGCGCACGGCCGGCGTCAGCGGCACGATGCCGGCCGGCGACGCGCTCGACCGGCTGCTGCACGGCAGCGGCTTCGTCGCCCGCCGCGATCCGTCCGGCGGCATGGTGATCGTCAAGGACGCCGCCAAACCCAAGCCCAAGCCGGCCGCGGCCGCGCCGCGCGCGCAGGCCGCCACCGGCGGCGCTTCGCCGGAGCCGGTATCGGCCACCGACCTGGAAACCATCCAGGTCACCGGTTCGCGCATTCCGCGCGCGCAGATCGAAGGCCCGGCGCCGGTCACGGTGATGACCGCGCAGGAAATCAAAGCCAACGGCTTCACCTCGGTGCCCGACGTGCTGCGGGCGATGACCCAGAACGGCGGCGAAACCCAGAGCCAGCAATCGGCCAGCGGCGCCGACTTCTCGCCCGGCGCGCAGCAGGTCGATCTGCGTGGCCTCGGCCCGAACCACACCCTGGTCTTGGTCAACGGCCGCCGCATCGCCGACTTTCCGATGCCGTTCAAGGGCCGCAGCAACTTCACCGACATTTCCAATATTCCGCTGGGCATGGTCGAGCGGATCGAGATCCTGACCGGCAGCGCCTCGGCCATCTACGGCTCCGACGCGATTTCCGGCGTGGTCAACTTCATCCTCAAGAAGCAGGCCGACGGCACCACGGTCGACGTGCGCATGGGCGACGCCACCCGCGGCGGCGCCGAATCGTTCGACCTGAGCGTGTCCAGCGGCTTCAGCAACGACCGCTTCACCGCGATCTACGGCGCCGAACTGCAGGTGCAGAACCCGCTGTGGGCCTACGACCGCTCGCGCCAGGATTCGACCCTGGACGGCCCCACCGCCGGCAGCCGCGCGCCGCGTCGGGTGTTCCTGCGCACCAACTGGGACGACGAATACCTCGACCCGGGCGCGGCCTGCGACGGCCTGTCCTCGCTCAACGGCGGCAGCACCTACCGTGCCTCGCGCGCCAACTACGGCGCCGACGGCGAGCCCGGCTATTACTGCGGTAGCGACCGTTCCATCGGCTACGGCACCATCATCAGCAAGCGCCGCGGGCTCAATGCCTACGGCTCGCTGAGCTACCGCTTCGGCAACGACACCGAGTGGTTCGCCGACGTGCAGCTGGGCTATCACGAACTGTCGATGTTCCGCGACGTGACCGGCTGGAGCTATCAGGCGCCCAACGGCGACGAGAGCGGCTACTTCTACAACCGGGCCACCGAGCAGGTCGAGTTCTGGCAGCGCCAGTTCACTCCGGAAGAGATGGGCGGCCTCACCAATGGCGACATCCGCACTCGGCAAAAGACCTTCAGCCTCACCACCGGCTTCAAGGGCCGCTGGGGCGCGAACTGGGATTGGGAAGCGGCGCTGAGCCATTCGCAGTACCAGTCCAGCATCAGCTGGCCGCAGATCGTCGCGGCCAAGGCCAACGCGCTGTTCCTCGGCCCGCAGCTGGGCACCGACGACGACGGCTTCCCGGTGTTCGACGCCGATCCCTCGCGCCTGTACCGGCCGCTGACGCGCAGCGAGTACGACTCGATCGCGCAGCGCACCGTGTACCAGCCCAAGTCGCGCACCGACACGCTGTCGCTGACCTTCACCAACACCGAGCTGTTCCAGATGCCGGCCGGCGCCGCCGGTTTCGCCGGCACCGTGGAAGTGGGCAACCAGAGCTACAACCTGCGCCCGGATCCGCTGGCCACGCAGTACTACTACTACAGCTGGCGCGATTCCGACGGCCACGGCAGCCGCGACCGCTGGGCCGCGGCCGGCGAACTGCGCCTGCCGCTGTTCGAACGCCTGAACCTCAGCGTCGCCGGCCGTTACGACGAATACCGCTACAGCGGCAACACCATCGACAAGTTCACCTACAGCGCCGGCCTGGAATGGCGGCCGCTGGACACCTTGCTGCTGCGCGGCTCCTACGGCACCGCGTTCCGCGCGCCGGACCTGCATTACGTGTTCGCCGGCGAAGGCAACAGCGAGGCGACGGGCATCGATTACTACCGTTGCCGCAGCGAAGAGCCGGGCGTGGATTACGCGGATTGCTCGTATTCCGACGAGAACGTGATCGTGACGCGGCGCGGCAACCGCAAGCTCGATCCGGAAACCAGCACCGCGTGGACCGCCGGCGTGGTGTGGTCGCCGCTGCCGAACCTGGATTTCTCGCTGGATTACTACGACATCGATCTGCGCCGCCAGGTCCAGGACCTGCGCCTGGACAGCGTGCTGCGCGACGAAGCCGATTGCCGCCTGGGCCAGCGCGCCGACGGCAGCGCGCTGGACGCGAACTCGCCGACCTGCGTGGACGCGCGCGCGCGGGTCACCCGCGGCGCCGACGGCCGTTTGTACGGCGCCTACGTCAACCCGATCAACATCGCCAGCGAACGCACCAGCGGCGTGGACTTCACCGCGCGCTGGCGCTGGGAAACCTCGGTCGGCACGTTCCGCTTCAGCGGCAACTACAGCTGGGTGCGCGAACACGAGAGCCAGCAGTACGCCGGCGACCGCGTCGAGGACCAGTTCGCGGTCAACAGCGGCTTCGACATCCCGCGCAGCAAGGCCAGCGCCAGCGTGAGTTGGGAACGCGACCGCTGGACCGCGACCGTGCACGGCGAGCGTCTGGGCAAGCTGCCCAACTACGCGTCCTACAGCGAAAACTACGATCCCGCCGACGGCGACAGCCCGTGGATCGGCGCGACCTATCGTTACAACCTGTCGCTGCAATACCGCTTCACCGACCACAACCAGCTGTCGGTGTCGGTGACCAACCTGTTCGACAAGATGCCGCCGCGCGACAAGGGCTACACCAGCTACCCGTACTACGACGTGTCCTGGTTCGACGCCCTGGGCCGGCAAGTGTTCGTGCAATACACCCACAAGTTCGGCGGCGCGCCGCTGTAAGCGCGCCGCCCGCGCCCGCCCCGGCGGCGCGCGGCGACGGTTTGGCTTCTCGCCACAAGGATGGTGGCGGGGGGCTTTTTATTCCGGCGGCTTCGCAGTGTCGGCCGATCCTTCCGCGGCAATCGGCGGTCGCGCCGATGGCGATCGATGCGATCTTCCATCTCGGCGCCAGTCGCGCCCGCTCCCTGTAGGAGCGGCGCACGCCGCGACCTCGCCGAAACACCAACGCCGCAACTTCGTTACACCGCGCGTAGGAGCTGCGTAAGCTGCGACCAACCGAAGTTACGCAGCCCCGCCGCAGCCTCCCGAAGCCGAGCCCCAAACCGCCCCAACCCATCACCCCGGCGTCCGCGCCACCACGAAAATCCGCCGAAATTCGAACCACGTCGTCCCATCCCCGCGCGGCGGATACGCTTCATCCAACATCGCCGCCAGCTCGACGCGGAAGCGCTGCCAATCGTCCGGCCCCAGCGCCGCCTTGACCGGCCGCAACGCCGTCCCGGTGATCCACTCCAGCACCGCGCTCTCGCCCTGCAAGCGCTGGGTGTACGTCGTCTCCCACGCATCGACCTGGCAACCCGATCGCGCCAAACGCTCCGCGTACTGCGTCGGCGCATCCACCGCCTCGTCGTCGCGCAACCCGACCGCGCCGAGCTTGCCCGCCCACGCGGGACTGGCCGCGAGCTTGCGCGTCAGCGCATGCGACGGCGCATCGAAATTCCCCGGCACCTGGATCGCGATCCACGCCCCGGCCGGCAACTCGCGCACCCAGCGCTCCAGCAACTCGCGATGCTCCGGCACCCACTGCAACACCGCGTTCGACACGACCACATCGGTATCGGGCTTGGGCGCCCAATCGCGCACATCGATCAACTCGGCGTCGATACCGAGCTTGCGCGCCGCGGCGACCATCTCCGGCGAGTTGTCGCTCGCCTCCAACGCCGCGTGCGGCCAGCGCTGCGCCAGCGCGGCGGTCAGATTGCCCGGGCCGCAGCCCAGATCGACGACCCGGCGCGGCGCGGTCGCGCCGATGCGGCCGGTGAGATCGAAGAACGGCCGGCCGCGCAGGTCGGCGAAGTCGAGGTACTTGGCGGGGTCCCACATGCGAACGGCTCCGGGGGCGGGGGTGGCGGCACTATAGGCCCGCGCTCGTCGTGGCGGTGTGCCGGCTGTGGTTGCTGCGTCGAAACGGGGCGGCGCCGTGTTCGATCCCGAACTTTTCGCACGGCCTTAAAGCCCGGCGCTATCCACCAGCAGCGCCAACCGCTTCGGTGCCAGCACGCGATAACTCGCAACGATGAGATCGGCGATTTCGTCCCAATCGCTGTCCTCGCCCACGATCAGCCCCGCGATATTCGCGAACCAAACCGGCCGAAAAAACGGGGCCCGCTTGAACCGCGGCGTCGCCAGCCGCTCCACCGGCAAGCGGAACGTCACTACCGTCGCAGGCCCCGCCGTGGCGGCCGCCTCGGCATACGCCGGCGGCCAGCCGCTCTCGATCCGCACCGCATGCGCGAAGTTCTTCTTCGCCACCATCCAGCGCACGCCGGCCCAGGCGGTTTCTTCGTAGGCCTCGGGCAGGCCCAGGCAGATCGCGTTGAGGCGGGTCAGGATCGCGGCGGGGACGGGCGGATGGGCGGCGGGCATCGTGGGCCTGCGGCGGCGCGGAATAGGGACAGAGTGGAGACGCCGCACGCGGGACGCAACACGCCGCGGTTGCGATGGCTGACACGAACTCCGCGCGATGCCGCGCGCAATCCAGCGTTGCGACGGCGCGGTCGCGATTGTGGCGCGCTCGCCCCCGTGTTCCAGTCCGCCCACGCCCGCCATTCCGGCGGGCTTTCAAGGAGGAAACACCATGAAGCGTTCGGCTTCGGCGGCGTGGGCCGCCACGATTTTGGCAGTGCTGTGCGGCACGGCATTCGCTGGCGAAAAAGGCAACGTGCCGGTGACGTTGGAAACCAACGCCTCGGGTCAGGTGGTCCGCGCGTTCGGCATGATGGGCACGGCGCGCAACAGCGCCGACACCAAGCAGCTGATCGGTTGCTTCATCGGCGCAGCCGGCAACTCGCTGCAAGCCGGTTGCGAGGCGCAGAACGCGGCCGGTGCCAACACGATGTGCTTGAGCTCCAACGCCGGCGTCATCGCCGCGGTGCAATCGGTCGGTCCCGATTCGTATATCGACTTCGCCCGCGACGGCGCCGGCAATTGCACCAGCGTCTATGTCGCCAACGGTTCGTCCACCGCGGTGAAACAGCCCTGATCCCTGCGCCGTCGCGGCCGCGATGGCCGCGACGGTTCAATCCAGCACAAACCCGCTGGTGAGGTTGAGGATCGCGCCGGTCAGCGCCGACGAGCGCGGCGACGCCGCAAACACCGCCGCGCCGGCGATGTCGTCCAAGGTCGGCAAGCGCTTGAGCGGCGTGCCTTCGGCCGCGCCTTGCAGCATGGTCTCGATGCTCATGCCGGCGGCGTCGGCCAGCGGTTGGAACACTTCGCGCGCATGCGAGCCGTGTTGCAAGGTTTCGGGAATCACATGCGCGCGCAGGCAGACTGCGCGGATGCCGCGCGCGCCGAGTTCGCCGGCCATGTGCCGCGACAGCGCTTCCACGCCCGCGCAGGCGACGCAGTGGCCGAGGTAGCCGGGGCCGGTCATGCGTCCGGCCGGCGTGGTCAGCGCGAGCACCGCGCCGCCTTCGCGCATGTGCTGGGCGGCGGCTTGCGCGATCAGGTATTGGCTGCGGATGTAGCGATGCACCGGTAGCTCGAACGCGTCCACGCTCAACTCGGCCAGCGGCACGCCTTGCACGTGCACGTAGCCGACCGCGTTGAACACGATGTCGATGCCGCCGGCGCGCGCGGCGACGGCGTCGGCGTGGGCCGCGACCGCGGCGGGATCGAGCGCGTCGACGCTGTCGGCCTCGGCCGAACCGCCCGCGGCGACGATCGCCGCTGCCGTCGCGTCGAGCCGCTCGCGTCCGCGCGCGGCCAGGAACACCCGTGCGCCTTCGCGCGCGAACGCCCGCGCCACCGCGCCGCCGATGGCGCCGCTGCCGCCGTGAACCACCGCTACCTTGCCTGCGAGTTCGCCTTGCATAGAGCCTCCGATGAGCCATGACGGTGCGGCGTCCGCGTTGAGGCGGCGCCGGGGATGGCCATCTAAAGCCTTGTCGGGCCTTGTTGTCAACTGATTGGTTAAATAATAAAGGGGCCGATTGGCCCCGTAATCGCGGCGAGGCGCTGCACTATGATGGTGCAATGCCCTCCGACCCCCAGCCCGCTCCCGACCTCGGCCTCGACGGCCTGACCACGCCCATCGCCTGGAGCGACGCGGCCGGCAGCCTGACCGGCTGCAACCTCGCGTTCTCGCGCTGGTTCGGCGTCGGCGCGCGGCGCTTACTGGGCTGGCCGCTGGCCGGGCTCGATGCGGGCGACGGCCGTTTGGCGCTGGCGGTGGCGCGCGCGGGCGGCGACGAAGCGCCGTTGCGCATGCGCCGCATGCGCTTGCGTTACGGCGACGGCGAAGAGCGTTTCGCCGATCTGTGGCTGAGCCGGCGCGAGGACGGCGGCTGGTTGCTGGAAGCGCATCCGGTCGACGAGTTTCCCGGCGACGATCCGGCGCTGTTGTTGCCGTCGGCGTTGTCGGCCTCGCTCAAGGGGCTCGCGCACGAACTGCGCAATCCGCTCGCCGGCTTGAAGGGCGCTTCGCAATTGCTCGCGCGCCGCGTCGACGACGCCGATTCGCGCGAGTTGATCGAACTGATCGACAGCGAAGTCGAGCGCCTCACCGGCTTGGTCGACCGCTTGCTGACGCCGGCGCCGCCGCGGCCGCACGCGCCGCTCAACATCCACGCCGTGCTCGAACGCGTGCTGCGTCTGGCCGAAGCCGACGCCGGTTGGGCGGTGCGCCTGGTGCGCGACTACGACCCCAGCCTGCCCGAGTTCGCCGGCGACGCCGACCGCTTGATGCAGGCAGTGTGGAATCTGGCGCGCAACGCCATCGAGGCCGGCGCCAATCACGTCCATCTGCGCACCCGGGTCGAGCACGGCGCGCGCATCGGCGACAGCGCGCATCCGATCGCGCTGCGCCTGGAGATCATCGACGACGGCCGCGGCGTGCCCGAGGAACTGGCCGAGCAACTGTTCCTGCCGCTGGTGTCCGGCCGCGCCGAAGGCAGCGGGCTCGGGCTGGCGCTGGCGCAGCAGGTCGCGCGCGAGCATCGCGGGTCGCTGACTTATCGCTCGCGTCCCGGCCACACGGTGTTCACGCTGTTGCTGCCGATGCACATCGAAGACAACGACGGGCAAGCGCCCGGGGAGACGCAGGCATGAGCGCGGCGCGCGTGTGGGTCGTCGACGACGACCGTTCGGTCCGCTTCGTGCTCGCCACCGCGCTGCGCGAGGCCGGTTATCAAGTGGATGGATTCGAGAACGCCGCCGACGCGTTGAGCGCGCTGGAGGAGCGCGGCGCGCCGGCCCTGTTGTTCACCGACGTGCGCATGCCCGGCGACGGCGGTTTGGCGTTGCTGGAAAAACTCAAGGCGCGCGCGCCGTCGCTGCCGGTGGTGGTGATGAGCGCCTACACCGACGTCGCCAGCACCGCCGGCGCGTTCCGCGGCGGCGCGCAGGAATTCTTGTCCAAGCCGTTCGATCTCGACGAGGCCGTCGCGCTGGCCGCGCGCACGCTGGCGACCAGCGCGCCGCAAGCGCCGGCCGAGCCGGACGCCGAAGCGGCCGCCGCCGACACCTTGATCGGCGACACCCCGGCGATGCTGACCTTGTTCCGCGCCATCGGCCGGCTCGCGCAGGCGCCGCTGTCGGTGCTGATCACCGGCGAGACCGGCACCGGCAAGGAATTGGTCGCGCGCGCGCTGCACCGCGAATCGCCGCGTTCGCACAAGCCCTTCGTCGCGCTCAACACCGCGGCGATTCCGGCCGAATTGCTGGAAAGCGAGTTGTTCGGCCACGAGGCCGGCGCGTTCACCGGCGCGCAGCGCCGCCATGTCGGCCGCTTCGAGCAGGCCCACGGCGGCAGCTTGTTCCTCGACGAAATCGGCGACATGCCGTTGCCGCTGCAGACGCGCTTGCTGCGCGTGCTGGCCGAAGGCGAGTTCTTCCGCGTCGGCGGGCGCGAACTGATCCGGGTCGATGTGCGGGTGATCGCCGCGACCCACCAAGATTTGGAAGGCTTGGTCGCGCAAGGAAAATTCCGCGCCGACTTGCTGCACCGTCTCGACGTGGTGCGCCTGCGCCTGCCGCCGCTGCGCGAGCGCCGCGGCGACGTGCCGCAACTGGCCGAGCGTTTTCTCGCCGCCGCCGCGCAGCGCTTCGGCACGCCGCTCAAGCGCTTGTCGAAACCCGCGCTGGAACGGCTGATGGCGCACGATTGGCCCGGCAACGTGCGCGAGTTGGAGAACGTGTGCTGGCGTCTGGCCGCGCTGGCGCCGGGCGATGCGATCGCGCGCGAGGATCTCGACGAAGCGCTCGGCGCCCCGCCCGCGAACGCGGCGGGCGCGGGCGAGGAATGGGAAGCGCTGCTGTCGGCGTGGGCGCGCGCGCAGTTGGCCGAGGGCCGCGCCAATCTGCATGCCGAGGCGCGCGAACGTTTCGACCGCGCCTTGCTCGAAGCCGCGCTCGCCCACACCGGCGGCCGCCGCACCGAAGCGGCGGCGCGCTTGGGGCTGGGGCGCAATACCTTGACCCGCAAGCTCGGTCCGGGCCGTCCCCGCGGTTGAGCGGCGTGGTCTTCGCGCCGGCGCAACGGAACCCGCGCCGCGCGAAAACCAACCGATGCCGCATCGCAACGATGCGCGCCTTGGCGAATCGCGAACGCCGTGGCGCGAACGCGCGCATCGCCGCCATAATCGCGCGGCAAGGCCACCACTCACGCCGCGCTGCCACGCCGTTCGCGCTTCACCCGCGCTGAACCCAGGCCCAGCTAGCGTCGGCTCCACGACCGGGCGTCGCCGCGCGACGCCGCCGACCAGGAGCACCGCCATGAACGCGACTCTTCGCATCGCCGTACTCGCCGCCGCCACCGCCGCGCTCGCCGCGTGCGGCGGCCAGGCCGTCAAACCCACGCCGCCTGCGAACGCGGGCGCGGGCGCTCGTCCGGTGTCCACCGCCAGTTCGGCCAACGTGGTGTTGGCCTCGGCGTCGGGCTCGTTGGTCAGCGGCAAGCTGACGTTGCGTCCGATGGGCGACGGCGTGCATCTCACCGGCGAGATCGGCGGGCTGACGCCGAACAGCACCCACGCGATCCACATCCACGAGAAAGGCGATTGCAGCGCCGCCGACGCCAGCAGCGCGGGCGGCCACTTCAATCCGGCCGGACAGCCGCACGGCCAAGTCGATCACGGCGCGCACCACGCCGGCGACATGGACAATCTGGTCGCCGACGCGCAGGGCGTGGCCAAGGTCGATGCGCACGCCAGCGGCGTGACCCTCGGCGGCGGCGCGCCGAACGACGTCGCCGGCCGCGCGGTGATCGTCCACGCCTCGCCCGACGACTACAAGAGCCAGCCGGCCGGCAATGCCGGCGCGCGTTTGGCTTGCGGCGTCATCAAGGTCGGCCGTTGAGTCGTGCATCGCGTTCGGCGCGGCGCGACGAAGTCTCGTCGCGTTGAGCCGAACGCGCGCCGCGCAGGTCGCGAGACCTCGCGGCCAGGCGGTCGGATCCGATGCGTTTCGATCCTTCGCGACCGGTCCTCATCGGCGCCGGGGCGAACGCATCGGGACTGAAGCCTCTCCCACGCCACGCCCGATCCGATTTTCCGCACCGACACCACCGACCCCGCCGCCATGACCCGCCTGCGCATCCGCGACGCCGCTCCCGCCGACAACGACCTCATCGCCCAATGGATGATCGCGATGGCCTGGGAAACCGAGCACAAGCGCCTGGACCCGCCGACCGTGCACGCCGGCGTCGCCGCCGGCTTGGCCGATCCGGCCAAGGCGCGCTACTTCATCGCCATGCGCGAGGCGGAAACCGCCGGCCACGAAACCATCGCGGTTCCCGCCGGCACCTTGATGCTGACCCGCGAATGGAGCGATTGGCGCAACGGCGAGTGGTGGTGGATTCAAAGCGTGTACGTCGCCGAGGAGCATCGGCGCCAGGGCGTGTACGACGCCTTGCACAGCCATGTCGCCGCGCTGGCGCAGGCCACCGCCGGCGTGATCGGGCTGCGCTTGTACGTCGAGCGCGGCAATGCGTCGGCGCAGCGCACCTATCGGGGACAGGGGATGAGCGACGCGGGCTACGACCTGTTCGAGCAGGAATTCGGCCGCGGCGCGGCGGGCGACGGCGGCGCCGGTTGAGTGCGCGGCGCGCCGAGATCGGCGCGCGACAGATCGATGGCGGCAAGCGGCGCGGCCGCGCGCCGCGTCCGGCTTACATCGCCTCGCGCGGCTTTTCGTCGTCGCAATGCACGAACGTCACCGGCACCCCGTGCGCGCCCAGCACCGCCGACATCTGCCGCAGCCGCGCTTCGAAGTGCTGATAGCGGCGGTTGAGCTTGTCGCGGCATTCGGCCGTGTCGCACGGCGCTTCGGGCGCGTAGCGCGCATGCCAGGCGGCCGGCGAGAACAGGGCGATGCGCGCTTCGCCGTCGGCGTAATGCACCAGCGGCTCGGGCGGCGCGTCCAGCCACTGCTCGCCGTCGGGCTGCAGCAGCGCGGTTTCCAGCAGCGGCCACAGCGGGCCGAGGCCGGCGTGGTCGTACTGCATCGCCATCATCGCGGCGAGGTCGTGCACGGTGAGGTAGCGCGCGTGTTCGATCTGCAGGCCGAACGCGTCCTGCGCGGCCAGCGCGGTGTCGGCGTGGGCCATGCCGCGTTCGAGCAGGCTGGATTCGAGGATCTCGCCGACCCGGGCGACCAGTTCGGCCGAACCGCTGAGCGCGAACGGCACCAGCCGCAGCGGGCCGCCGGCGAAGTCGGGCGAGGGCGTCAGCGCGCCGGGCAATTGGTCTTCGTGGGCGCCGAAGGCGATGACCCGGCCGGCCTGCTCGGCGCCGCGGTCGCGCGGCGCGCGCGCGGCGAGTTCGTCGAGCTCGCGGTGCAGCGGCCAGCCCGGGCGCAGCAGTTCGACCGGGTCGTAGTGGGCGCCGATGGTGACCAGATCCAGCGCCGCGGTGTCGGCGGCGAAGCCGGCCAGATCGCGGGCGATCTTCTCCGACAGGGCGCCGGCGTCCTGGCGGGCCAGGGCGCTGCGTTGCACGGCGGCGTCGCCCTTGAGCTCCAGGGCGAGCGCGCCGAGGACGTGCAGGGGCGCGGCCGGGCCGCGGGCGGAGGGGCTTTCGGAGGTCATGGTCACCGAGGATACGCTGGCGTTTGGTAGAGCGCGCTGGCGGCGCTACACTGAGGCCCATTATGCCCGCTCTGCCCAGTGGGCCCGCGTCAAAAACCGCACGAATTTCCCCGAAACCCGGTCTTCAGAGGTGCTGCCGATGCGTCAAAACCGTCCCGTCGCCGTGCTCGGCGGCGTGCGAATCCCGTTCTGCCGGCAGAACACCGCCTATGCGGACGTCGGCAACCTGGGCATGTCGGTGCGCACGCTGGGCGCGTTGGTCGAGAAGTTCGGCCTGCACGGCCAGCAGCTCGGCGAAGTGGCGATGGGCGCGGTGATCAAGCACAGCAGCGACTGGAACCTCGGCCGCGAGGCCGCGCTGTCCTCGGGCCTGTCGCCGCTGACCCCGGGCATCACCTTGCAGCGCGCCTGCGGCACCTCGCTGGATTCGATCATCACCATCGCCAACAAGATCGCCACCGGGCAGATCGAGGCCGGCATCGGCGGCGGTTCGGACACCACCTCCGACGTGCCGATCGTCTACGGCAAGAGCCTGCGCCGGCGTTTGTTGCAGGCCGCGCGGGCCAAGACCACCAAGGACAAGATCGCCGCGTTCAAGGGCTTCCACCTGCGCGAGCTCAAGCCCGAGTTCCCCGGCGTGGCCGAGCCGCGCACCGGCAAGAGCATGGGCGATCACTGCGAGGACATGGCCAAGCAGTGGAACATCTCGCGCGATTCGCAGGACGAGTGGGCGCTGTCCTCGCACCAGAAGCTCGCCGCCGCCTACGAGCGCGGCTTCTTCGACGATCTGGTGGTGAGCTTCCGCGGCGTGGCGCGCGACAACATCCTGCGCGCGGATTCCTCGCTGGAAAAACTGGCGACGCTGAAGCCGGCGTTCGACAAGACCTCCGGCCGCGGCACCCTCACCGCCGCCAACTCGACTCCGCTGACCGACGGCGCCGCCGCGTGCTTGCTGGCTTCGGAAGAGTGGGCGCAGGCGCATAACCAGGAAGTGCTGTGCTATCTGCGCGACGCGCAGGTGGCGGCGGTCGACTTCGTCCACGGCGAGGGCCTGCTGATGGCGCCGACCGTGGCGGTGCCGGAGATGCTCAAGCGCAACGGCCTGAGCTTGCAGGATTTCGACATCTACGAAATCCACGAAGCCTTCGCCGCGCAGGTGCTGTGCACGCTGCGCGCGTGGGAGAGCGAGGACTACTGCAAGAACCGCCTCGGCCTGGACGCGCCGCTGGGCAAGATCGATCCGGCCAAGATCAATCCGAACGGCTCGTCGCTGGCCGCCGGCCATCCCTTCGCCGCGACCGGCGCGCGCATCGTCGCCACCGCCGCCAAGGAGCTCAAGCAGCGCGGCGGCGGGCGGTGCCTGATTTCGATCTGCACCGCCGGCGGCATGGGCGTGGTGGCGATTCTGGAGCGCTGAGCGGCGGCGGCCGCTCGGCCGCGGACGCATGCGAACCACCGGGGCTGAAGCACTCCACGATGCGTGGGAGCGCTTCGGCCCCGATTCGTTTGCGCCGGTCGGAACGACGGGTCGCGGCCGCCGATCCGGACGCCTGCGATCCGCATCGAGGCCGCCGCGTTCCGCTCGCGGGCTCCAGGCCGACGTTTTGTTTCAGCTGGAACCATTCGCCATCGCCGCGCGCGGCGGCCGCCCCGCGCGGTTTGATGCACAATGCGCGCTCCGTCACGACAAGGATTTGTCATGCGCCGCCACGCCGCTGTCTGGTTCGTCCTGGGCTTGTTGCCCCTGTCCGCCCCAGCGATGACCTTCATGGACGAGCAGATCGTCTGCCCCATCGACGGCAAGCCGTTCTCGGCCCGCCTCGCCGCTTCGGGCACCTCGTTCGGCCGCTACTTCGACGGCCAGGAATACGGCCCCATCGCCTCGCCCTGGCCGCTGCCGGTGTGTCCGGGCAACGGCTTCGTCGTCGACGAAAAACGCAGCTACAGCGAGCCCGAACTGGCGCGGCTGCGCGCCTTCGTCGACACGCCCGAGTACCGCGGCTGGGCGGCCAAGGACACGCCGTACTACCGCCTCGCCAAGCAGCGCGCGTTCTTCGGCGACTCCGAGGACAAGCTCGCGCAGCTGCTGCTGGTCGCGACCTGGGAAGCCGGCGCGCAGCGGTATCCGCGCTATGCCGAGGAAGCCTTGGCCGCGTGGCGCAAGCGCGCCGCGCGCGAAGGCGGCGGCGAAGCCGGCCATGAGGCGCGCTTGTTGATCGGCGAATTGCAGCGCCGGCTCGGCCGCTTCGACGAGGCGCGCGCGACCTTCGAGGCCTTGCGCGCCGACCGCGGCTTTCCGGGCGCGAAGCTCGACGCCAAGGACGCCGAGTACCTGCGCAAGATCGTCGCGGCGCAGTTGCAGCTGATCCGCGACCGCAGCGTGGCGCATGCGCGCCTGGACGAGAACGGCGAGATCGTGGATTTCTGAGCGTTCGCCGCGGGCGCCGAGCCCGTGGCCACGGCGCGCTCCGGATCGTCGGGCCTGAAACCGCTCTCTGCCGGGAGGGGCTTTCGGGCCCGATGCTTTTCGGCCCGCCGCGATGAAGGCGCGACGCGGCTGGGCCGGCGGCGCCAGGGCCGAGCCGCCTGCCTCCCCGAAGCCGCCGGACGGCCTGCCTCCCCGGCACCGAATAAGCCGCCTAACCGCACCTTTTCCATTCCGTGACCCGCGTCGTCGCGGTTCACGCCGTTGCGCCGAAGTCGCGGTTGTTGTGCATCCATTCGCGATGGTACGGTCGCTGAGCGTTAAACCATACGCAAACGTATCTAACCGTGCGGGACCGGTCCTTGGGAGGGGACGAGCTCATGCGCAGGATCCATTCGTGGTGGCTGTCGTTGTTGTTGCTGTTGCTCAGCGTCCTGGCCCCGGCGGCGTACGCCGGCGGCTTCAGCGGCCAATACCAGCGCATCGCCGGCTGGGACGGGGCGGAGATGGGCGCCTTCGTGATGGTGCCCAAGGACCAGGGCCCGGGCCCGTTCCCGCTGCTGGTGATGCCGGCCAGCTGGGGCGTGCCGAACCTGGAGTACGTCGGCCGCGCCGGCCAACTGGCGGCCAAGGGCTACGTGGTGGTGAGCTACACCTCGCGCGGGTTCTGGGATTCGGCCGGGCAGATCGACATCGCCGGGCCGGGCACGGTCGAGGACGTCAGCTCGGTGATCGATTGGGCGCTGGCCAACACCCCGGCCGACCCGAACCGGATCGGCGCCAGCGGCATTTCCTACGGCGCCGGCATCAGCCTGCTCGCCGCCGAGCGCGATCCGCGCATCAAGGCGGTGGCCGCGTTGAGCGGCTGGGCGGATCTGGAGGCGTCGCTCTACGCCAACCGCACCGTGAGCCAGCAGGGCGCGGCGCTGTTGGTGGTGGCGGGCGCCTTGACCGGCCGTCCGGGTCCGGAACTGGCCGAAGCCACCGCGCGCATCGCGTTCGGCGATTTCGACGGTGCCGTCGCCGGCTTGCTGCCGATCGTGCCGCAGCGCAGCGCGATGACCGAGGTCGCCGCGCTCAACCGCAACCGCACCGCGGTGCTGTTGGCCAACGCCTTCAACGACAGCCTGTTCCCGCCCGGCCAATTCGTGGATTTCTACAACGCGCTGAGCGGGCCGAAGCAGTTGCTGTTCGCCCACGGCGACCACGCCACGATCGAAGCGCCCGGCGCGCTGGGCTTGCCGAGCGAAACCTACACCGCGGTCGAGCGCTGGTTCGACCATCACCTCAAGGGCATCGACAATGGCGTGCCGCGCGAACCGGCGGTGCGGCTGAAGTCGCAGGACGGCGATTGGCGCGGCTACGCCGATTGGGCCGCGGTGCAGCGCGGCGCGACCGTGTTCGCGCTGAGCAAGCCCAGCGGCCTGATCGCGCCGACCGGCGAGCTGCGCGACGCGCCGAGCGTGGGCTGGAGCCATTCGATCCTGACCGGCCTGCCGACCGTGGCCGATTCGGGCGTGGCGATGGTCAGCGGCTTCCTGCAGTCGCTGCAGGTCGCGCCGACCGCGTCGATCCCGCTGGTGGCGCGCGCCGGCGCCGGCGTGTGGCAGTCGCCGGTGTACTGGAGCGGCGCCCAGCTCAGCGGCATGCCGCAGCTGCGCATCACGGTGACGCCGAGCCAGAGCGAGGTGAGCTTGTTCGCCTATCTCTACAGCGTCGACCTGCTCGGCACCGGCCAGTTGCTCAGCCATAAGCCGGTGTCGCTGCGCGGCGCGCGGCCGGGCGTGGCCCAGACCCTGGACCTGCGCTTGGAGGCGACCAGTTGGGACATCGCGCCGGGCCGCCGCCTGGTGCTGGTGATCGACACAACCGATCCGCGCTACGCCGGCGCGAGCCGCTTGGGCGGCACGGTGAGCTTCAGTTCGCCGGCCTCGGCGCCGGCGACCTTGACCGTGCCTTTGCGCTGAGTCCGGCTCGCGGCGATGCGGAAACGGCGCCGCGAGGCGCCGTTTTCGTTTTCGCCACCGGCGAGCGCGGCGGCGCCTTATCGGCGCGACGCGATCACGATCCGCCGCATTCGTGCCGCGATATCGGGCGCCGTGCCGATGAAGAGAAGATCGACCCAGACCGACGGACATCGCGTCGGTTGCGCATCGACGCGGCGGCGATACGATGGCCGCTGCAATCGCCGCGGCCCGCGCGCGCCGCGCACGCGGGCCGCCGCCGCGAGCGCGAGCGCAAGCGCGCGGACGCCGCGCCGGGCAGGGGGCCCGGGACCGGACGCGCGGCCACCGGGGGCAGGATGCAAACCTTCAATCCGTACGAAGCGCCGCAAAGCGCGTTCGCCGACACGTCCACCGAATCCGACGACCGCCACGGCCCGTGGCGCGACGGCGCGGATTTGATCGCCTTGCGCGATTCGCACCTGCCGGGCCGCTGCGTCAAATGCAACGCGCCGGGCAAGACGCGGCTGAAGAAAATCTATTACTGGCACAGCGCGTGGTGGCTGCTGCTGATCCTGTTCAATCTGCTGGTCTACGCGCTCGCCGCGATGATCGTGCGCAAGAAATGCCGCTTGGAAGCCAGCCTGTGCGAGCGCCACGCCCGCCACCGCTCGCGCCTGATCGCGGCCGCGCTCGCCTGCCTGGGCGGGTTCGCGCTGGCGCTGGGACTCGGCATCGCCAACGACTCGGGGCCGTTGCTCCTGGCCGCGGGGCTGATGATGCTGGTGGGGATCGTCGTCGGCGTGATCGCCGGACGCACGCTGTACCCCAAGCGCATCACCGAACGCTATGCGCGCTTCGGCGGCGGCGGGCGCGAGTTCCTCGCCACCTTGCCGGCGTTCCGCGAACCGGGGATTTGAGCGCGGCGGAAAACCCGAACGGCCGCGTCGCCGCGGCCGTTCGCCGATGGCGATGCGGGCGCGCTCAGCCGCGCAGGCGCGGCATGCCGAATTCGTCGCGTTCCTCGACCACCGCCTCGTCGAACAGCTTCTGGCGCAGATCGCGGCCGGGCAGTTCGCTCGGCGCTTCGCCGCGCGCGGCGCGCAGCGCGTTGAGGTAGCTCAGGCGCGCGCGGCTTTCGTCGCCGGCCTGGGCGAAGCCGTGGCCGAGTTCTTCCCAGGCTTCGCTGCCGGCGCCCTGGGCCAGCGCGCGGTGCAGGTAGGTCTCGGCCTGCGGCCATTGGCCTTGCGCGCGCGCGAGCCGGGCCAGACTCAACAGCAAACCGGGGCTGCCCGGATGGCCGGCCAGCCAGCGTTCGGCCTGGGCGCGGCGCGCGTCGAGGCGGCCGATCGGCAGGCGTCCGTACAGCGCCGCCAGCGATTCGTCCCAGCGCGCGTCCAGCGCCTGCTCCAGGCTCTTGGCGGCGGCTTCTTCCCAACGCATTTCGGCGGCGCGGCCGGCGTAGGCGGCGACCGCGGCCGGCTCGTTCTTGAGCGGCTTGGGCAGGCTTTCCCACAGGTCGGCCAGCACGTTGGCGTCGGCGGCTTCGCGCAGCGCGGCCTCGGCCCACTGCGCTTCCAACTGGCTCAAGCGCGCGGCCGGCCAGGCGTTGCTCTGGCGCAGCGCGCCGAGCAAACCGTAGGCCTCGCCGGCGCGGCCGAGCGCGGCCAGCGCCTGCGCGCGCAAGGCCAGCCCGCGCGGCGGCAGCGGTTGCGCGGCGGTCGCGTCGAGCGCGGCCAGCGCCTCGTCGGCGCGGCCGTCGGCGAGCGCGTGTTCGGCGACGGTCAGCGCGCGCGCGGCCGGGTGGTCGGCGGCGATGGCGTCGAGGTGTTGCGCCTGCGCCGCAGCGTCGCCGCGCGCGGCTGCGGCGCGTGCGGCGCCGATGCCGGCGATCGCCGCCACATCGCGGCCGCGCGCCGCCTGCGCCAGCGATTTCTCGGCGCGGGCCCAATGGCCCTGATGCAAGGCGTCGAGGCCGTCGATCAAGCGCGCCCGCGCCTGCTTCTTGCGGTGCCGGCGCATCGCCACGAACGGCAGGCTCAGCGCTTTCCACACCAGCCACAGCGCGATCAGCCCGCCGACCAGCATCAGCAGCGCCTTGGGCACGTTGGTGAGGTAGTCGTAGCCGCCGTAGGTGACGACCACGCGGCCGGGGTCCTGCAGCAGCAGTTGCGCGACCAAGGCGCCGACCAAGGCCAACACGATCCAAAACAGCAGATTGCGGAACAGATTCATCGCGGCGCCTCCTTCCTCAGAGCCGAATCGTGCGGGCGGCCGTCAATGGGCCGTGCGCAGCTGACGCAGCTGCTGCAGTGTGGTGCCGAGGGTGGGAACCGTCAGTGAAAGCGGCATCGCCGCCAGTTCGCGCAGGCTCGCCAGTTGTTTTTCCTGCGCCGGCGACGGCGGCGACAAACGTTGCACCCAACGTTCGGCGCGCTTGAGCGCGATCTTGTAGCCGGCCGCGTCGCGGCGTTCGGCGGCCGCGCGCGCCAGCGAGATTTCCAGTTGCAGCGCGGCCAGCGCGGCGGCGCGGTCGGCCGGATGCGAGGCGACGGTGCGGTCGACCGGCTGGGTGTCGATCAGGGTGCCGAACGCGCGCCGCCACCACGGCGCCGGCTCGGCGGCGGCGGGCTTGGCGGTGTCTTCGGGCAGGGTCAGCGTCTGCGCCAGCGCGTCGAGCTTGGCCATCGCTTGCATGCGCGGTTCGATGCCCAGCTCCTTGAGCGCGGCGGTTTCCTGCAGCAGGGTCTGGCGCAGGCTGAGGTAGGCCGGGTCGTCGATGCCGTCGAGCACGCCGCCGGCCAGGATGTAGGCGCGGCGCGCGCCTTCCAGGTCGCCGGCGATCAGCAGGCGCTGCTGGCCCAGGGTCAGCAGCAGCTCGGTCTCGTCCAGGCGCATGGCCTGGGCGCCGTGGCGGTTGGGATCGGCGAGCTTGGAGACGCTGTCTTCGATCAGCGCCGCGCGCTGGCCGATGCCGTGCAGTTCGTCGCGCAGCACCCGGTTGGTGCTGTCGGCCTGGACGATGCGGCGGTTCTGCGCGTCCTGGTTGGTGCGCAGGGTGTCCAGGCGTTGCTCCAGCGCGTCCAGGCGTTGCGCGTCGTCGGCCGCGGCTTCTTGCTCGAGCGCTTCGCGCTGCTGCCACTGGCGCCAACCGAACCAGCCGCCGGCGGCGATCAAGACCAACAGCGCCAGCCACAGCCAGACGGAGGAACCGCGGCGCGGCGCGGCGGAGGAAGGGGGCGTGGGCACGGAATCGAAGGGGGCGCTCATGACCCGGCCATGCTACCGGATGAACGGATCAAGACAGCCTTGACGCCATCGCGTTTCGCCGCGGCCGGGCGGTTTGCGGGGGCGGGCGGCGCGGCGTTGCGCGGGTGGGCGACGGGGTGGGGCGATCCGATTCGGGCGGCGTTCGCGAGGGGCGGCGCGGCCGCGTTCTTGCGGGGCTCGTTCGAGCGCGTCGGATCGAGCGCGTTCGATCGGGCTCGCCGTGTCGCGCGGGTCGGATGGGGGCTCGCGGCTGGGTCGGAACCGGTTCGCCCGATCGGGCGGATCCGGAATCAGACCGGTCCGAAGTCAGACGGATCCAAAGCCGGACGGATCCAAAGCCGGACGGATCCAAAACCGGATGGATCCAAAACCAGACCGGTCCAAAACCAGACCGATCCGAACGACCCGGGCGCTTCACCCCGACGCCGCCTCGCTCAACGGCGCCAACAACTCGCGCGCCCCCGGCCCGGCGGCGACGCCGACATCGGCGAACCCGGCCTCGCGCGCGAGTTGCGCCAAGCGCTCGCTGGCCGCGCTGACCCGCGCTTGCCGCAGCCGCGCCGCCGCCTGCGCCGGCAACTCGTCGAGCACGCGCTGCAAGGCTTCGCCGCTGGACAGCGCCAACAGCAGCGGCGCGCGCGCATCGCTCAGCCGCGCGATCATGAATCGGGACAGCGGCGCCGGTTCGCGCCGATAGATGTCGGCGCGAATCACCTGCGCGCCGCGCGCGGACAAGCTCGGCGCGATCACGCCGCGGCCGCCCGGCGCGGTCAGCAAGCCGACCGATTCGCCGGCCGCGAAACTTTGCAGACCGGGCAACGCGAGCAAGCCTTCGCTGTCCATGCGTTCGGGCCATCGAACCTCGGCGATGCCGAAGTCGCTCAACGCCTGCGCGGTGCCGGCGCCGACCGCGAACCACGTCTGTCCCGCGCGTTGCGGCGGCCGCGGCAACGACGGCGACGCCGCGCGCGCATCGGCCGCGCACAGATCGCGCAGCGCGCGCACCGCGTTCGGACTGGTGACGACGATGCGCGTCGCCCGCAACGCCTCGGCCAAGGCCATACGCGTCGCAATGGTGTTGTCGCTGCGGATCGACCACGGCGACAGCTCGATCAATTCGCTGGCGTATTGCGCTGCGATACAGCGTAGCGCCTCGTGTTCGTCACTAGGACGTAACGAGATCACGTACCATCGCGGCGGTGTCGGCGACTCGCGGCTCATGCGCGCAGCTTCGCATACCGCAGCGCACGGCGGCAGCGGCCGCAGGTCGCGGCGCCGGCCTCGCCGCTTCGCGTCGCGCAGATTCCAAGCCGGCTCGTTTCATGAGCGGTTCGTAGTTTTGTGGTTTGTTCCGGGTTTGCCGTTTCGTTTCGATCCGCCGCCGTACCCACGCGTTCCGCACGCCTCCTTTCCCCCACGCACCGCGCTTTCCGCTGATGACTTTCGACGCCGCTCTGCAACGCCTGCACACTCACTACCAGTCCATGCCGCCGGTCGCGGCGATGAACGTCGGCATCGCCGGCTACGACGGCAAGCGCCTGCGCTTGCGCGCGCCGCTGACCCACCACGTCAACGACAAGGGCTGCGCGTTCGGCGGCAGCCTCGCCTCGGTGATGACCCTGGCCTCGTGGGGGCTGGTCTCGCTGGGGCTGGAAATCGCCGAACTGCGCGCGGAGGTGTTCGTCGCCGACAGCCAGATCCGCTACCTGGCGCCGCTGTTCGGCGACCTGGAAGTGCAGGCCGAACTGGCCGCCGACGCCGACTGGAGCGTGTTCGTGCAGACCCTGCGCGCCCGCGGCCGCGCCCGCACCGGCCTGATCGCGCGCGCGCTGCTGCCCGAGGGCGGGGTCGCGACCGAGTTCACCGCGCGCTACGTGGCCATCGTCAAAGCCTGACGCGGCGCGGGCGGGGCGGTTAGGATGCACGCCAAACCGCCCCCGAGCCGGAGCCCGCGATGCGCCTGTTGAAGTACCTGCTGCTGTCCTGCCTGTTCGCGTTCGTCCTGGCCGGTTGCCAGACCACCGGCACCCAGAACAACCGCCTGTCGGAGTTGCAATACGCCTATTCCGCGGCGATCCGCTGGGGCGATTTCGAGGGCGCCGCCAACCTGATCAAGCCCGAGCTGCGCAAGAAGCTGGCGCCCACGCCGATGCAGATGGAGCGCTACAAGCAGATCCAGGTGTCCGGCTACAACGACGTCGGCAGCGAGGTCAGCAAGGCCAAGGGCTCGGCGGTGCGCATCGTCAACATCAACGTGATCAACCGCCACACCATGGCCGAGCGCAGCGTGCGCTACCTCGAGGCCTGGGAGTGGGATCCGGTCGCCAAGACCTGGTGGGTGATCGGCGGCCTGCCGGATTTCTGGCAAGGCGAGTGAAGCAGGGAGATAGCGGATAGGAGTTAGGAGTTAGGAGATAGCGAAAGCGGCCTTCCGCTACCTCCTAACTCCTATCCGCTATCTCCTAGTCCGCAGCTGCGTCGACCCCTTTTTTGCGCCCAAGCCCCGCCTGGGCGACAATCGCGGCCCCGCGAGGGCCGTGCCGGCCCCGCCCGTGCATGAGCTGACTCCGTGAGTTTCGACGAATTGCTGGCGTTCGCCGGCCGCCACCTGTACCTGTCGCTGGGCCTGGTCGGCTTGACCGTGGCGCTGATCTACACCGAAACCGCGCGCCTGTTCCGCGGCTACAAGGCGCTGCGCCCGGCCGAGCTGACCCAGCTCATCAACCGCGACAACGCCCTGGTCATCGACCTGTCGGCGATCGGCGAATACGAAAAGGGCCACATCCCGGGCAGTCGCTCGGTCCAGCCCAGCCAGTTCGACCCGGAAAGCAAGCTGCTGGCCGGCGCCAAGCAACTGCCGGTGGTCGCGGTGTGCCGCAACGGTCAGGCCTCGGCCGACGCCGCCAAGCGCCTGAAGAAGGCCGGTTTCGAGCAGGTCTATTGGCTCGACGGCGGCATCGCCGCGTGGCAGCAGGCCGAACTGCCGCTGGTCAAGGGCCGCAACTGAGCCCGTCGCCGGAGCGCGGGCGCGCCGTCGCCCGCGTCTGAACCGGCGTCCCGCCGCGCGCTGTCGCGCCGCCGCCATGCGCGCCGGCTAGGCTGCGGTCTCGCCGCCGGCGACCGCGGCCGGGCAATGTGTGAGGCGCGCCGGGATTCCGGCGCGGCGAACCGTTCGCCCGCCGCCTCGGGGCTTGATCGCGCCGCAATCGCCTCAATCCACTGTGTTCCGCGGCCGAACCCGCGTCGACGCGCCGGGCCGTTTGGTCCAGGCGCGGACGAGCGGGCATAATCGGCCTCTTTTCCGAATTTCATCTCGTTGGGGGAGTACCACGATGTCCGAAGAAAACGTCAACGGCGCTGTCGCGTCGGCCGAAGCCGCAACCGGTCCCGCGTTCACCGTCGAAAAGATCTACGTCAAGGACGTCTCCTTCGAGGTCCCCGGCGCGCCGGCCGTGTTCGCCGAAACCCAGCAGCCGCAGCTGCAGCTGAACCTGTCGCAGAACGTCCAGCGCGTCGGCGACAACGCCTTCGAGGTCGTGCTCGGCGTGACCCTGACCTGCACCGCCGGCGACAAGCCGATGTACCTGGCCGAAGTGAAGCAGGCCGGCGTGTTCGGCCTGATCGGCTTCGACGGCCAGACCCTGGACGCGATGCTCGGCACCCACTGCCCGAACGTGCTCTACCCCTACGCGCGCCAGCTCATCAGCGACCTGATCCAGGCCGGCGGCTTCCCGCCGTTCTTCCTGCAGCCGATCAACTTCGACGCGCTCTACGCCGAAGGCCTGCGTCAGCGCGCCGGCCAGGGCGAGAGCCTCGCCGACGCGGAAACCGCCGGCAACGCCTGATTCCGGGCACACCGGACCGCCGCGCGCGCATGACTTCGCAGACCACGACTTCCAAGCCGCGCGTGGCGGTGCTCGGTGCCGGTTCCTGGGGCACCGCGCTGGCCGCGCTGATCGCACGGCACGGTCATCCGACCGTGCTGTGGGGCCGTAACGGCGACATCGCCGCGGCCATCGACACCCGCCACGAAAATCCGCGCTACCTGCCGGGCATCGCCCTGCCGGACGCGCTGCGCGCCACCACCGACCTGCCGGCCGCGCTCGCCGAGGCCGATCTGGTCCTGGTGGTGACGCCCTCGCACGCCTTCGCCGAAACCCTGCGCGAGCTCGCTCCGCACCGGCCCGCGCACGCCGGCGTGGCTTGGGCGACCAAGGGCTTCGAGCCCGGCAGCGGCCGCTTCCTGCACGAAGTCGCCGAAGAGGTGTTGGGCGCCGGCGTGCCGCTGGCGGTCGTCACCGGCCCCTCGTTCGCCAAGGAAGTCGCGCAGGGCCTGCCGACCGCGCTGACCGTGCACTCCGACGACGAGGCCTTCGCCCAGTCGGTGGCCGACGCGCTGCACGGCCCGGCGTTCCGCGCCTACACCGGCGACGACATGCTCGGCGCCGAACTCGGCGGCGCGATGAAGAACGTGCTCGCGGTGGCCACCGGCGTGGCCGACGGCATGCAGCTGGGCCTCAACGCCCGCGCCGGCCTGATCACCCGCGGCCTCAACGAAATGCTGCGCCTCAATCAGGCCATCGGCGGCCAGCCGGAGACCTTGATGGGCCTCGCCGGCCTCGGCGATCTGGTGCTGACCTGCACCGGCGACCTCTCGCGCAACCGCCGCCTGGGCCTGGCCCTGGGCCGCGGCCAGTCGATCGAGGACGCGGTGCGCGAAATCGGCCAAGTGGTGGAATCGGTGCAGACCGCCGACGAAGTCATGCGCCAGGCCGAACGCCACGGCATCGAACTGCCGATCTCCAGCGCCGTGCGCGAAGTGCTGCACGGCCGCATCACTCCGTCCGACGGCCTGCGCCAATTGCTCGCGCGCGAGCAGAAGCCCGAATACCCGACCGATCTGTTCGGTTGAGCCGCGGCGGCCGCCGTATCCGCCGCCGATTCAGATTGTCCGGCCCTGCGCATCGCGGCGACGCCTGCGACGCTTTTCCCGTTAATGCGTGCCGATTGTCAGGTTCCGCGCGGTTTTTTCGTTCACTCTATGCATCAGCCACCGCGCCGCGCGCGTCGCGGGGCGCCGCGCCGGCGCGCATGCGCTTCGCGCGCGGCCGTATCGCCGCATCGATGGAGCGTCCTATGTGGAAGAGATCGACGGCTCTGCTCGCGCTGTTCCCTTTCCTAGCCGCATGCACAGGAGTGAATATGAAGCCACGTTACGCCAAGTCGTCGGTCGAGCCGGTCGTCGTGCAGAAACTGCAGGGCGATGAGCTGAGCATCCGCTACAGCGTGTTCCCGGAAAGCTCGTACTACTCCGGCGGCATCAACTACGAGAAGGCCGGCGACACGCTGAAGGTCGTGATCGACCGCTGCGGCATCAGCGAGACCTGCGCGCCGATGGCCAAGAGCGTGATCCCGCTCGACGAAAAATGGCAGGCCGAAGTGCACGTGCCCTACCACGGCGAAAAAGTCGTGCTGGTCCACGCCGATCAGGAAGAGCAAATCTACCCGTAATCCGAGCGCAAGCCGTGCCGACACGATCGATGGAGCGAACGAGCCATGGGCGACCCCGCTAAGACCGTACTGGGAATACACACCAATGCCGGCCCCGGGCCGAACGGCGAGCCGGCCGGACTCACCGACGGCCACGCCTGGATTTCCGTGACCCGCAACGGGCACACCGAGGTGTACGGCCTGTGGCCGAACGGACACCCGCGCTTCGCCAACGAAAGTCCGCACCCGGAAAGCAATATCCGCCAGGGCATCGAAGTGGGGCGCGGCTTCGAGCCGACCGCCAGCCGCTACATCGAGCTCACGCCCGAGCAAGAGAAAAAACTCGATGCGGCCCTGAAGGAAAAAGTCACCTGGGGCTACACCAATACCTGCGCGTCCTGGGCCAGCGACGTCACCGAGAAGGTCACCGGCCAGCGCATCAGCGCCAGCGAGTTGCTCGGCGCCACCGGCACGCCGCGTCAGTTGTACGAAAGCATCAACGAACTGGAGAAGAAGCAGCCGACCGCGCCGGACAAGGGCGCGCCGCCGCTCAAGCCGGGCGAGCACGGCTCCAGTTCGCTGTCCGCCGCCGATCCGGCCGGCCCGCTCAAGGACGCGCAGGACAACGCCGTATTCAAGGCGATCCGCGACAAGGCGCCGGCCGGCGTGCCCGACGAAGCCGTCGCTTATGCGGTGCTCAAGGCCAATCAGGACGCGGGCGTGACCAAGCCCGGCGACGTCGGCGCGGTCGCGGTGCGCGACGACAAGCTGTTCGTCGCCGGCCAGACGCCGGGGTTCGTCGCCGCGGTGGACATGAAGCAGCCGATTCCCGCGCCGGCCGAGGTCGACGCGCAGCTGGCCGCGCACCGTCAGGCGCAGGCGCCGCAGCAGGCGCTCGCGCAGGAGCAGCAACAGCAGCAGACTTCGTCGCAGCCCTCGTTCTCCAGGGCGTGACCGCGCGCCGCGCACAGCGGCGCCGCGCAACGCGAAAAGCCCGGCCGAGGCCGGGCTTTTCGCGTTGCGCCGTCCGGCGGCGACGCGGCGCATCGGCGCTGGCGCAAGGCGCGCGCCGCGAATCGCGGACAAAAAAAGAGCCCGACCTTGCGGCCGGGCTCCATCGCGACTTTTCGGGGGAGAGAGAGAATTCGCGATTGTTGCCGGAGTTCTTCCGGACGCGCTTTTCTTAGAAGCTGAAGCGCGGACCGATGAAGAATTCCTTTTCGCCGCCGTCGAGGAACTTGGCGTCGGCGGTGATGCCCCAGTTCTTGTTGAACTTCACCTGGGTGCCCAGACGGGCGTAGAACTTGCTGTCGTACTTGTCGGCCAGATCGCCGTAGTTGCGGGTGTTGTCGAAGTCCTGGTAACCGGCGAAGGCGTAGCCCTCCCAGTTCGGCGCCAGCGAACCGCGCACGCCGGCTTCGACGAAGCCGCCCTTGAACTTGTCCGAACCGCCGATGACGTTGCCGAAGTCGTACTTGTTCTGCTCGTAGGCGATGCGGGTGACCAGGTCGACGCGGCTGCTCAGCTCGTGGTTGTAGCCCACGCCGACGTTCCAACGGTCGAGGTCGGTGCTGCGGATGCGCAGCGAGCTGCCGTTGCCGAGGTTGTAGGTGTGCGAATCGGTCTCCTGCTTGCTGTAGCTGCCGAAGACGTGGAAGTTCGGGTGGAACGCGTACGAACCGGCGATGGTCCAGCCATCGGAATCGGCGAACTTGTTCTTGGCGTCGATCTTGGCGTAGCCGGCTTCGACGTAGTTGTAGGAGACGCCTTCTGCGGCCGAAGCGGTAAACGGCAGCGCAGCGGCGAGGGTCAGGGCAAGCAATGCACGCTTCATAAAGGTCTCAGCCTCTTATTGGTCTTATTCCGTTTCCACGCGCCTCGGGGTAAGGCGTCCGTGTGGATCGGTGTGCGCAGTATCGTCATCGCGCTTCAATCGCGCCTGAATTTTTCTCAGTTTTTTATGGGAACTAAACGTTCTGTTTACGGTACTTGGAGATTCAGACATGTCTGAAGTCATGGTTTTCAAGGGGTTTTTGGCGTTTTTCGAGCGATAGTCTTGCTCGTGGCTGAACATCGCCGCGCACGATCGGCAAACCGCGACGGCGCAAGAATCGGATGGCGCGGCGATGCGCGCATCGCCAGCATGACGTTAGTCATCCATCCATGCCGCGGGACGCAACATTCCATGAAAGCCGATGCCGAAAACGCCGACGGGGCGACGCCCGACCGTACCGATGCGCGCGAACGCCTGCGCCGGCGCATCGCCGGCTACGACTGGGACGCGCTCGGCGCCGCGCTCGATGCGCAGGGTTGGGCGGTGCTGCCGAATCTGCTGAGCGCGCGCCAATGCGCCGCGTTGGCGGACGCTTACGGCGAAGACGAACGCTATCGCAGCCGCGTGGTGATGCAGCGCCACGGTTTCGGCCGCGGCGAGTACCGCTACTACCGCTATCCCTTGCCGCCGATGGTGCAGGCCTTGCGCGAAGGCTTGTATCCGCGCCTGGCGCCGGTGGCGGCGCGTTGGGGCGCGGCCTTGGGCGAGAGCGGCGAATACCCCGATTCGCTCGACGCGTTCCTCGCGCGCTGCCACGCCGCCGGCCAGCCGCGGCCGACGCCGCTGCTGTTGCGCTACGCCGAGGGCGATTACAACTGCCTGCATCAAGACGTCTACGGCGAACACGTGTTCCCGCTGCAGACCGCGATCTTGCTCTCGCAACCGGGCCGCGATTTCGAAGGCGGCGAATTCGTTCTGACCGAGCAGCGCCCGCGCATGCAGTCGCGCGCGCAGGTGGTGCCGCTGCGACAGGGCGATGCGGTGGCGTTCGCGGTGCGCCATCGGCCGCATCGCGGCGCGCGCGGGTTCTATCGGGTCCACTTGCGCCACGGCGTCAGCGCGCTGCGTGCGGGAACGCGGCATACCCTGGGCGTGATCTTCCACGACGCGCAGTGACGCGCGCGCACGCCGCACAACGCGCCGCGCCGCAAGCTCCGGCCAATCCGCTGTTGCATCCGCGCATCGCGGACCGCTGACCGCATCGGCGCGTTCGCGGCGTTGGCTCCTACGTCGCCGGCCCGAGACCGGCCCGCGACCGATGCGCGCCGCCCCCGCGGCCGCGATCCAAGGACGAACCGACGTCAGGGAGCTCCGTCATGCCATTGCAGGATCAGTCTTTCGTTCGCCGCGAACTCGACTTCCCCGGCGCCCTGCGCCAAGGCGCCAGCAGCGCGGCGGCGAAACGCGTGCAGGAGTGGCTGGGCTATCACGGCAACGGCACGCCGATCGACGGCAAGTTCGGGCCGGGCACCGACCGCGCGCTGCAAGGCTTCGCCGCGCGCAAGCGCATCGCCTACGCGGGCGAAGTCGGGCCGGCGCTGTGGGCGGCGTTGGTCGAACCGTTGGCGCGGATCGTCGCGGCGGGCGCGAAGGCGCCGGCCAACAAGCCGTATCCGCAACTGGTGCGCTGGTTCGCCGAGCAGCATCTGGCCGCGCATCCGATCGAACTGGGCGGCGCCAACCGCGGGCCGTGGGTGCGCTTCTACATGAAGGGCAGCGAGGGCGAGAGCATGCTGTGGTGCGCGGGCTTCGTCAGCACCGTGCTGCGGCAGGCGGCCGAACAAGCCGGGCGGGCGATGCCCATCGCCGGCAGCTTCGGCTGCGACGAATTGGCGGCGCAGGCCAAGGCGGCGGGCCGCTTCCTGCCGGGGCGCGCAGTCGCTGGCGCCAGCCCGGGGTTCGGCGCGCTCGGCGCCTGCGGCGTGTTCCTGGTGCGCAAGAGCGCCAGCGACTGGATCCACACCGGCTTCGCTTTCGACGGCAACGCCGACAGTTTCCTCAGCATCGAGGGCAACACCGACCACAAAGGCTCGGCCAACGGCTTCGAGGTCGCGCAGCGCGCGCGCAAGACCTCGGCCTGCGATTTCATCCGCCTGGGCTGAGTCCGGCCGCGCGTATCGGCTCCGCCGCCGGCGGAGCCGTCTGCCTTCCGAACGATTCGCCTTCATGCCGTATTGACGGCCTCCGTTTGCCCGCTTACCTTGTGCGTTAAATGAAATGATATATCGTTTCATTTCACACTTTTGGGTCAGCAGGGGGGCGGGGTGAACACAGGCAGTCGGGAAAGCCGCGCGGCAGCGGCGGCGGGTGCGGAGCAACGGCGACGCGCGGCGACGGGCCCGTCCGGGCCGCGCTGGCTCGCGGGCGCGGTGCTGGCCGCGTTGGCGTGGGCCCCCGCGTTCGCCCAGACTGCTCCGGCCGAAGGCGCCGGCGGCGCCGCGCCCAAGCTGCTCGACAAGATCACCGTCGAAGGCGCGCCTGTCGCGCCCTGGGACCGGCCCGCGCCGACCGCCTCGCGCCTGGGCCTGAGCGCGCGCGAGACGCCGGCCACGGTCGAAACCCTGACCCAAGAACAGCTCCAGGCACGCGGCCTGCGCGGCAGCGTCGAGGCGCTCAACGCCGCGCCGGGCGTGCTCGCCGGGCAATTGCCGTCCTCGCCCGGCATGGCCTCGATGCGCGGCTTCAGCGGCGGCGCGATCGCGCTGCTCTACGACGGCGTGCGCCAAAGCGCGGCGCCGCTGATCACCCGCGACTTCGACAGTTGGAGCTTCGAGCGCATCGAAGTGCTCAAAGGCCCGGCCTCGGTGCTGTACGGCGAGGGCGCGCTGGCCGGCGCGATCAATCTGGTGCCCAAGCGCCCCGACTTCGACGGCCGCGCGTTCGCGGGTTTGATCGGCGCCGGCAGTTTCGGCGGCCGCCGTTACGCGGTCGATTTCAACGAACCCATCGGCGAGCGCTTGGCGCTGCGCGCGATCGCCAGCCATCGCAGCGGCGACGGTTATGTCGACGGCACCGCGAGTTCGGCGACCTCGGCCACCGTCGCCGCGCGCTGGCGGCCCAGCGACACGGTCGAAGTCGATATCGCGCTCGATCACTTCGAGGACGACTACGACACCGCGTACTGGGGCACGCCGCTGATTTCCGCCGCGCTCGCCCGCGACCCGAGTTCGCTGGTGCGCAGCGCCGACGGCCGCGTGCTCGACCGCTCGCTGCGCCGGCGCAACTACAACGTCGACAACGGCTTGCAGGATTCGCGCGGCGATTGGCTGCGCACCCGCGTCGGCTGGCAGATCGGCGACGGGCTGCGCTTCTCCAACGAATTCAGCTATTACGACGCGCAGCGCCGTTGGTGGAACTCGGAAACCTACGCCTTCAACGCGCGCAGCGGCTTGCTCGACCGCGGCACCACGCGGATCGAGCACGATCAGCGCTTCTGGGTCGAACGCGCGACGCTGTCGGCCGACCGCGATTGGGGCGGCCGCCGCAACCGCGCCGCGCTCGGCGTGGAGATCAGTAACAGCGATTTCGCAGTGATGCGCCGCTTCGGCACGACTGCGGCGGTCGATCCGTTCGCGCCGCTGCGCGGTATCGCCGGCTTCGCCGACACCGCGGCGAACTTCCCCGGCGCCGGCAACCGGGTCGATTTCGATTCGCGCACCCGGGTGTACTCGTTGTTCGCCGAGGACGCGTTCAACCTCAGCGAACGTTGGCTGCTGCTGGCCGGCCTGCGCTACGACCGGATCGAACTCGAACGCCGCATCGACGACCGCAACACCGGTGCGCGCACCCGTTTCGAGCGCAGTTACGAGCCACTGTCGTGGCGATTGGGCACGGTCTACGATCTCGCGCCCGCGACCCAGTTGTACGCGCAGTACAGCACCGCGGTAGCGCCGGTCGGCAGCTTGCCGCTGCTGTCGCTGGCGAATTCGCGCTTCGAGCTGACTCATGGCCGCTCGGCCGAGGCCGGGATCAAGAGCAGCGTGTGGGGCGGCCGCGTCGATCTGGGCGCGAGCGCGTACTGGATCGAGCAGGACGACATCGTCACCCGCGATCCGCGCAACGCCAATCTGTCGGTGCAGGGCGGAACCCAATCGTCGCGCGGCATCGAACTCACCGCCGCGGCGTCGCTGACCCGCGCCTTGCGCATCGACGCGAGCGTGTCGGCCTTGGACGCGCGTTTCGACAAACTGCGCGAGGCCGGCGGCATCGACCGCGCCGGCAACGTGCCGCCGAACGTGCCCGAACGACTGGCGCAGCTGCACGCGAGCTATCGCTTCGACGCGCTGCCGCTGACCGTCGGCGCCGGCGCCCGCTACGTCGGGCCTTGGTATTCCGACAACGCCAACCGCCTGCGCGTCGCCGGCCGCACGGTGTGGGACGCCAGCGTCGCGTACCGCCTGCCGTTCGGCGAACTCGCGCTGTACGGCCGCAACCTCGGCGACGCGCTCTACGCCGACTGGAGCGGCGGCGCCGCCGACCAATTCGTGCTCGGCGCGCCGCGCAGCGTCGAGCTGACCTTGAGGGTGAACCTATGAGCTTGATGCAGACCGCCACCGACGCGCTGCGCCTGGACGGCGTGCGCAAGGACTTCGGCGACCGCCATGCACTGCAGTCGCTGTCGCTGCGCATCGCCCCAGGCGAGGTGTATGCGCTGCTCGGTCCCAACGGCGCGGGCAAGACCACGACCTTGAATCTGATTCTGGGATTTCTCGATCCCGATGCCGGCCGCATCGAGGTCGCCGGCGTCGACGTGGGCCGCGACCGGCTAGGCGCGCGCGCCAAGATCGCCTACCTGCCCGAAACGGTGATGCTGCACCCGCAGCTCGACGCGATCGAGAACCTGAGCTATTTCGCGCTGCTCGGCGGACGCCGCATCGATGCGCGGCAAGCGCGCGAGTTGTTGACCCAGGCGGGCCTGCAAGCCGAAGCGCATGCGCGCCGCGCCGGCGGTTTCTCCAAGGGCATGCGGCAGAAAGTCGGCCTCGCCATCGCCTTGGCCAAGGACGCGCAGTTGCTGCTGCTCGACGAACCGACCTCGGGTTTGGACGCCAGCGCCGCCAACGATCTGTCCCACGGCGTGCGCGCGGCCTCGCGCCGCGGCGTGGCGGTGCTGATGGCGACGCACGATCTGTATCGGGTCAAGGACGTCGCCCATCGCCTCGGCATTCTGCGCGCGGGCCGCTTGCTGACCGAGCGCCGCACCAGCGAGTTGTCGGCCTCGGAAATCGAAGCGCTATATCTGCAACAGCTCGACGCCGCCGGAGCCGCCGCGGCATGAGCGCTGCGCTGACTGCTTACGAATGGACCCTGCTGCGCCGCGACCGCCGCGCGTGGTGGGCGCTGCTGGCGCTGGCCGCGCTGGTGTTGCTGGCGTTTTCCTTCGACTTGGCGACGGTGGCCGCGGGCAACGCGGCCAAGTCCGACGCCGCGCGCGCCGAACGCGCGCGTTGGCTCGGGCAGGGCGAGAAGGACCCGCACTCGGCCGCGCACTACAGCATCTTCGCGTTCAAGCCGGCGCCGCCGCTGGCCGCGCTCGATCCCGGCGCGCAGCCCTTCGTCGGCCAAACCGTGTGGCTGGAAGCGCATGTGCAGAACGACATGCTGTATCGCCCGCAAGGCGAGGCTTCGGCGTTGCAGCGCGCGGGATTGGCGAGTCCGGCGAGCCTGTTGATCGCGTTCGCGCCGCTGGTGGCGTTCCTGCTCGCCTTCACCGCGGTGGCGATGGATCGCGAACGCGGCACGTTGCGCCTCGCGCTGGGCGCGGCGCTGCGGCCGCGCGCGATCGTCGCGGCCAAGGCGTCGGCGATCTGGTCGGCCTTGCTGCTGGCGTTGCTGGCGCCGGTGACGCTGGCGGCGGCCGTCGCCAGCGCGGCCTTGGGCGGATTGAGCGCGGATGTGGCATTGCGGTTGGCGCTGTGGGCGGCGGCGATGGCGGCCTATTTGGGCGTGTTGACCGCGCTGGGCGTGGCGGTATCGCTGCTGACGCGCAGCGTCCGCGGCGCATTGGCGCTGTTGTTCGGGTTGTGGATCGTGCTGGCGCTGGCCCTGCCACGTTGGGCCAGCAGCGCGGTCGATGCGTCGTTGCCGTTGCCGTCGAGCCAACAGGTCAAGCAGCAATTGCAGGACGAAGCGCCCTCGTTCTGGACCGCCGAGGAAGCCAAGAAACACCGCGAGACCTTGCTCGCGCGCTACGGCGCCAAGGACGTGAGCGATATGCGGGTGGACGCGCGCGGCGCCGAACTCGATCTGAGCGAACGCCATTCGCACGAAGTGTTCGACCGCGTGCTCGGCGGTTTCTACGACCGCGTCGCCGCGCAGGACCGCGCTTTCGCCGCCTGGGGCTGGCTGAGTCCGGCCACCGCGATGCAGAGCCTGTCGCCGATGCTCGCCGGCAGCGACTTCGGCCACCACCGCCGTTTCATCGACGCCGCCGAGCAGTACCGGCGCGCGTTGGTCAACCGCATGAACGAGGACGTGATGGCGCATCCGTTGAACGGCGCGCAGCCGCGCCACACCAGCGACGAAACGCTGTGGGCGCAGGTGCCGCAGTTCGTCGCGCCGGCGCCGGCGCTGGCGGCGAACTGGCGCAACGCGGCGCCGGCGTTGTTCGGCCTGCTCGGCTGGAGCGCCTTGGCCGCCGGCTTGCTGGCGCTGGCGGCGCGGAGGCTGCGGCCATGAGCGCTCCCGCGGGATACGCCGACGCGCTCGCATTGCCGGCCGCGCGCACCGCCGGTTTCGCCGAACTGTTGCGTTGGGAACTGCGCCACATCGGCCGCAGCCGCTTGCTGTGGACCGTGCTGGGCCTGCTGTTCGCGGCGATGCTGTGGGGCGCGCACAGCGGCGCGGCGCTGCATCGCGGCCAGGATCGGGCGATCGAACGCAGCCGCGCCAGCGATCTGGACTGGACCCGGCAGATTCTCGAACGCGCGCGCCGCTACGCCGAGCCCGCGGCCGAATCGGTGCCGTACTGGCAAGACCCGACCGACGTGGCTGGCTTCAGCCGCTATTTCCTGCGCGCGCACAGCTACAAACCGAATCTGCCGCTGTCGCCGTTGGCGGTGGGCGGCAGCGATCTGATGCCGACGCGCTTGCCGGTGAAGCTGGAAACGCCGTTCGGCGTCGAGCCGGCCTACGACTTCGAAAACCCGCGCGCGCTCGGATTGGGCCGGTTCGATCTCGGCTTCGTGTTGGTGTATCTACTGCCGGTGGCGGCGATCGTGTTGATCGGATTGCTCGCCACCTTCGAGCGCGACCACGGCATGCTGCGCCTGATCGCTGCGCAGCGGGTCGGTCCGCGCGCGTGGCTGGGCGCGCGCATCGTCGCGATCTTCGCCTGGCTGGCGCCGGGGGCGCTGCTGGGCCTGTTGATTTCGCTGTTCTCCGCCGGCGCCGATCTCGGCGCGGCGGTTCCCGAATTGATCGCGTCGGCGGCACTGGTGGTGGCCTACCTGGGGTTCTGGGCCGCGCTGGGATTCGTCGTGGTGTCCGTGTGGCCCGGCGCCGCCGGCGCGATCAGCCTGATGAGCGCGGTGTGGGCGGTGTTGGCCATCGGCGTGCCGCTGATCGGCAGCGGCGTCGCCGCGCGGGTCGGCGACGCGCCGACGCCGATCGCTTACGTGGACGCGCAGCGACGCGCCAACGACGCCATCGCCGGGGAGCGCGATGCGCTGATCGCGCGCGACTTCCGCGGCCGCGCCGATCTGTCGGGTTCGCTCGGCAAGATCGGTGGGCTCGACTACGCCACGCGTTTGAGTTTTCTCTCGCCGGAACTGGAGCGGCGCCTGCAGCCGCTGCGCGATCGGCAGGAATCGGCCCGTAGCGCGCGCGAGCGGATTTCGCAGTGGGCGGGCTTCATCGCGCCGCCGCTGGGCATGGAGCAGGCGTTGGCGCGCTTGGCCGGCACCGATGCCGAACGCCATCGCCGCTTCGAGCGGCAGACCTCGGCGTATCAGAAGCGGCTGCGCGACTGGTTCTACCCGCGCATGCAGCGCCAGATCGCGGCGCCGACGCCGCGCCCGCGCGCGGACAGCTACGGGCGCATGAACTTTCTCGAGTTCGACGCGATTCCGGCTTATGCATGGAGCGAAGCGCCGGCCTGGTCGCGCGTCGCTGGCGCCTTGCCGACCGCGCTGTGGCTGACGCTGCTGGCGGCGGCGTTGAGCGCGTGGGCGCTGCGCTGCCTGCGCCAATGGCCGGCGGAGCTGTGAGCGTGCGCGCGAACGCATCGAACTGGAGCCTGGGCGCCGCACTATTGCTGTGCGCCGCCGCCGCGCAAGCGCAGCGCGCCGGCGACAACGCCGTGACCGCGGCCGAGGACGCGTTCGGCGCGACCTTAGGCAACGAAACCATCGGTTTGTACAGCGCCAAGCAGGTGCGCGGCTTCTCGCCGGTGGACGCCGGCAACGTGCGCATGGACGGAATCTACTTCGATCGCCAGGGCACGGTACCGCCGGCCTTGGTCGAAGGTTCGACCATCCGCGTCGGTCCGTCCGCGCTGAATTATCCGTTCCCCGCGCCGACCGGCATCGTCGATTACCGGCTGAAGAAAGCCGGGGACGAGCGAGTGCTCAGCGTGTTGGCGGCGCTCAACGCGTATGGCGCGCCGGCGCTGGAGTTCGACGCGCGCTTGCCGGTGGTGGAAGGCCGCTTCGGCATCGCCGCGAATCTGGCGCTGGCGCGCGAGGAATATTACGACGGCGCCGACGCGCGCTACGTGCGCGCGGCGTTCGTGCCGCGCTGGCGGCCGAGCGAGAACGTCGAGATCCTGCCGTTCTGGAGCATTTCGCGCGGCCGCGACGAAGAGGTCGCGCCGACCATCCTCACCGCCGGGCCGTACCGGCCGCCGCGGATCGAGCGTCGCCGTCATTTCGGCCAAAGCTGGAGCGACAACGAATACGACAGCCGCAATTTCGGCGTGCTGGCCAAGGCGCGGATCGGCGCGGGCTGGGCCTTCGCCGGCGGGGTGGTGCGCTCGATCAACAATCAGCCGCAGGGCTTCGCCGAGCTGTTCGCCGAGACCACGCGCGAGGGGCTGACGCGCGAGCGCGTGGTCGCCGATCCGCGCCAGCGCTACGCCTCCACCAGCGGCGAGTTGCGCTTGAGCCGCAGCTTCCGCGAAGGCCCGCGCCTGCACGTGCTGCACGCGGCGGTGCGCGGGCGCGGCGTGGACAGCGAGTACGGCGGTTCGGCGCCGGCCATCGATTACGGCTGGCGGCCATTGGGCGAGCCGCGCCCGCAGCCGCGGCCGGGCTCGTTCGCGTTCGGCGAACGCACTCACGACCGGGTCGAGCAATGGACCGCAGGTTTGGCTTACGAGGGCCGTTGGCGCGATGTCGGCGAATGGAACTTCGGCATCCAGCGCAGCCAGTACCGCAAGCGCATTCTGCAACCCGGCGCGGCGCCGGCGCTGAGCCGCGACGATCCGTGGCTGCCCAGCGCCAGCGTGTCGTTGCAACTGAGCCCGCGGTGGGCGTTGTACGCCGGCCATACGCGCGGGCTGGAGGAAAGCGGCATCGCCCCGGACGACGCGGCCAACCGCAATCAGGCGCTGCCGGCGATCCGCACGCGCCAGACCGAGGCGGGGCTGCGCTGGAAGTTCGGCGACGATTTGAAACTGGTGGCCGGCGCGTTCGACGTGCGCAAGCCGTATTTCGCCACCGACGAGAACAACATGTTCGGGCCGCTGGCCGAAGTTCGCCATCGCGGCGTCGAGCTGAGTTTGAGCGGCAAGCCCGCCGACCGCTGGACGCTGGTGGCCGGCGCGGTGCTGATGCGCCCGCGCGTCAGCGGCGAGGCGGTGCGCCTGGGTCGCGTCGGCGACCGGCCGATCGGCCAGACCGAGCAGTTGTTGCGCGCCGATGTCGAGTACCGGCCGCCATCGCTGCCGGGCTGGTCGTTCGACGCGTCGATGAGCCGCTACGGCGAGCGCGTGGCCTCGCGCGACGGACGCAACATCGTGCCGGCCTATGCGCTGGTCGATCTGGGCGCGCGCTATCGGTTCCGCCTCGGCGACGCGCCGGCCAGCTTGCGCCTGCTGGTGGCGAACGTGGGCGACACCTTCACCTGGAACATCTACGGCAACAACAGTTTCGGCCTCATCGACGGACGCCGCTACGTGGCGCAACTGACGGTGGATTTCGACGGTTGATCTTCGCGCTCGGGGAGATGCGCATGCTGCAACGGTACGAATCGAAGGACGTTCCGAACCGCGATCCGGCGGCCGCGGCCGCGTTGGCGCCGCAAGCCGCGCTGCGCGCGGCGTACAGCGGCGTGTGTCACGGCACCTTGGGCGAACTGTGGCAAGGCCCGTGCGAGCTCGGCGGCGAGCTGCACATCGGCCTGATCTCGCTGCCGGTGCGTCGCTACAGCTGGATGCACTTCCTGCCGGGCGAGGACGGCGAGCTCGCGCGCGATCTCGCCGGCAAGGACAAATGCCGGCGCGCGATCGAGGCCTATCTGCAACTGCACGGCAAGACGTTGCCGCCCGGGCGCTTCAGCCACGACAGCGAGCTGCCGACCGGCAAGGGAATGGCGAGCTCCACCGCCGATTTGGTCGCGACCGTGCGCTGCCTGGATCGCGTGTTCGGGTTGAGCACGCGGCTGGACGAACTGACCGGATTGCTGCGCGGCATCGAGCGCTCCGACAGCGTGTTCCTCGACCGTTACGCGCTGTATCTGAGCGGGCGGCAACAGGTGCTGCGCGAGTTCGGTTCGGCGCCGCGGCTGTACGCCTGCTACATCGACGAAGGCGGCACGGTGGAAACCGAAAAGCTGGCCGAGCCCTTGCTGCGGCATTACCGCCGCCATCATTCCTCGTACCAGATCCATCTGGAGCTGGCGCTGGAGGCGTTCGAACAAGGCGACGCGCGGGCGATCTGCGAAGTCGCCACACGCAGCGCGCAACTGGCGCAGTGGGTGACGCCGAAAACGCATCTGGACATCCTGCTGCGCCATCGCCGCGAACTCGGCGCCGACGGTGTGGTGGTCGCGCACACCGGCAGCTTGATCGGCTATCTGTTCGCGCAGCGGCCGGAGCCGGCGCGGCTGGGCGAACTGTCGGCGTTCTTCGCCGGGCTCGGCCGGCAATGCCGCCTGATCGAGACCGGCCCATGAGCGCGACCGTGCACGCCCACATCGCCGATGCGATCAAGGCGCCGGATCTGGTAAGGCTGGGGCCGAACCTGTACGTGGCGCGGTTCGAGACGATGAAGGTCTACTCAACCCTGGTCGCGGTCGAGCGTCTTCTCGCCAGCGGCCGCATCCAAACCGGCGCGACGCTGATGGACAGTTCCAGCGGCATCTACGCCTATGCGTTGGCGCTGGCCTGCCACAAGTTCGGGCTCAAGTGCCGCATCGTCGGTTCCAAGACCGTGGACAAGACGCTGATGACGCAACTGCGCATCCTCGGCGCCACGGTCGAGCAGGTCGAGCCGCAGGCGACGCTGAAACTCGATCAGAGCTTGCGCGTGGCGCGCATCCGCGAGCTGATGGCGGCGGACCCGCACCTGCATTGGATGCAGCAGTACCACGACGAGATCCACTACTGCGGCTACGAGCCGGTGGCCGAGCTGATCGCCGACGGCGTGAGCGGCGCACCGCTGAGTTTGGTCGGCGGCGTCGGCTCGGGTTGTTCCACCGGCGGCCTCGCCTGCGCGCTGCGCGAACAGGCGGGCGAGACCGAGCTGATCGGCGTGCAGCCCTTCGGCAGCATGACCTTCGGCTGCGAGCACATCGAAGACCCCGGCATCATCATCGCCGGCATCGGCAGCTCGATCCCGTTCCGCAACGTGCGCCACGCGCTGTACGACCAGGTGCATTGGGTGTCGTTCGACTACGGCCTGTCCGGCGCGGTCGCGCTGCTGCGCGAGCACGCGCTGTTCGCCGGCCTGTCCAGCGGCTGCTGCTATCTGGTCGCGCGGCGCGAGGCGTTGCTGCATCCCGAGCGCAACGTGGTGTTCCTGGCCGCCGACACCGGTCATCGCTACGTCGACGGCGTGTTCGCCCAGCACGAGCAAGCGCTCGCGCTCGATGGGCTGCGGCCCAAGCCGGTCGAGCGTCTGGACCAGCTCGAACTGCCGTGGTCGGCGATGCGCTGGAACCGCGCCGCGTTCGAGCCTGCCGCCGTTTCTCTTCCCGACGTCGCGGCGCACGCCGCGGCCGCGCACTGAATCCCCTTACCCCGGAGCATCGCGCCATGGCGCATCTGTTGATGATCGAAAGCTGGGTCGGCGGCACCGGCCGGATCTTTCCGCCGGCCATCGCCCGGCTCGGCCACCGCTACACCTTCGTCACCCGCAACCGCGGCCATTACCAGGACCCGCGTTCGCGCGAGATCCACCCGGTGATCGAGCACGCCGACAACGTGCTGAGCTTCGACACCAACGACGTCCCCGCGCTGGTCGAATTCCTGCGCGCCCAGCACGAGGTGCTGGCGTTCGACGGCGTGGTGACGATCTGCGATTACTACATCGGCACCGTCGCCGAAGTGGCGCAGGCGCTGAACCTGCCGCAGGCGTTCTCCGACAACGTGGTGATGGAGCGG
Source organism: Lysobacter sp. K5869 (assembly GCF_018847975.1). Taxonomy (NCBI): domain Bacteria; kingdom Pseudomonadati; phylum Pseudomonadota; class Gammaproteobacteria; order Lysobacterales; family Lysobacteraceae; genus Lysobacter; species Lysobacter sp. K5869. Next base: position 614,584 of record NZ_CP072597.1, on the reverse strand, counting down.
CGCAAGGATCTGGTGCGCGAGGCGATCGAGCGCGCGTTCCTGCCCAACCCGAAGTTCGCCGTCGCCGGCGAGTGGGAGCCTGTGCGGCGCGAGGCCGAACGCATCGGCTACCCGCTGATCGTCAAGCCCACCGATCTGGCCTCCAGCGCCTTCGTCAAGCTGGTGCGCGACGAGGCGCAGCTGCGCGAATCGTTCGACGCCCTGGCCGCGTTCCCGCGCAACTTCCGCGACCAGGCGCGGGTGCCGCTGCTGTTGCTGGAAGAGTTCATGGACGGCGAGGAGATCAGCGTCGAGGCCTGCACTTATCGCGGCCGCACCACGGTGATCGGCATCACCGACAAGAGCGTCGCCGGCTTTCCGTATTTCATTGAGGACGGCCACATGTTCCCGGCGCGGCTGGATCCGCAGACGGCGCAAGCGGTCGAAGCGCTGGTGCGCGGCGCGCTGGCCGCGGTCGGCCACGATCACGGTCTGAGCCACACCGAGGTCAAGTTGACTTCGCAGGGGCCGCGCATCGTCGAGATCAACCCGCGTCCGGGCGGCAACTACATCGCCGAACTGATTCAGCGCGTGACCGGCATCGATTTGCTCGATGCGCAGATCGAACTGGCGCTGGGCCGCGAACCCGACTTGCAGCGACGCGATACCGGCGTCGCCAGCGCCGCGATCAAGTTCCTGGTGCCGCCGCGCGCCGGCCATGTGCTCGCGCTCGACGGCGCCGCCGCGCTCGACGCCGATGCGCGCGTGGCGCGTTGGAGTCTGGCCGCGGTCGCCGGCACCGAGGTGTCCGCGCCGATCGACAACGCCTGCTATCTCGGCCACGTCGTCGCGACCGATCCGCACGGCCTGGACGCGCGCGCCCACGCCGAACGCGCCGTCGCCGGCTTGCGCCTGCGCTACGCCGACGAAGCCGTTGCGCCCGCCGCTTGATTCGTCGCTCAACGAGATCCGCCACCACCACGAGGCCCGCATGACTCCGCCCATTCCCCGCACCGTCGCCGACCTCACCGAAGCCGTGTTGCGCGGCGAGCACGGCCCCGATCCCGCCGCGCTGCACGCGGTGGGCGCGTTCTGGGTCCGCCAGAGCACCCAGTTCCCCGGCACCGATACCAAGTACCGAAACTACTATCTGGTGCTGCGCGCCGAGTCCGCGTTCGGCGGCTGCTGCCTGGAGCGCGATCAGCTCGATTCGGCGATCGCCGAGGACTTGTCCGGCCGCAGCCTCGTCGAGTTGCTGCGCGACGAACGCACGCCGGTGCGGGTGGCCGCGCTCGATGCGTATCTCGCTTTGGCCTATCCGCATCGCGAGCAGCCGCAGGCGCGCACGCTGCTGCTGCCGCACGGCACGCCGCTGGAGCGGGCCAAGGCGCGCGACGCGGCCATCGCCGGCCTGCTCGATATCCGGCCGGGCATGCGCGTGGGCTTGATCGGCGTGGTCAATCCGCTGGTCGAGGCGATCCGCGCGCGCGGCGGCACGTGCTTGCCTTGCGACTTCAATATGCGCCGCACGGCCGACGGTACCGAAGTGATGCGCGACATGGAGCCGGTGTTGGCGCAGGCCGACCTGGTGATCGCCACCGGCATGACCTTGAGCAACGGCTCGTTCGACCGCATCGTCGCGGTCGCGCGCGAACGCGGCATCGGCTTGGTCGTGTACGCGCAGACCGGCAGCGCGATCGCGCCGCGCTTCCTCGGCGACGGCGTGGCCGCGGTATCGTCCGAGCCGTTCCCGTTCTCACAGTTCAGCGCCGATCCGACGCCGATCCACCTCTATCGCGCCGAACGCCTCGGCGCGCGCGAAGCGGCCTGAGCCGGACGATGAACGCCGCCGCCGCGCCCGCCGACCTTCCCGCGCTCGACGAAGCCGCGCGCAAGCGAGCGCTCGGCGGCTTGCTGGTCTACACCTTCTTCATGGTCGCCGGCTTCGCCATGTTGATGCCGTTGGTGGCCGTGCATTACGTCGATGGGCTGGGCATGGCGGCCGCCGCGGTCGGCCTCGCACTGGCGGTGCGGCAGTTGCTGCAGCAAGGCTTGGCGCTGATCGGCGGGATGCTCTCGGACCGTTTCGGCGCGCGACGCATGATCTGCCTGGGCGTGCTGTTGCGCGCAGCGGGTTTCGCCAGCCTCGCCTTCGCCACCGACCTGCCGCTGCTGTTGGCGGCGATGGCGCTGTCGGCGCTGGGCGGGGCGATGTTCGAGGCGCCGTATCAAGCCAGCATCGCCGCGCTCACCGACGCCGACACGCGGCCGCGCTACTACGCGATCAGCAACTGGGTCAGCGGCGTGGCGACGACGCTCGGGCCGCTGCTCGGCGTGGCCTTGCTGCGCTTCGATTTCCGCATCGTCTGTCTGGCCGCGGCGGCGTGCTTCGCGCTGAACTTCGTCATCGCGTTGAAGCTGCTGCCGAAGTTCGAGATGCCGCCGCAGCCGCCGCCGCTGCGCCACGGATTGGGCTTGGTGCGGGGCAACCGCGTGTTCCTGAGCCTGGTCGGGCTGCTGATGCTGTATTGGTTTCTCGCGGTGCAGATCAACATCAGCTTCCCGCTGCTGGCGCAAAAGCTCGCCGGCGGTAGCGACGGCGTCGGCGCGATGTTCGCGCTCAGCGCCGGCATCACCGTGGCGCTGCAGTACGGCTTGGTGCGTTGGCTGGAGCGACGCCTCAGCGCGGCGAAGGTGCTGGTGCTGGGCGTGGCCTTGATGGCGCTGGCGACCGGCGCGATCGCCTTCGTCGGCTCGTATCCGGGCTTGCTGGCGTGCGTGGCCGGCTACGCCGTGGGTGCGGTGCTGACGAGACCGACCCAACAAACGCTGATCGCCGGGCTCGCCGATGCGCGCGCCTTGGGCACCTTCCTCGGCGTGAGTTCGCTCAGCCTCGCCGTCGGCGGCGGCTTCGGCAACATCGCCGGCGGTTGGTTGATCGATATCGCCGCCGCGAGCGGCCGGCCGTGGCTGCCGTGGACGGTGTTCTGCGCGGTCGGCCTGCTCAGCGCGGCCGGCCTGCATCTGACTCTGCGCGAACGCGCCTCGCCGTCGTAACCGAACGCTCTGCCTTCCCCTGAGCTTTACTTGCCCTCTCCCGGACTCCGGCAAAAGGAGAGGGCTTTTTTTCGTCCGCGGTTTTCGCGGGCCGACTATTCGGGCCGCTCGAAGCGCTCGTGCAGAGGTCGCGCGAGCGGGCTGAACGAGCGCCGGTCCTGGAAAATCAGATTCAACGGCGCTGGTTCGCCGCGACGGTTTCTGATCGATCAGTTCCGGCCCGCCACGTCGAACCCGCGCGACGAGCTCGCAGCGGCGACGAACGCGGCTACACGGGATATCCGGCTTACGCGGACCGAGCGTTCACGGCGCGGTAGCGCGCTCCAGCGCCGTCAGCGTCGCCAGCGCGTCCTCGCGCGCGTCGCCGCACATCTCGGCTTGCGGCTGCAGGGAGGCGCAAAAGCGCGGCCGCTCGGGCCGGCCGAACAAGCGGCAGCGCAAGTCGTCGTCGAGTTGCACGCAGGGAATGCCGGCCGGCTTGCCGTGCGGCATGCCCGGGATCGGCGAGGCGATCGAGGGCGCGATGCAGCACGCGCCGCAGCGGTCGCGGCAGCGCATCGCCGCGCGCCTCAGGCCTGCGGCGGCGCCGGCCGTTTGGCCAGCACGGCGGCGATCAACAGGCCGGTGGAGACCAGCGACAGCAGCACATGGACGACGCCGACCATGGAATTGATCATGCCGGCCGAACTCGCGGGCATGCCGGAATCCAGCATCTTGTACATCCAGGCTTGCCCGGCCAGTCCCAGCAGCGCGCCGACGATCTCCAACGAGAACGCGGCCGCGCCGTAGACCGCGCCGACGCCGATGCGGCGCTTCCACGAGACGCACAGCACCACGCCGACGGCGCAGGCGAGCAGGGTCGGCGTCATCATCGCCGCTTGAGCGCCCAACGCGGGCAGCCAGTCTTGGAAGGTCATGCGCGGCTCCTCGCCGGAACGCGCGCGTCGCCGCGCGCGGATGCGCACGTGTGCGCGAGGGAATCGAGAGTGGGCGAGCGGATCAGTCCGCGGTGACCAAGCTGCCCGCGCCCTGGCGCAGCAGATCGTAGACCGGGTCGGTGTCCGGGCGGCGGCGGTGCCAGCGCTCGAAACTTTCCGCGGCTTGTTCGACCAGCATGCCCAGGCCGTCGTGGCGGTCGTGCGCGCCGGCGACCTTGGCCCAGGCCAGGAACGGAATCGCCGCCGGACCGTAGCTCAGGTCCACCGCCGCGGTGCGCGGCGTCGCCAGGCTCATCGGCAGGCTCGGGAATTCGTGTTCGCGCGCGGCCGAGGTGGCGTTGACGATCAGGTCGAAGTTGCCGAGGTTGCCGACGTCGGCGAGATAGCGCGGATGCACGCGGCCCGGCTGGCCGAGCGTGTCGGCCAGCGCGTCGGCGCGCTCGCCGGTGCGGTTGACGATGAACAAATCGCCGATGCCGGCGTCGAGCAGCGCCGGCGCGACCCCGCGCGCGGCGCCGCCGGCGCCGATCAGCAAGGTGCGGCGCTCGCGCAGATCCAGGCCGTGGCGTTCGGCGAGATCGCGGATCAGGCCGACGCCGTCGGTGTTGTCGCCTTCCCAGCCGGTGGCGCTGCGGATCAGCGTGTTGACCGCGCCGGCGCGGCGGGCGCGCTCGCTCAGATGGGTGCAGATGCTGGCCGCGCGGGTCTTCAGCGGCAGGGTGATGTTGGCGCCGAGGCCGCCCTCGGCGGCGAATTCGGCCAGGGCCACGTCGAAGCGCTCGGGCGCGGCGTCGATCGCCACGTACTCCAGCGCGATCCCGAACTGGCGCGCGAACGCCGCGTGGATGCGCGGCGACAGCGAATGCGCGACCGGGTGGCCGAACACCGCAAAGCGCAGGACCGGGCTGGACGAACTGGAGTCGATCGACATGGGCGCGCCTCGTTAGACTGGTGACCCTTCCGATGGGAGCAAGACGCGCATGCGGCACGCCAGGGTCTGGTTGCGACCGAGTGTACTCCTCGCCTGCGCCGTAGCCAGCCCGGCCGGCGCGGGACTGAACGAATTCGGCATAGAAGGCATGGGCGTGGTCTCGACCGCGCACAGCGAAGTGCGCGCGAGCGTGCGTCCCGACGGACGGCGCATCGTCTGGGGCAGCGACCGCCCCGGCGGCGCCGGCGGCCGCGACCTGTGGCAGGCGACGTTGATCGACGGCCGTTGGCAGAACCCCGAGCCGTTGCCGCTCAACACCGCCGCCACCGATTTCGATCCGCACTTCAGCGCCGACGGCCGCTGGCTGTTGTTCTTCTCCGACCGCCCCGGCGGCCGCGGCAAGGAAGACCTCTACCGCGCCGCGGTGTTGCCGGACGGCGGTTACGGCCCGGCCGAAAACCTCGGCCCCGGCGTCAACACCGCCGGCCGCGAATGGGCGCCGACGCTGAGCCGCGACGGTCGCCATCTGCTGTTCGCCAGCGACGGCCGCGGCGGCGCCGGCGGCCAGGACCTGTGGATCGCGCACTGGGACGGCAAGGCCTTCGTCGACCCGCGTCCGGTGCCGGGCGTGAACACCGCCGCCGACGAATTCGACGCCGCGTGGCTCGGCGACGGCCGCGCGATCGTATTCACGCGTTCGCAGAGCGCGGACGGCGACAAACCGTTCCGCTTGTACCTCGCGCAATGCGACGGGCAGCGCTATGGCGATGCGGCTGCGCTGAAGCTGTCGTTCAACACCGAGGAGAATTTCACCTTCGGGCCGTCGCTGGATTGGAACAAACCGACGGAGTTGTTGATCAACGGCACGGCGAAGGCGCCGAAGGCGGGGCGGCAGGATATTTATCGGATGGCGGCGCCGGCGGCGACGGGGAAGGATGGGTGCGTGGGCGGCGCGGCGTCCGCTGCGAAGGCGCGGTGATGGCGGGTGCGGGCGATGCCGGCGACGAGGATCTCGCGCCTTACCGGCGCAGGATGATGGTGCTCAGCGATCGCGCCCATCACGATGAACTGTGGACCTGGGTCCCGCAATGGCTGCGCGACGACGTGGATTTCGTGGCGTTCGTGGGTGAGTGTTCGTCGTCGTTGTTCGACAGCTTTATCGACGTCTGTGTGCTGCAGGCGCTCGACGACGGATGCGACGAGCCGTACTTCATTTTCGCCGGTTGGTTCGCCACCGTCGAAGACGCCGCGGAGTACTTCTCATGCTTGCGAGGCGACGAAGAGTCGCTTGTGTGCGTGCTCCACGGGCCGACCTGAAAGCCTTGCCGCTGCGCGATCAGTACGGCGCCTCCAGCGATTGCCAGGTCAGCGGGTTGAAATCGTAGATCTCGCGCGGCTCGCCGAGGCCGGTCTTGTCGAGCGATGCGGTCATCAGCCGTCCGGTCTCGACCCACACCAGGCGGTTACGATCAAGTTCCGCCCACTCCCAACCGGGCCGTTCGATCAAGCGCTCGTCGCGCCGGTTCCACAGCGCATGCTCGTCGTAGTACGCGCCGCGTCCCTGGCGTCGGTCGAAGCCGGCGCAAGCGGTCTTGCGCAAGACCCAGTGAGCGAACGGCAGGGGTTTCTCGAATACGCTGCGTTGGATGCCGTCGCTGCCGCTGACGTGCTTGAGCGCCCAGCCGTCGCGTTGCAGACGCGGGTAATAGACCCCGGGGCATTCGCCGCCGTAATGCTCCATCGGCGGCGCGTCGACGCGGCGCAAGCGGGTTTCGTCGCGCGCCAGCTTATGCAGGTGGTAGAGATCGTTGAGCCAATAGTCGCGGTCCGACACGAACAAGCCGCCGCCGTTCCAGCAATCGCCCTTGGGCCAGAACGCCAGCGCCTTGAGGTAGGGCGCGCGCGAGATCGCCGACCACGAGCCTTTCGACGGCGAGCGCCAGCGGCCGTTCATGGCGAAATAGATCAGGTGCCGTCCGTCGGGCGAGAGATCGCAGCGCAGCGGGTAGATACGGCCTCGCAGCCATTGGCCGACGTCGATGCGGTCGTTTTCGCGGTTCCAGCCGAGCACGCAGACTTGCTTGCTCGGTCCGCGCCGGATGACGACGGCGGTAGGCGCCGCGCGCGCCAGCAGAATGTGGACGCGCGCGGCGAACGCCGGCGAAGAATCGGCGGGTGTCAGCGCGCCTCGCGCATCCACCGGGCCGCATCCAATGCGAAGTAGGTCAACACCCCATCGGCGCCGGCGCGCTTGATCGAGGTCAGCGACTCCATCACGCAGCCGCGTTCGTCCAGCCAGCCGTTCTGGATCGCCGCGCGCAGCATCGCGTACTCGCCGCTGACTTGGTAAACGAAGGTCGGCGCGCCGAATTCGTCCTTGGCCCGACGCACGATGTCGAGGTAGGGCATGCCCGGCTTGACCATGATCATGTCGGCGCCCTCGTCGAGGTCGAGCGCTATCTCGCGCATCGCTTCGTCGCTGTTGGCCGGGTCCATCTGGTAGGTGTACTTGTTGCCCTTGCCGAGCGCGCCGGCCGAGCCGACCGCGTCGCGGAACGGGCCGTAGAAGCTGGACGCGTACTTGGCGCTGTAGGCGAGGATGCGGGTGTGGATGTGGCCTTCGGCTTCGAGCTCGGCACGGATCTGGCCGATGCGGCCGTCCATCATGTCGCTCGGCGCCACGACATCGGCGCCGGCGGCGGCGTGCGAGAGCGCTTGCTTGACCAGCGCTTCGACGGTTTCGTCGTTCATGACGTAACCGGTGTCGTCGATCAAACCGTCCTGGCCGTGGGTGGTGTACGGGTCGAGGGCGACGTCGGTGATCACGCCCAACTCCGGGAAGCGCTGCTTGAGCGCGCGCACCGCGCGCTGGCACAAGCCGTCTTCCTGCCACGCGGCTTCGGCGGTGAGCGATTTGGCGTCGGGCGCGGTGACCGGGAACAGCGCCAACGCCGGCACGCGCAGTTCGCTGGCTTGTTCGGCCACGCGCAGCAGTTCGTCGATGGACAGGCGCTCGATGCCGGGCATCGAACCGACCGGCGCGCGGCCGTCGAGTTCGTGGACGAAGACCGGGTAGATCAGGTCGTCGGCGGTGAGAACGGTCTCGCGCATCAGTCTGCGCGAGAAGTCGTCGCGGCGCATCCGCCGCGGGCGGGTGTAGGGGTAGCTCATGGCGGCATAGTCTACTCCCGCGCGGGGCGGGGGCCTGCGACCGTGGGTCGCGGCTGGGGCGGACGGTGCGTTCCGCCAAAGCGCGGCGAATGTCGTCTGGGCCCCTGTAGGAGCGGCGCGAGCCGCGACCGCGCATTGCGGCGGCCGGCGCGAGTTCGGAGCCCCGCGGTCGCGGCTTACGCCGCTCCTACAGGGACTTCGGGTGCGCGTCGTCAGTCGGAATAGACGCGATAACGCAACGGCCGCACGTGCACGAGACTGCCCGGCGCCGGCGTCACCGCATCCGGCGTCGCCACCAGATCCAGTTCCAGCGGCCGGGTCTGGCCTTCGACGTTCAGTTCCAGGGTGATCCGCTCGGCCAGCCGGTGCGCGGAGACGACCCGCGCCGGCAGACCTTCGCCCGCGCCGACCAAACCGACGTCGTGCGGCCGCACGTACAGCCGCGCGCGGCTGCGGCTGTGAACGTCCACCGGCAGGCGCAGGCCGTGGCCGTCGATGGACAGCTCGCCGCCCTCGGTCTGGCCGTCGATGACGTTGGCGCGACCGATGAAGTCGAACACGTAGGCCGAGGCCGGCGCGCTGTAGATTTCGTCGGGCGTGCCGATCTGTTCGATCCGGCCGTCCTTGAGCACGACTACGCGGTCGGCCAGTTCCAGCGCTTCTTCCTGGTCGTGGGTGACGAACAGCGTGGTCTGCCCGGTCTGGTCGTGCAGGCGGCGCAGCCAGCGCCGCAGTTCGACCCGGACTTTGGCGTCGAGCGCGCCGAAGGGCTCGTCGAGCAGCAGCACGGTCGGGTCGATCGCCAGCGCGCGCGCCAAGGCGACGCGCTGCTTCTGGCCGCCGGAAAGCTGTTCGGGGTAGCGCGAGCCCAGTTCGGGCAGTTGGATCAGCCCGAGCAGTTCCTGCACGCGCTTGGCGATCGTCGCTTTGTCGGGCCGCCGCGAGCGCGGCCGGCTACGCAGGCCGAAGGCGATGTTCTCGGCCACGGTCATGTGCTTGAACAGCGCGTAGTGCTGGAACACGAAGCCGACGTTGCGCTCGCGCAGACTCAAGCGCGTCGCGTCGGTCTGGCCGAACAGCAACTGCCCCGAGTCCGGCGGCAGCAGGCCGGCGATCACGCGCAGCAGCGTGGTCTTGCCCGAGCCGGAGGGGCCGAGCAGGGCGACCAGCTCACCCGAGGCGACGTCCAGATCGACCGCGTCGAGCGCGGCCACGTTCGCGTACCGCTTGGCGATGGCTTTGAGGTGCAGGTCCATATCGTCTTCGCTCGATCAATGCCGCCGGTGCGATTGCGCCAGCGCATCGCCGTGCCGCGTTTCCAGCCACAGTTTCACCACCAAGGTCACCAGCGCCAGCCCCGCGAGCAGCGAGGCCGCCGCGAACGCCGCCGCGGCTTCGCCGCCGAGTTGCTTGTACAGCACTTCCACGTGCAGCGAGAGCGTGTTGGTCGCGCCCATCACATTGCCCGAGACCACGGTGACCGCGCCGAACTCGCCCATCGCGCGCGCGCTGCACAACAGCACGCCGTACAGCAGGCCCCATTTGATGTTGGGCAGGGTCACCTTGAAGAACATGGTCCAGGCGTTGGCGCCGAGCGAGCGCGCGGCCAGTTCTTCGTCGCTGCCTTGCTGCTCCATCAGCGGGATCAGTTCGCGCACCACGAACGGGAAGGTCACGAACAAGGTCGCCAGCACGATGCCGGGCGTGGCGAACAGGATCTTGAGGTCGTGGGCGTTGAGGAAATCCTTGAAGAAGCCGTGGGTCGGGCTGAACAGCAGCACCAGACACAGGCCGGCGACCACCGGCGAGACCGCGAACGGCAAGTCGATCAGCGACAGCAGCGCGCGCTTGCCGCGGAATTCGAAGCGGGTCAGCGCCCAGGCCGCGAACACGCCGCAGACCGCGTTGACCGGCACCACGATCGCCGCGGTCAGCAAAGTCAGCTTGAGCGCGGCGACGGTGTGCTCCTCGCTGACCGCGTTCCACCACACCGCCAGCCCGCTGCCGAACGCGGTGCCGAGCAGGGCGAACAGCGGCAGCACCACGACCAGCAGCATGATCGCCGCGGCCAGGCCGATCAGGCTCCAGCGCACCCACGCGGGTTCTTGCAGGTGATCGCGCTCAGCCATCGCGGCGGTTTCCGTGAGCGAGCAGGGTCGCGGCGGCGTTGATCGCCAGCAGGCAGGCGAACGACATCAGCAGCAGCAAGGTCGCCAGCACGATCGCGGCCGGCACGCCGCCGTCTTCTTCCAGGCGGATGGTGATGAGCATCGGCGCGATCTCGGTCTTCCACGGCAGGTTGCCGGAGATGAAGATCACCGAGCCGAATTCGCCGAGCGCGCGCGCGAACGCCAGCGCGAAGCCGGTCAGCAGCGCCGGCAGCAGTTCGGGCAGGATCACCCGGCGCAGCGTGGTCAGGCGCGAGGCGCCGAGCGAGACCGCGGCTTCTTCCTGTTCGCGGCCGAGCGCTTCGAGCACCGGTTGCACGGTGCGCACCGCGAACGGCAGGCCGACGAAGATCAGCGCGATGACGATGCCGGTGAAGTTGTTGACCAGTTGGACGCCGAACGGCTTGAGCAATTGCCCGACCCAGCCGTTCTCGTCGTAGATCGCCGCCAGGGTGATGCCGGCGACCGCGGTGGGCAGGGCGAAAGGCAGGTCCACCAGCGCGTCCATCAGGCGCCGGCCGGGGAAGCGGTAACGCACCAGCACCCAGGCGATCAGCGCGCCGAACAGCAGCGCCGCGACCGCGGCGATGAAGGCGCCGCCGAAGCTGACCTTGAGCGAGGCGAGCACGCGCGAATCGGACACGGCCCGCGCCCAGCCGGCCCAGCCCAGGCCGCCGGAACGCAGCACCAAGGCCGCCAGCGGCAGCAGGACGATGAGGCCGAGCCAGGTCAGGCCGATGCCTAGCCCGAGCCCGAAACCGGGCAAGGGACGGCGCCAGCGACCGGAGGCCGGCGAGGGGAGGGCGTGCTCGCTCATGTGGCGGTGGGCGGCAGGAGTTGGAAGGGACGCAGGAGTGCGACGCTATCGCGGTTGTTCGATCCGGTGGAAATGCGCGTTGGTTGTATCGAGGTGCGCGATGGCGATATGGGATTGGTGTCGGGGGTGGCGGAGAAGTTCCGTACGGTGAATGGGGTGAGCCGGAGGGGCGGAGCGCCGGTTTCGACAGGGCGCCGGCAACCCCGGTGCTTCATGCCTGGTCGCCTCCCTGTTCGCCCTTCCTACTCCGTCATTCCGGCGAAAGCCGGAATCCATTTTGCTGTTGCTCTTGCTCTGCCGGAGAGGGCTCGAAAGGCAAAGTCAAAATGGATTCCGGCTTTCGCTGGAATGACGAGGTGGGAGTGGCGCGAGACGAGGTGAGAGTGCCGCACCACGGGATGCAAGCGCCGCAACGACGCGAGGCGAGAACGCGACCGCGCCGGCTCTCGCACGCCGGCGCGGTCGCGGTCGCAAAACCTTCGGCCCGCTTCGCGGCCCGTCCCGATTACTTGGGCTGATAGATCTTGTCGAAGAACCCGCCGTCGGAGAAATGCGCGGCCTGCGCCTTCTTCCAGCCGCCGAACGCGCCGTCGATGGTGACCTGCTTGACCGCCGGGAACTTGGCCAGATCCGCCGCCGGCACCTTGTCCGGCTCGGCCGGGCGGTAGCCGTGCTTGGCCGCCAGACGCTGCCCCTCGGGGGTGTAGAGGAAGCGCAAGTACGCCTCGGCCTGCTTGCGCGTGCCGTGCTTGTCGACGTTTTTATCCACCCACGCCACCGGCGGCTCGGCCTTGATGCTCAGGCTCGGCACGACGATCTCGAACTGACCGCGGGTGTTGGACTGCTCCAGGGTCAGCAGCGCTTCGTTCTCCCAGGCGATCAGCACATCGCCGATCTTGCGGTCGACGAAGGTGGTGGTGGAGCCGCGCGCGCCGGTGTCGAGCACGGGCACGTTCTTGAACAACTGGGTCAGGTAGTCGGTGACCTTGTCGCCTTCGCGGTACTTGGTCGAGGCCCAGGCCCACGCCGCCAGATAGTTCCAGCGCGCGCCGCCGGAGGTCTTGGGATTGGGCGTGATCACACCGACGCCGGGCTTGATCAGGTCGTCCCAGTCCTTGATGCCCTTCGGATTGCCCTTGCGCACCAGGAACACGATGGTCGAGGTGTAGGGCGAGCTCTGATGCGGCAAGCGCTTCTGCCAATCGGCCGGCAGTTGCTTGGCGTTGGCCACGGTGTCGATGTCGCCGGCCAGCGCCAGCGTCACCACGTCGGCCTCCAGCCCGTCGACCACGGCGCGCGCCTGCTTGCCCGAGCCGCCGTGCGAGGTGCGGATGTTGAGGGTCTCGCCGGTCTGTTGCTTCCATTGCGCGGCGAAGACTTGGTTGACCTCGGCGTAGAACTCGCGCGTCGGGTCGTAGGACACGTTGAGCAGCTCGGCGTCCTTGGCCGCGGCGGTGCCGGCGGCGAGCGCCACGCTGAGCAGAACCCATCGGAGTGCGGTTTTCATAAGGCGATCCTGTGCGAAGTGGCGTAAGTGCGGACGTGTGGAAGAGCGAGCGGAATCAGAAAGCGAGCTGGGCGCGGGTGAAGAAGGTCTTTTCGTCCTCGCGGTCGCGGCCGCCCGCGGCGCCGCCGTCGAATTGGGTTTGGGTGTAGTTGGCGACCAGCTTCAGGTTGGCGGTGAGGTACCAGTTCAAGCCCAGCCCCCACGAGCGCGCGGCGGCGGCGACGGCGTTGGGATCGGCGAAGCGCGGGAACGCGGCGTCGTCGATCTCCAGGCGGCCGTAGCGCGCGACCAGCTCGAACGCGCCCCAGCCTGCACTACCGACGGTAAAAGGTTGGTTAGGCCGGGCGACGCCGCGATAGCCCGCGTCCTCGCCGGTGAGCACCACGCCGGCGGTGACTTGCCAGGCGCGGTGGTCGAGTTCCTCGCGCGCCGCGCCGACGCGGACTTCCTGGCTGGAGCTGACGTACTCGCTGAGCAGGCCGAAGCGGTTGCGGTAGAAGTACAGCTGCGGCGACCAGCGCTTGGTCGCGCCGTCGGCGAGCACGGTGCTGCGGTAGTTGAAGAACTGCGCCTGTCCGGGCGTGCGGTAGCGCGGCAAATAATTGTTGCCGCTGCCGGCGCGGTCGCCGGCGCTGGCGCCGAGGCCGAAACCCAGGCCTTGCAGCGGGCCGCCGGCGTTCTTCCACGGTTCCAGGAAGATGCGCCCGGCGTACTCGAATTCGTTGTCGGGATTGGTGGTCGGGCTATCGCGGCCGTCGACCGCGCCGTTGAACACGCCGAGTGCGTACGACACCGTCGAGCCCGCGAATTCGCCCTGCAATTGCAGGCCCAGATCGCGGTTGGGCGTGAGTTCGGAGGCGAGGCCGAGTTCGATCAAGCCGGTCGAGCCGCTGGATTGCAGGCGCTCCAAGCCGACCGGGCTCTTGAACTTACCGATGCGCAGCGTCGCGCGCGGATCGAACTTGAGATCGAGGTAGGCGTCGTTGATGGTGGCGCTGTCGCCGGCGAACTCCGGCATGATGCGGAAGCCGATCAGGCTGCCCCAACTGCCTTCGATGCTGGGCTGGATGCGCCGCCACAGGAAGGTGTCGTTCTGCGGCACCGTCTCGTCGCCGATGAAGAAGCGGCCGTCGGCCTGCACCAGCGCCTTGAGCTTGACTTCGACATCGCCCGGCGGCGGCGACTTGATCGACAAGCCCTTGCTCGCGCTCAGCGCCACCACCGGCGTGCTCGCGGCCTTGGCCGCGCTTTCCTCGGCCTGCAGTTCCAGCTTGCGTTCGATGATGCGCAGGCGTTGGTCGAGGTCGGCGAGATTGCCGCCGTCCTCGCTGCCCGCCGGCGCGGCGGTGCCCAGGCGTTGCTCGATCGCCTTGAGGCGTTGCGCCAATTGCTCGACCGTGAGTTCGGCCGCGTGCGCGGGCAGGCCCATGGCGCAGGCGAGCGCGGCCCACAGCGGCGCGGTGGTCACGATCGCGGACGGCCGGCGTGGACGGCGGACCTGGGTTGGCATCGGTGTGCTCCTTTCATCGAAAAGACGGTGGAAGGGCCCGGGTGGCACGGACCACGGAACTCGCAGAAAAAACAACAAAGAAAAATCTCTTAGAAATCGCAGCCGCCCCCAGGCAACCCGACGACTCCCCAACAACGACGCCCCACGCGTACCCGCGCACCGCGAACGCCCGCAAACCGCGCCGACAGAAATCGCCCCGCGCCCAAGCGCGTCAACGACCTCCCGAAAACGAAATCCCCGACGCGCCCCCGCGCATCGTCAACACCAACCCGCCGCATCGACCGAAACCGCGGCCGCGCTCAAGCGCCCAGCGATTCGCAAGATCCCGTTACCCGGCGATCATCGACAGCGGCGAATCCTCATCCCCAAGACTCCGCCGCCACCGTCACTTCCACCCGCTCGCTGCGGGTGATCTCGACGATCCGCGCCCCTTGCACCACCACCTCGATCCGCCCCGCGCCGAGTCCGCGCAGCGCTTGCAGCAGCACGAACTCGCTGTCGCTGAGGTTGACGATGTTGATCTCGGGCTCCGGCGCGCGTTGCGCTTCGTAACGCACGGTCGAGACCTGCGTCGCCGGCCGCTTGCGCGCGCCGCCGGTCGCGGACTTGCGCGCCCGGGTCACGACAGGTCTCCCAGTTCGCCCGACAGGAACGTCGCGTCCAGCAGCACCGGATCGATCGCCGCCGCGCCGAAGTCCGGCATCAGCGCCAGCTCGCGCACGCTGCGCCGGTCGAGCACGTTCGACAGCGCGTCGCGCGCCTCGCGCATCAGCGCGCGCAGGCTGCAGGCGTCGGGATCGGCGCAGTCGGCGCAAGGCTGGTACGCGCTGACGCTGGCGCAGCGCACCGGCGCCAGCGGGCCGTCGATGGCGCGGATCACGTCGCCGACCATGATCTGATCGGCCGGCCGCGCCAGGGTGTGGCCGCCCTTCTGCCCGCGCCGGCTGAGGATGAAGCCGGCCTCGCGCAGATCGACCAGGATCGATTCGAGGAATTTGCTCGGCGCGCCGCTGTGCTCGGCGATCGCGCGCGCCTGCAGCCGGCCGTGGCGCGGCGCCGGCGCGGCGCGCCCGCCCTCGGCGCGCGCCAGTGCGCACATCGCGCGCAGGGCGTACTTGGCCTTCATCGTCAGCATTTCCCAGTCACCATGTAGGAAATGTGGCGCGGGGAAGGGGGGCAGGGGAAAAGGCGATGGCTTATCTGGGTATGACGGCGGGGAATGTGGGCGGGCCGGCGAGCGGTCTGGGGCCTGCGGGCGGGAAAGAAGGGGCCGGGCGGCGGGGCGATCCGCGGGGCGGGGTTCGCGGCGACGGGCGCGTCGCAAGGCCGCTTGAGCCGTTACGATGACCGCGATGCGCCTTTCCGCCCCCTTGCCCCCGCTCGCCCGCACCTGCCTGACGGTGCTCGCCGTTCTCGCCGCCGCTTGCTGGCTGGCGCCGTTGCTCAGCCGCTACGGTCCGGTGCTGCCGGACTGGGACGCGCTGTCGGCGGCGCCCGGGACGGCCGGACATTGGTTCGGCACCGACGCCATCGGCCGCGACGTGTTCGCCCGCACTTTGGCCGGCGGACGTTTGTCGCTGGGGATCGGCTTGCTCTCCAGCGTAGTGGCTTTAGCGATCGGGCTTAGCTACGGCGCGGTCGCCGGGCTCGCCGGCGGCCGGGTCGAGCGCTGGATGCTGCGCGTGCTCGACGTGTTCTCGGCGCTGCCGTTCCTGTTGGTGGTGATCTTGCTGCTGACCTTGTTCGAGCGCTCGCTGTGGCTGCTGCTGGCGGCCATCGGCGGCTACGTGTGGATCGATCTGGCCCGGGTCATGCGCGCGGAGGCCGCGCGTTTGCGCGAGGCGCCGTTCGTGCTCGCCGCGCAGGCGGCCGGCGCGAGTTTCGGCCAGCGCTTGCGCTGGCATGTGCTGCCGAATCTGTTGCCGCTGGCGTTCGTCTATCTCGGCCTGATCCTGCCGCAGGCGATCTTGGTCGAGAGCTTTCTCGGCTTTCTCGGCTTGTCGATCGACGAGCCGTCCTCGAGTTGGGGCGGCCTGCTCGCCGAGGGCGTGCAGGAACTCGACAGCGCGCCGTGGACTTTGTTGTTCCCCGCCGGCTTCCTGGTCGCCACCTTGGCGGCGTTCCAGTTTCTCGGCGACGGACTGCGCGATTGGCTGGACGTGCGCGGCCAGGCCCAGGCGCGCGAGCCGGCCGAGGCCGCGGCGGCATGAGCGCCTTGCTCGAACTGCGGGATTTGACGGTCGAAGCGGCCGAACGCGGGCGCGCGCCGCGGGCCTTGCTCGGTCCGCTAGATCTGCAACTGCACGCCGGCCAATGCCTGGGCGTGGTCGGCGAAAGCGGCAGCGGCAAGAGTTTGACGGCGTTGTCGTTGCTGGGCTTGTTGCCCGCGCCGTTGCGCGCGCGCGGGCAGTTGCGCGTGGACGGGGCCGAGGTCGGGTTGGACTCGGCCCAGCACGCGCGCTTGCGTGGTCGTACCTTGGCGTGGGTGCCGCAGGATCCGCTCGCGTCGTTACATCCGTTGCGGCGGGTCGGCGCGCAGTTGGCCGAAACCTTGCGCGCGGTGCGCGGCATGGGCGGCGCGCAGGCGCAGCGGCAGGCGCAATCGCTGCTGGAGCGCGTGCAACTGCCCGAGCCCGCCGCGGCGCTCGCGCGTTACCCGCATCAGTTCTCCGGCGGCCAGCGCCAGCGCATCGCCATCGCGCTCGCGCTGGCCACGCAACCGCGCGCGCTGATCGCCGACGAACCGACCTCGGCGCTGGATGCGCGCATCGCCCGCGACATTCTGGATTTGCTGGATCGCTTGCGGCGCGAAGACGGCCTCGCGTTGTTGCTGATCAGTCACGATCTGCCGCTGGTCGGCGCTTACGCGCAGCAATTGTTGGTCTTGCAGCGCGGCGCCGTGGTCGAACGCGGCACCGCCGCGCAGGTGTTCGCCGCGCCCGCGCAGGCGTACACCCGCGAGTTGATCGCCGCCGACAAGATCGCGCCGCTGGCGGCGACGGCCGAGGCCGATGCGCCGGTGTTGCTGCGTGGCGAAGGCTTGCGCATGCGCTATCCGCGCGCCCCGCGCGCGGCCTTGGACGGCGTCGATCTCGAATTGCGCCGCGGCGAAGGACTGGCCTTGGTCGGCGAGAGCGGCAGCGGCAAGAGCACGCTCGGCCGCGCGCTGCTGCGTTTGTTGCGCGGTGCGCAGGGACGGGTGACGTTCGACGGCGTCGATCTGGCGTCGCTGGATGCGGCGGCGCTGCGGCGGCTGCGCGCGCGCACCGGCGTGGTGTTTCAAGATCCCTACGCTTCGCTCGATCCGCGCCTGCGCGTGGTCGATATCGTCGCCGAACCTTTGCGCATCCACGGGCTCGGCGATGCGGCCGCGCGCCGCGCGCGCGCGGCCGAACTGATGCGCTCGGTGGGTCTGGACGAGCCGATGCTCGAACGTTATCCGCACCAGTTCTCCGGCGGACAGCGCCAGCGCATCGCCATCGCCCGGGCGTTGGCGACGCAGCCGCAGCTGTTGGTGTGCGACGAAGCGGTGTCGGCCTTGGATGCGCATCACCGCGCGGCGGTGTTGCAGTTATTGGCGCGGCTCAAGCGCGAGCACGGGCTGGCGTTGCTGTTCGTGACCCACGATCTGTCCGCGGCGGCCGCGGTGGCCGAGCGGATCGCGGTGCTCGAGGCGGGGCGCATCGTCGAAACCGGCACGACCGAGCGGGTGCTGCGCGAGCCGGCGCATGCGCACACGCGGGCTTTGCTGGCGGCGCGCGCGGCGTTGTAGCTGCGTCGCGGCGGCGGGTTGCGCGGTCGCGGCTTGCGCCGCTGCTACAGGAAGCGGACGCAAGTCGCGGCGCGAACGGTCAGATCAGGCCGCCGCCGAGGCTCAGGCGCGCGATGCCGACGACGATGACGAGCGCGTTGAGGATCAAGCCGGCCTTGGCGCGGCCGTTCTTGCCCGAACCGCTGAACAAAACGCCGATGGCGGCGATGATCGCGCCGACGGCGGCGAACGGAATCAGGAACCAGTTGCCCCATCCCAGCAAGGGAATCAGCGCCAGGATCATCCACAGCAGCGCCACCACGCCCCAGATCAGGCTGATCACTCCCATCGTCGTTGCGCTCCGCTGACCGGCCGGATCGGCCGCCTAGCAAAATTAGTGGCGCGCCGCGCCGGTTCAAGTGCCGTTGGTCGCGGTGGCGGGCTCGCCGTTCAAGTAGCGGCGGCTCGACGAGCGTTTGCGCGGATTTCGCGTCCGCTTTGCGGTTGGCGAAAAACACGCGTTGCGGCGGTGCTTGGCCGCGGTCGAGAGATAGAGTCGGATCGCACCGAACGCCCGTCGGTCGGGCGATTTTCGTCATCGCCGGTAGGGCCGTCGCTGCGCGCTGGATTTTCGATCAACCCGATAGTGTCTCCCTGCTGCGTTGCAGCAGCGTTACCGAAGCTATTCCGAAAGCGTCCGCTTCGGTGAAGTAATTCGCACCTTCTTGGCGGTACAAAAGTGCATAAAATCGCTTTATGGTTAGCGGGCCGGTGCCGGGGAGGGCGCGGTCTTACCGTTCAGCCAGAACGCATGCCTTGACGGTTCCGTATCGGTTCTTGTCAGCCTTAGGGGAAAATGGAATGAAACGCAGCACTCTATTGGCGCTGGCCATCGCCAGCGTCATCGGTTTGAACGTGGTCGCGCCCGGACAGGCGCTCGCAGGCAACAACTGCGACCTCAACGACGGCATCGCCGGCAACGAGAACGATGGCGGCAGCACGGCGACCGGCACGAATGCCGTCGCGTGCGGCAACAACAACATCGCCGACGGCGCGGACAGTCAGGCCTTGGGCAATGAAAACGCCGCGATAGGCTCGCGCTCGACCGCCGTGGGCAATCAGAACATCGCCATGGGCGACGCGAGCACCGCCGTGGGCCGCGGCAATCAGGCGACCGGCGCCAATGCCACCGCGGCGGGTGTCGGCAACCTCGCCAACATCGACGATTCCAGCGCGTTGGGCAACTTCAACATCGCCGATGGGGCGGGAGCGAACGCCGTGGGGCGCGGCAACAGCGCCACCGCCGATCGCGCCAACGCGTTGGGCGGCGGCAACCAGGCCAGCGGCGCGGACGCCACCGCCATCGGCAACAACAACATCGCCAGCGGCGCCCGCAGCCTCGCCGCCGGCTTCAACAGCCAGGCCACCGCCGACGACGCGGTCGCGCTGGGCAACAATTCCGTCGCCGATCGCGCCAACACGATTTCGGTCGGCGCCGCCGGCGCCGAGCGCCAGATCGTCAACGTCGCCGCGGCGACGCAGGACACCGACGCGGTCAACCTGTCCCAGCTCAATCGCGTCATGGGCGTGTTCGGCGGCGGCGCCAGCTTCGCCGGCGGCGTGTTCACGCCGCCGACGTACACGATCCAGGGCAGCGCGTTCAACGATGTCGCGTCCGCGTTCGGCGCGGTCGACGGCCGACTGACCGATCTGTACGGCCGCGTCGCCGCGATCCCGGCCGGTCCGCAGGGCCCGCAAGGCCCGCAGGGTCCGCAAGGGCCGCAGGGTCCGCAAGGGCCGCAGGGCCCGGCGGGCGGCGGCGGCGGCGGTTCGGCGTTGTCGGCCAATTACGACGACGCGTCCAAGAGCACGATGACCTTGGAAGGCGCCAACGGCACGCGCGTGGCCAACGTCGCCAACGGCACCGCCGCGACCGACGCGGTCAACGTGCGCCAGATGCAGGCCGGCAACGCGTCCTCGGTGCAGCAGGCCAACGCCTATACCGATCAGCGCATCAACGGTTTGAACCTGGACTTCGGCAACTTCCGCGCCGAAGTGAACGACCGCTTCGAGGATCTCGACCGGCGCATCCGCCGCAACGGCGCGATGTCGGCGGCGATGTCGCAGATGTCGGCCAACAGCGCTTACGCCAAGCCCGGCCGCGGCCGCCTCTCGGTCGGCGCCGGCTTCCAGGACGGCGAAAGCGGTCTGGCCATCGGCTACGGCCGCCGCATCAACGACAACGTTTCGATCAGCATCGGCGCCGCGTTCTCCGGTTCGGAGAGCTCGGGCGGCGTCGGCTTCGGGGTGGATCTTTGAGGTTGGGGTAGACGCTTCGGGATGCGGAGGGCTCGCGTAGGCGGGCCTTTCGTTTTTTGGAGCGTGGAGCGTGGAGCGGGAAGCGGGAATCGAGAAGCGGGAAAGAAGGGGGCGGGGAATGGCGGGAACGGGAAAGGCCCGCCGAAGCGGGCCTTCTTGCGGGTAGTCGGGCGGGTTCGGATCGTCAAAACAGGCAGCGGTTCGCGTGCCCGCGTTCAACCCATTCCCCATTCCCTGTTCCCCTCATTCCCGCTCCAGCTCCTACTCACCCATGCACCCCATCGATCTCCACCAGCAACTCATGCCGGCACACCGCCGCATGCAGCAGCACGCGCGGCACGCGGTCGCCGTAGCGGCGGTCGAGTTCGGCGGCGACGATCGGCAGGTCGGGCAGGTCGCGCACGTACACCTTCAGGCGCGAGCCGGGGCCGAACGCGGTCGGCAGGCCGGGGCGCTGTTGGCGCGCGGCGCCGAGCAGGCTGTCGAAATTGGCCAGGGTTTCCTCGAGTTGGGCCAGCACCGAATCGGCGTGGCGCGATTCGTGGCCGACCACGGCCGCGGTGCCCGACAGCAGCAGCGGCATCTGCGCCGGCAGCGGCGGCAGCATCGCGCGGGCGAAGCTCGGCGATTGCGGGCCGTAGCGGCGCGGATAGCGGTACGCGCTGACCTGACGCGGATTCTCCAGCGGCGCGCCGGGCGTGCGTGAGGCCAGCCAATACACCTGCAGGCGGCGCGCCCCGTCGACGCGGCCGATCGCGGTGGCCGCGGGCAGTCGCGCGGTCGGGAACTCGCCCAGGCCGTCGGCGCGGCCGACGCAGAACACGCGGTAGCGCTCTTCGTCGCCGTGGCCGAGGGTGATGCCGTCGAGGTAGTTCCAGATCCGCAGCAGATGCGGATAGCCGCGTTGCGCGGTGAACGCCAGCAGCTTGCGGTAGAGGTAATCGGCGGCGCGGCGGATTTCGCCGTTGGCCGGCTCGCCGGGCAGCGGCTCGGGTTCGTCGAGTTCGATCACGCCGAACTGCAGCGCGCCGTCTTCCGACCAGGCCAGATCGCCGTCGCGGCCGCTGCTGACCGGACCGACCCCGCGCCAGCGCTCCAGGCGGCGGTCGCCGTAGGGCTCCAGGGCCACGCGCAGGTAGCGCGGGTCGTCGTGGTGCGGCGCGTCCTGGCCGAAGCCGAACACGGCCAGGGTGTCGTCCTGGGCCAGCAGCTGCGCCGGATCGGCGTCGAGGTAATCGACGTCCAGGTGCGGACCGCCGACCATCGCGGGCGCGGCGCTCATCGCCGGCCTCGCGACGGGGCGGCGGGGTATAGCAAAAGTGCGGCAGGGGCGGGCGGCTCGGCGGAGCGGGCCGCGGCGAAGACCGGGACGGCCGTCGCGAACACGGAAACGGAAGGCTTCATGCGCAAATGATAGCTCGCGGCAGGCGCCGGCAGCGCGGTCGCGCGGTCGCAGGCCCGACCCCGCAAGGTGCGGATTTTTCGGGTCAAGCCTTTGATGCCAAAGGGTTTGACGGTTTTCGGCCAGAAGCCGCCCCGACCCTGCCGCAAAGCGATGGTTGCGCGCTGCGGCCCGATGAAGGATCGTGGCGCCCCTTGTTAAGTCTGTCACGGAACACACGATGTCTGAACAAAGCCCTGCCGAACGCGAACTGGCGCAGCTGCTGGTCGAGAGCCTGAACCTGGAAGACGTGGCCCCGGACCAGATCGACCCGGACGCGGCGCTGTTCAACGACGGCCTGGGCCTGGATTCGATCGACGCGCTGGAACTGGCACTGGCGATCACCAAGCGCTACGGCTTCCAGCTGCGTTCGGACAACGACGAAAACCGCCGCATCTTCGCCTCGCTGCGCGCGCTGTCGAGCCATATCGAGCAGCACCGCGCCGCCTGATCCTTCGCTGCATTCGCCCGCGCCGGCGCGTCCGGCGCGACCGCCGCCCGCCGGACTCCGACCCATCGTGAACGATTTCGCCTCCAGCGCCAGCGGCCCGGCGCGCGCGCTGTTGGCCATCGCCTATCCGCTGCTCGCGCACTGGGCCAGCCACGACGGCGGCGGCCTGCCGGCGGCGCTGGCGCTGGCCGATCTGGCCGCCTTCGTCGCCGTCGACGGCCTGCTGGCGCTGCGGCCGGCGCCGTGGGCGATCTTCGCCGCGCTGCTGGCCGCGCTCGCCGCGCTGGCGCGCACCCCGTATGCGCAGATGCTGCTGCTGACGCCGCCGGTGCTGTTCAACGGTTGGCTGGCGTGGTGGTTCGCGCGCAGCCTGCGCGCGCCGCGCGAGGGGCTGATCACCCGCATCGTCGCCGCCTTGTACGGCCGCGCGCCGCGCGAGCTGGCGCCGGAGCTGTATCGCTACACCCGCGGGCTGACCGCGCTGTGGGCGGCAGTGCTGGCGTTTTTGACCCTGGCCAACGGCGCCTTGGCGCTGATCGCCGTGCCCGACGGCTTGCTGGCGCGATTGGGCTACGCGCCGTCGCCGTCGATCACCCAGGAACAATGGTCGTGGTTCGCCAACATCATCAATTACGGCGTGCTCGGCGCGATGTTCGCCGGCGAGTATGCGGTGCGTTGCCGCCGCTTCCACGACCGTCCGGAAACCGGGTTCTTCGATTTCCTGCGGCGCATGGCCCGGCTCGGGCCGCGCTTTTGGAAAGAGTTGTTCTCGTCCTGAACGCCGCGCGCGCCCCAATGCGCGAGAAAACGCTTGCAGCGGCGCCGTTCCGCCGCGTTTCATCCGCGCCTGTTTTATCCTTCGATCTCAGCCAACGCCGCCGCGCGCACCGCCCATGAATTTCGTCGTCCCCGCCGATCATCCCTGCCTGCCGGGCCATTTCCCCGGCCGGCCGCTGGTGCCCGGCGTGGTGCTGCTGGAGCGGGTCCTCGAAGCCGTGCAGGCGCAGCACGGCGAGTCGAGCGGCCTGCGCCTGCCGCAGGTCAAATTCCTGCAGCCGCTGCTGCCCGGCGAAGCCGCGCAGGTCGAGCTCGAACCGCTCGCCCCGTCGCGCTGGCGCTTCCGCGTGCGCCGCGGCGAGGATCTTTTGGCCAGCGGCGAGATCGTCGCCGACGGCGCGAGCACCCACACCCCGCAACGCAAGGACGCGAACGCATGAACGCCGGGCATTGGAAAAACCGCCCCGAAGGCGCGGGGCCGCTGGCCTACCGCATCATTTTCCTGATCGCCAACCACGGCGGTCGCGCGCTGGCGCGGCTGGCGCTGTACCCCATCGTCGCCTTCTACCTGCTCGCGCGCGGCCCCGAGCGCCGCGCCTCGCGCGCCTACCTGCGCCGCGCGCTCGGGCGCGAGGCGGGGTGGCGGGACGTGGCCCGCCACATCCACACCTTCGCCGCGACCATCCTCGACCGGGTGTTCATGCTCAGCCAAGGCATGGATCGCTTCGAAGTCGAGGTGCGCGGCCTGGACGCGCTGGAAGCCCATCTCGATCGCGGCCAGGGGCTGATGCTGTTCGGCTCGCACCTGGGCAGCTTCGAAGCGCTGCGGGTGCTGGCGCGCCGGCGGCCGCAGACGCGGGTCAAGGTCGTGCTCGACCGCGGCCACAACGCCGCGCTGATGCGCTTGCTCGATGCGCTGGACCCGCAGATCGCCGCCAACGTCATCGACGCCGGCCAGGACGGTCCCAGCATCGCCCTGCAGATCAAGCACGCCACCGACCACGGCGACATCGTGGCGATGCTGGTCGACCGCGCCGGTCCGGGCGAGCCCTCGATCGCGGCGAATTTCTTCGGTGCCGGCGCGCGCTTTCCGACTTCGCCGTGGCTGATCGCCGCCGCGCTCAAGCTGCCGGTGGCGCTGGCGTTCGGCCTGTACCGCGGCGGCGCGCGCTACGAAATGGTGTTCGAGCCGTTCGCCGACGCGCTCAGCATCGAACGGCGCGAGCGCCCGGCGCAGCTGGCCGCGCTCGCCCAACGCTACGCCGAGCGCTTGCAGCACCACGCTCGCAGCGCGCCGTACAACTGGTTCAACTTCTACGATTTCTGGCATGCCGATGACGCTTCCTACGTTCCGCCCGCAACGGCTCTGCACGACCCTCGCGCTGCTGCTGGCGGCGACGTCGCCGCTCGCCGCGCCGGCTGAGCAGGCCGCCGCGAGCGCGGCCGCCGCCGTGCCCGCAGCGGCCGCCGCCGACGCCGGCGCGCAGCCCGCCGACCCGGCCTGGATCCTGCCGCGCCTGGCCCAGCCGGTGCCGGCGCGCACCGACTTCGTCGAAGTGCGCGGCTCGGCCTTGCTCAAGGCGCCGCTGCGCGTGTCCGGCGAATACCGCCGTCCCGACGCCGACACCCTGGTGCGCGAGGTGCGCGATCCGTACGCGGAAACCACCACCATCCGCACCGGCGCCAAGCCGGGCCAGGGCGAGGTCAGCATCGCCCGCGCCGGCAAGCCGCCGCGGCGCTTCTCGCTGTCGCGCGCGCCGGAACTGGTGGCGCTGCAGGCCAGCTTCGGCGCCCTGCTCGGCGGCGACCGCGCCGAACTCGAGCGCCACTACGCGCTGGCCGCGCAAGGCACGCGCCGGCAGTGGAGCGTGACGATGACGCCGAAGGACGCCCAGGTCGCCGCGCGCGTGCGCGAGATCGCGCTGTTCGGCCGCGACGAGGAACTGCGCTGCATCGAAACCCGCCCCGCGCGCGGCAGCGACCAGCAACGCACCTTGCTCGGCAGCGCCGCGCGCGCCGCCGCCGGCGTCAGCGACGCCAGCCAACTGGCCGCGCTGTGCCGCAGCCACGGCCCGGCGCGCTGATGACGCCCGCGCGCCGTCTGCTGTTCGCCCTGCTGTGGCTGGGCGTCCTCGCCGTCGCCGGCTGGGCGATCGGCGCGCAGCTGCAGCTCAGCGGCGACCTGCGCCGGTTCATGCCGAACGCGCGCACGCCGGCGCAGAAGCTGCTGCTGGAAGAACTCGGCGAAGGCCCGGGTTCGCGCCTGCTGCTGCTGGCGATCGAAGGCGACGCGCCGGCCACGCTGGCCGCGCAATCGCAGTCGATGCGCGAAGCGCTGATCGCGCAGCCCGAGTTCAAGCTGGTCGCCAACGGCGCCAGCCTCGGCCTGGACGCGGTGCCCGAACGCCTGCGGCCGTACCGCTATCTGCTGTCGCCGACGCTCGACGAACAGCGCCTGCACACCGCCTACCTGCGCGACCAGCTGCAGAACCGGGTGCAAGACCTCGGCTCGCCCGCGGGCGAGCTGATCGAGCCGCTGCTGCCCAGCGACCCGACCCTGGAAATGCTGCGCCTGGCCGAGGCCTGGCAACCCGGCGCGATGCCGCAGACGCTCGACGGCGTGTGGTTCGACCGCGCCGGCAAGCAAGCGCTGCTGGCGGTGGAAACGCGCACGGCGGGTTTCGACCCGGCCGGGCAAGAGCGCGCCATCGTCGCGATCCGCGCCGCGTTCGATAAGGCGCGCGGCGCCGGTCCGGCCCGGCTCACCATCAGCGGCCCGGGCGCGTTCTCGCTGGAAATCGGCGGGCGCACCCAGCGCGAAGCGAGTTTGATCGGCACCATCGACAGCCTGCTGTTCGTCGCGCTGCTGTGGCTGGCGTACCGCAGTTGGAAAGCGCCGCTGATCGGCGGCCTGCCGCTGGCGACCGCGGGATTGGCCGGCCTGGGCGCGGTCGCGATTTGCTTCGAGGGCGTGCACGGCATCACCGTCGCGTTCGGCTTCACCTTGATCGGCGTGGTCCAGGACTACCCGATCCACCTCTACAGCCATCAGCGTCCGGGCCTGTCGCCGTGGGCGAGCGCGCGCAGCCTGTGGCCGACGCTCGGCACCGGCGTGACCTCGACCTGCATCGCCTACCTGACCTTCTTCGTGTCCGGCGTCGACGGCCTGCAGCAGCTGGCGGTGTTCACCATCGTCGGCCTCGCCACCGCCGCGCTGACCACGCGCTTCGTGCTGCCGGCGCTGATCGATCCGGCGCCGCGCGACGTCGCCCAATCGCAGCGGCTGGCGCGGGTGTGGACCGCGCTGGCGCGCTGGCCGCGCCTGGGCGTGGCCAGCGTGTCGCTGCTGGCGGCGCTGGCCTTGGCCGTGGTCCTGTTCGTGCCCGGGCCGTTCTGGCAGAACGATCTGGCCAAACTCACCCCGGTGCCGGAAGCGGCGCTGGCGCGCGACGCGCAGCTGCGCGAGGAGCTCGGCGCGCCGGACGTGCGTTACGTCGCGGCGATCGAAGCGCGCGACGCCGAGGCCGCGCTGCAAGCCTCCGAAGGCCTGCTCAAGGAATTGCCGCAACTGCGCCAGCGCGGCGCCTTGGTCGGTTTCGATCTGGCCGCTCGCTATCTGCCCAGCGCGCGCACTCAGCTGGATCGCCAGCGTCGCCTGCCCGAACCCGAGGCGCTGCGCGCGGCGCTGGCCGAAGCGGTCGCGGCGACGCCGTTCCGCGAGGACGCCTTCGCCGATTTCCTGCGCGAGGTCGAAGCCGCGCGCCACGCGCCGCCGCTGCGGCCGCGCGATCTGGCCGGCACCGCGCTGGCGAGCAGCATCGAAGGCCTGCTGCGCGAGCGGCCCGGCCACGCCACCGCGCTGGTCGCGTTGTCGGGCTTGCACGATCCCGAAGCGGTCGAGGCGGTGGTGCGCCGCCATGGCGGCCATCTGCTGGATCTGAAACAAGCGTCGGAATCCTTGGTCGCCGAATACCGCGGCCGCGTGCTGATGGCGCTGGCCCTGGCCGGCGTGCTGCTGGCCGCGGCGGTGTGGGTGGCGCTGCGCTCGCCGCGCCGCGTGCTGCGGGTGTTGGCGCCGATGGCGCTGAGCACGCTGCTGATCCTCGCCGCGCTGCGCGGCTTCGGCGTCGAGCTCAACCTGTTCCATCTGGTCTCGCTGATCCTCGCCGCCGGCTTGGGCCTGGACTACGCGCTGTTCTTCGACCACGCCGGCGACGACCGCGCCGAACAGCTGCGCACCTTGCACGCGGTGATCGTTTGCAGCCTCACCACGTTCATGGTGTTCGCGCTGCTGGCGCTGTCGTCGATCCCGGTGCTGCGCGCGATCGGCGCGACGGTCGCGCTCGGCGTGGTGTTCAACTTCGCGCTCGCGCTGCTGATCGTGCGCGAGCCGGCGGCGATGATCGATTCCGGCGAGGACGCCGCGTCGGCCTGAACCGGCGCGCGCCGGTTCAGGCCGCGCCCGCTTCGCTCGCCGGCACGGTCGCGGCGATGGGTATCATGCGCTGCGATGATGCAGGCGGATAATCGTTTTCGCCGCGTTCCGGCACCACTCCCTTCAGGACAAGGACGATGATGACGCACTCGCTCCCGATCGAGCCCACCTCTTCCGGCCAGCGCGGCCGCCGGCGCGGCGCGCGCGGTTGGGTTCGCGGCGCGCTCGCCGCCGCGGTGGCCTTGGGTCTGCAACTGCCCGGCGCGGCGCTGGCCGCCGACCCGGTGAACTATTGGGACAACGGCAGCGGCGTGTGGAACGCCGGCAACACCAACTGGACCCGCGAGGACGGCAGCGTCGGCGCGTGGACGCCGGGCGTGGCGGCGTTCCGGGTCGCCGGCGCCAACAACGATATTTCGGTGGAGGGCGCGCAGGTCTTCACCGGCTTGGGGTTCTCCGGCGCCAACAACCTTTACCGCCTGAGCGCCGGCGCCGGCGGCGCGTTGTCGATCGGCGCGGCGCAAGCGACGATCGCGGCGGATTCGCTGGTCAGGGCGACCATCGACGTTCCCATCGTCGGCGCCGGCGGCCTCGACATCGTCGGCCCCGGTCGCGTGTACCTGAGCAACACCAACACCTATGCCGGCGATACCACGCTGCGCGGCGGCGAGTTGGACGTGGCCTTCGACGCCAGCCTGGGAGGCGGCAAGCTGCGCTTCGCCGGCGGCCAGTTGAACGTGCTGGGCAACGGCTTCGACATGGGGCGCGATATCCAAGTCGACGCCGCCGCGACCAACCGCATCCAACTGCTGGGCAGCGATGCGGCCGCTCTGCGGCTCAAGGGCAACGTCTCCGGTACCGGCCGGCTGAACATCTTCGGCCGCGGTTCGGTGACGTTCGAGCAGCGCAACGACGGCTTCAGCGGCGGCCTGGTCGTCAACAACAACGCGACGATCGTCGCCCGGACGACGGGCGCCTTCGGCACCGGCCCGTTGGCGGCTTACGACAATGCCGAGATTCGCTTCGAGTCGCAGGCGAGCGCGGCCGATCTCGGCATCACCGTGCTCGACGGGGCGGCCCGCACGATTTCGACCGTGCGTTTCGTCGACCGTTCCGACGCGGGGCGCGCGACCATCGCGATCGAGAACCTCTACGGACAGGTCTTGTTCGAGGACGAATCCAGCGCCGGCAGCGCGCGCATCGGCAGCGGCGGCTTCGGCACCGTCGCCTTCGGCGAAAGCAGCAACGCCGGCAACGCCGTGATCGCGCTGGCCAGAGGCACCTCCACCACGGTGTCGTTCTTCGACCAGGCCGACGCCAGGCAGGCGACGATCGTCAGCGCCGGCACGGTCGCCTTCCGCGACCACGCGGTGGCCGGCGGCCTCGCCATCGGCAACGTGTTCGCGGTGGACACGTCCGGCATGAGCCAACCGCTGTCGATCGGCTCGCTGGCCGCCGGCGGGCTGCTCCGGCTCGGCGCCTCGACGCTGACCCTGGGCGGGCTCGGGCGCGACGACGCCATCAGCAGCATGGAGGGCACCGGCACGCTGGTGAAGACCGGCGCCGGCACCCTCGCGCTGGAGAGGGCGTCCGGCCTGTTCACCGGTCAGGTGCAGGTCGAGCAGGGCCGCGTGCGCCTGGACGATTTCAGCGCGGGCGTTTTCAGCGTCGGCGCGAACGGCACGCTGTTCGGTAAGGGCCGCATGCGCGGCCTGACCAACGCCGGCACGCTCGCGCCCGGCGACGGGCTCGGCGTGCTGACCGTGGACGGCGATTACCTGCAGCGCGCCGGCGCGCGGCTGCAGGTCGACGTCGCCGCGGACGGCCGCGCCGACCTGCTCAAGGTCGGCGGCCGCGCGGTGCTGGAAGGCGGCACCCTCGACGTGATCAAGGCGCCGGGCCAGTACGCCTACGGCACCCGCTACACCTTGATCGACGCGCAGGGCGGGGTAAGCGGCCGGTTCGACCAACTCACCCAGAACCAGCCCTTCCTCAAGCTCGCCATGACCTACGACGCGCAACACGCCTATCTGGACGTGCTGCGCAGCGACACCCGCTTCCAGGACGTGTGCGACGGCTTCAATCGCTGCGGCGTCGCCACCGCGCTCGACGCCATCGCCGCCGGCGGCCGGCCCAGCGCCGATATGGAAGCGGTGATCGAAGAGCTGACCACGCTGAGCGAGGCCGGCGCGATGAGCGGCATCGATCGCTTGTCCGGCGACGCCCACGCCGGCTTCGCCGCCGCGCTGCTGCAGCGGCACTCCTCGTTCGGCCAGGACCTGAGCCGGCGCGCGCTGCAACGCGACGGCGCCGGCGACGCCGGACGCGGCGGCGCCTGGATCCGCGTGTCCGACGGTTCCACCCGCATGGACGGCGACCGCAACGCGCCGGGCGTGGATCTGGACGCGCGCGGCACCGCGCTGGGCGCGGACGGTTGGATCGCCGAGTCGGTGCTGTTGGGCGCGAGCGCGCAATTCGACAAGCTCGACGCCGATTTGCGCGCGGGCGACCAGGCCAAGGCCGAGGTCGCGCAACTCACGGTGTACGCCGGTTGGCGCGGCGCGAACGCCTATCTCAACGGCGCCTTGGGCTATGCCAGTTGGCGCAACCGGGTCGAGCGCAGCGTGGTGGCGGGCGACATCGCGCGTCGGGCGCAATCGCGCTACGACGGGCAAAGCTACAGCGCTTACCTGGAAGGCGGCTGGACTTTCGAGCTCGGCGGCTCGCGCCTGCAGCCCTTGCTGAGCATCGCCCGCACCCGTCTGGACAACGACGGCTTCCGCGAGGGCGGCGCGCAGGACGTCGATCTGGTCGGCGCTTCGGCGAAGCTGGCGCGCACCACCGCCAGCGCCGGCCTGCGTTGGAGCGCGGATTACGATCTGGGCGACTGGGCGCTGTCGCCGCGCCTGGAAGCGCGGGCGTTGCGCGGCTACGGCGACGAGTATGCGCAAACGAACCTCGAGTTCGCCGGCGCGCCGGGCTACGGCTTCGGCGTGCGCAGCGCGGCGCTGCCGAAGCAGGGCGGCCTGGCCAGCGCCGGTATCCAGCTCGGCCGCGGCGAACGCCTGAGCCTGTTCCTGGACTGCGCCTACCAGCGCGGCGACGGCGTGCGCTCGCGCGATCTCAGCGCCGGCCTGCGCTATCGCTGGTGACCCGCGCGACCGATACCGAGAACGGCAGCATGATTCAGACCCGCGCAGCCATCGCCGAGCTGATCCCGCACCAAGGTCTGATGTGCCTGTGGGACGCGGTGCCCGAATGGGACGACGAGCGCATCCTCGCGCGCAGCGGCGGCCATCGCGATCCGGCCCATCCGCTGCGCAGCGGCGAACGGCTGCACGCGGTGCATTTGTGCGAGTACGGCGCGCAGCTGATGGCCGTGCACGGCGGCCTGTTGGCGCGCGCGCACGGCGGCCGCGCCAAGCCCGGCGTGTTGGTGGCGCTGCGCGGCGTGGAGTTGCGCGCCGCGCGCATCGACGATCTGCCCGGCGAGTTGGAAGGCCGCGCGCGCAAGCTGATCGCGACGGACGACAGTTGGCAGTACGAGTTCGAGATTTCGCATGCCGGCGAGGTGCTTGCGAGCGGGCGCGCGGCGGTGATGGCGCGGGGCTAGGAACCAGTGAAGAGGAACCAGGAACGAGCGGGCTGCCACGGCTCCCGTTCGGTTTCGGAGAATGGCGATGAGCGGAGCGGATAAGCAGGCGCGGCGCGCCTTGGTGACCGGCGGCAGCGGCGATTTGGGCGGAGCGATCTGCTTGCGTCTGGCCGCGCAGGGCTGGCGGGTGATCGTGCACGCCAACAGCGGCGTCGAGCGCGCGCAGGCGGTGGCCGCGCGGATCCGCGAGGCGGGCGGCGCGGCGGACGCGGTGGCGTTCGACGTCGCCGACGGCGAAGCCGCGCGCGCGGCGATCGCGGCGCTGCTCGACGCCGGGCCGATCCAGTGCGTGGTCAACAACGCCGGCATCCACGACGACGCGCCGATGGCCGGCATGAGCGAGGCGCAGTGGAAGCGCGTGGTCGATGTCTCGCTGCACGGTTTCTTCCACGTCACCCAGCCGCTGCTGCTGCCGATGGCGCGCACCCGCTTCGGCCGCATCGTCAGCGTGTCCTCGGTCGCCGCGGTGCTCGGCAATCGCGGCCAAACCAACTACGCCGCGGCCAAGGCCGCGTTGCACGGCGCGTCCAAGTCGCTGGCGCGCGAGATGGCCAGCCGCGGCATCACCGTCAACGTCGTCGCGCCCGGCGTGATCGAAGGGCGCATGGCCGCCGAGGCGTTTCCGCCCGAGGCGATCAAGCAGATGGTGCCGGCCGGGCGCGCCGGGCGCGCCGACGAGGTCGCGGCGTTGGTCGGGTTCCTGTGTTCGGACGAAGCCGGTTACATCAACGGGCAGGTGATCGGGATCAACGGCGGCATGGGCTGAGCGCCAGGCGAAGGCGCGAGCCCGGCTCGCCGCGCGCATCGGTCGCGATGGACCGGTGAGGCGTTCGTCCGTCGGCGTCGAGCGGTCTGGGTTTCGCGCCGGTCAGCGATTACCCTATGCGCGCGCCGGAAACGCCGGCGTTTTCTAGGGGAAAATCCAGATGTCCAAGCTGCTGCGCGTCGCGCTGCTGTTGCTGTCGCTTTGCTCGGTTCCGGCGTTCGCCAAGGAACCGTTGATGGTCCGCGCCGAGGATCAAAATCCCAAGCCCGAACCCGGCAAGGCGTTGCTGGTGTTCGTGCGCGCGGCGTTCGTCGGCGGCGGCATCGCCTCGACCGTGTACGACGCGCCCGACGACGCCACCCGCTTCCTCGGCGCGCTGATCTTCAAGCAGAAGATGGCGGTGCAGATGGAGCCGGGCGAGCACCGGCTGATGGTCGTGTCCGAGAACGCCGACTTCGTCGACGTCAAGCTCGACGCCGACAAGACCTATTACCTGCTGGTCAGTCCGCGCCCGGGCGTGTGGAAGGCGCGCTTCTCGCTGCTGCCGATCCACAACCGCGCCGACGCCAAGTACAACCTGCTCGGCGAAGACTTCAAGAAGTGGATGGAAAAGACCGAGTACGTGACTCCGACGCCGGCCGCCGCGGCCTGGTACGAAGAGCACAAGGGCAGCGTCGCCGAGAAGAAGA
This sequence comes from Lysobacter sp. K5869, assembly GCF_018847975.1. Lineage (NCBI taxonomy): Bacteria > Pseudomonadati > Pseudomonadota > Gammaproteobacteria > Lysobacterales > Lysobacteraceae > Lysobacter > Lysobacter sp. K5869. The sequence continues at coordinate 582,222 of NZ_CP072597.1, read as the reverse complement.
CCGAATACCTGGTCAAGTGGAACAAGATGGACGCGCCCGACCGCGCCGAGCTGGTTCTGCACGCCGAAGACGGCGTCGTCGCGAAGTAAGCCGAGCCCGCCTCGCGGATTCGCCCGCGCGCGCTGCCTCGGCGGGCGCGCGGGAGCGAGCCGGTGATGCGCCGCTCGCCGCCGGTGCCGATACGGCCGTCGGCGCAGTGCGGGCGGTTCATCGCGGACCCCGGCCGGTCGTGGCATGCTGGCCCCGGTCCGTTCAGGAGTCGCCGTCATGCGTCAGTTCTTCGTCCTCGCCGCGCTGGTGGCGACGTTGTCGGCCTGCGCCAGTTCCCACGTCATCACCGGCCAGCCGCGGCCGCCGGTGCCGGTCGAGCAAGTGCGGGTGTACTTCGCCCCGCCGCCGAGCCGTTACGAAGAGATCGCGCTGTTGCAGAGCAATAGCGGCGCCTTCACCTACGGCGAGCAGAACAAGATGAATTCGGTGATCGGCAAGCTGCGCGGGGAGGCGGCCAAGCTCGGCGCCAACGGCGTGCTGTTCCAGGGCACCGAGGACGGCGCCGGCGGCACCGGCGTCAGCGTCGGCGCGGGCGGCGGCAGCTACGGCGGCGGTCGTCATTTCAGCGGCGGCGGGGTCGGCATCAGCATCAGTCCGCGGCAGAAGTTCGCCCGCGGCGTCGCGATCTATGTGCTCAATCCGCCGCCGTTGAGCGATCCGGGGCCGCAAGGCCCGCCGCCGCCGCCCACGCGCTGAGCCGCGGTCGCGCGCTTCCGTATCGAGTGGACGCCGGGCTTCGCGCCCGGCGTTTTCGTTGGCGAGCCTCGCGCGAAACGCGCGCGGCCGTCAGCGCGAACCGGCCGACGCCTTGCGCTCCGGCGCGGGCGCGAACTCGCCGCTGGGATCGTCGATCAGCGGCGGATGGGCGCGGATGCTGCGGTACATCTCCGGCACCCGGCCGCGGCGCAAGCACTGCAGCACGATGTGCGAGGTGATCCGGCTGAAATCGCGCAGCGGCTTGAAGTGGCTGGCGCGGTAAGCCTGCTCGCCGTCGGCGTTGTAGCGCGATTCGATCGGCACCGAAACGCAGCGCGTGCCCAACCGCTGCGCGGCCGACATCAGGATCTGCGCCTCGAACACGAAGTTCTCGCCCGGCACTTGTTCCAGCGCGGCCACGTCGGCGGGGTACAGGCGCTGGCCGCTCTGGCTGTCGGCGACTTGGTAGCCGGTGCCCCAGGCCACGCCCCAATCGCCGAAATTGTTGGCGAGGCGGCGGTAAGTCGGCTGCGCGGCGCGCTTGCGCAAACGCGCGCCGATCACGATGTGGCCGGGATAGCGGTTGCCGCTGTCGATCAGGCGCGGGATGTCGTCGGCCGCGTGCTGGCCGTCGCCGTCCATCGTCACCACCGCCGCCGCGCCGCGGCGCAGCGCTTCGGCGAAACCGTCGCGCAGGCTCGCGCCCTTGCCCTGGCGCTGCGCGTGGCGCAGCACCACGGCCGGCAGATCGGCGATGCGCTGCGCGGTGTCGTCGTCGGAGCCGTCGTCGATCACGATCACCAGCGCGCATTGGCCCAGCGCGCCGGTCACCACTTCGCGGATGCGCAGCGCTTCGTTGAGCGCGGGGATCACCACCGCGACGTTGTCGCGGTGCAAGCGCGCGCGCGGAACGCTCGGCATCGGCGCCAACACCGGCGCGCGCCGGCGGTCGCGTCCGGGCGACGGGGCCTCAGTCATGACTCAATTCCATCCATAGGCAACGGCCGCCGCCGGCCGGCAGGGCGAGGCGATTGTCGCCCGCCGCCAGCGCGTCGAACAGGGCCAGCATCGGCGCGCTGGCGTTGCCCGCGGCGCGCAGGCGCAGGCGTCCGGGCGCGTCGGCCTCGGCCGGCGCGTCGCCGAGCCAGGCGTGCAGCGTCGGCGCCCCCGCGCACGGCGCGCGGCCCAGCACCAGCGCCGCGCCGAGCAAGCCTTCGCTCGGCGCGACCTCGGCCAGCGGGCCGTAGCCGCCGCCGTCGTAGCCGGCCAGCAGCACCGCGTCCTCGCCGGCCGCCAATTGCGCCAGCGCTTCGATCACACCTTGGGCGAAACCGGCCTCCAGCGCGCTGAGCGCGGTGGCCGGGCGCATCGCGCCGACGCCGATGGTCCAGTAGCCGGCGGCGGCGTTGTGCACCGAGTTGTGGAAGCGCGTCGGCGAGATCGCGCGCGGGTCGCTGGCCAGGGTCGCGCACATGTAGTCGGTGATCGCCATGTCGCCGTGGCTGGACACGAACACCGACGACAGCGCGGCCGGATCGCGGCCGGCGGCGGCGCACGCGGCCGCGGCGACTTCCAGCGCGACCGCGACGGTTTCCGGCGCGCGCCGGCGTTCGTTGGCGGGCAGCAATTGCGGCGACGGCCGCGCGGGCGCGCCGTCGGCCGGTTCGCCGCCGAGCGCGTAGGCGCGCGCGGCGGTCCAATCGGGCAGGCCGCGGCTCCAATAGCCGATGCCTTCGATGACGGCGGACAGCGCCGCGGCGGGACGGACGGAAGCGTTCATGCGCGCGAAAACACTAGCGAGCAGTTGTTGCCGCCGAAGCCGAAGGAATTGTTCATGGCGTAGCGGATCGGCGCGCGCGCGTTGTCGAAGCGGATCTGCGGGCCGTTGCCGGGATCGGGATCGCGGCTGTTGAGCGTGCCGGGCAAGTCGCCGCTTTCCAGCGCCAGCAGCGCGAACGCGGATTCGACGATGCCGGCCGCGCCGAGGGTGTGGCCGGTCCAGCCCTTGGTCGAAGACGCGTGCAAGTGCGGCGGGAACAACGCCGCCACCGCCAAGGCTTCGACCTGATCGTTGGCCGGCGTCGCGGTGCCGTGCAGATTGAGATAGCCGATCTCGCCGGCCTCCACGCCGGCGCGGGCCAGCGCATCGGCCATCGCCAAACGCGCGCCCAAGCCTTGCGGGTGCGGCGTGGACATGTGGTGGGCGTCGCTGGATTCGCCGTAGCCGCGCAGCTGCAACCCGCTGGCGCCGGCTTCGCCACGCTCCAGCAACGCGAAGCCGCCGGCTTCGCCGAGCGAGAGCCCGACGCGCTGCGCGTCGAACGGCATGCACGGCTCGGGCGACACCAACTGCAACGAGTTGAAGCCGAACAGCACGCTGCCGCACAAGGTGTCGACGCCGCCGACCAAGGCCGCGTCGGCCAGTCCCGCGGCGATCAGGCGCGCGGCCTGGGCGAACACCTTGGCGCTGGAGGAACAGGCGGTGGCGACGGTGACGCAGGGGCCGCGCAAGCCGGTCGCGGCGGCGACGAAGGCGCCGATCGAATGCGGGGTGTGCAGCACCGGACGGGCCAGATCGGCGGGGAAATGCCCGTCGTCCAGGCGCGCGTAGGCTTCCTCGGTGGCGCCGATGCTCGATGTCGAGGTGCCGACGATCACCGCGACGCGCTCGGCGCCGTAGCGCGCGGCCGCGGCCGCGATCGCCTCGGGCAGGTCGTCCTGGTTCAGGCTCAGCCAGGCCAGACGGTGGTTGCGGCTTTCCCACTGGGCCAGCGACGGCGGCAGCGGCGAGGCTTCGATCGCGTCGACGCGGCCGATCCAGCAGTCCAGCGGCGCCTGATCCGGCGCGAGCGGGGCGAAATCGTTGCGGCGCAGGCCGCCGCGGCGTTCGCGCAGGGCGCTCGCCTGCGCGCGCAGACCGAGTCCCAGGGCCGTGCTGGCGGTGTAGGCGCGGATCGCCAGAGGCGGCATCGGGGAAACGGTGGACGTCACTGAGCGGGCGGGCCGGGGCGATGAGGCGAGCGCGCAGTATAGCCAAGCGGCGCGACGGGCCCCGCGCGGCGCGGGCCGAGGTCGGGTCGGCGCTTCGATGAACGCGGAAACGGCGGCGTCGCCGCGTGCGCGATGGCGCGAGCCGCGACGCGTATCATGGCGCGGCCTCGACCGGCGCACGCCGCGCCGTACCGCGCGGCCGCCGCCGCGGCATCGCCCGGACGCCGCAGGGGCGATTCCAGCACGCGATCCAACGACGGATCGGACCATCGACGCTTCAGGCTTCACAGACAGGGGGATTCCATGCGTTTCATGCAAGTGATGTCGGCCGCGCTCGCGCTGGCCGCGGCGGTCGCGTTTTCGGCGCCGGTGCAGGCGCGTTCGGCGCCGTTGATCGATCCCGATCCGGTCGCGGTTCCGGCCAACGTCGGCGCGGAGAAAGTCGCCAAGGACATCAAGCGCGCGCTCGCCGGCCGCGGTTGGTCGGTCACCGCCGAGCAGCCCGGCCAGATCGATTCGACGCTGAACCTGCGCAGCCACGTCGCCCGCATCCGCGTCACCTACGACGCCAAGCAGGTGCGCTTCGCCTACGTGGACAGCCGCGACCTCGATTACAAGCTCAAGAACGGCAAGCCGTACATCCACCGCAATTACCTCGGCTGGATCGGCTATCTGGTGTCGGATCTGTCGACCAACCTGCAGCTGAGCACGCAGGACTGACGCCGCGGGCGGCGGCGCGCCGCCGCCTTCGGTACGCAACGACGATCCGCGACTCCGAACCGCCGTGACCACCCGCAACGCCCACCGCATCGCGTTGTTCGGCGACCGCGACATCCTGCATGTCGCGGCGGTCGCCGCGGCCGCGTGCGCGCTCAGCGCGGGGCTGGTGTATGTCGGGTATTTCGTCCACGTGCTGCGGGTGGCGCGCAAGGCGCCGTGCCGGCCCGAGCGCGGCGATTGCGTGCTGCTGTTCGGCAAGCACGCGCCGGGCGGAAAGCTCGACCGCGATTTCGAGGCGCGCCTGGATCGGGCGGTGTCGCTGTGGAGCGAACGTCCGCCGAGCAGCGTGGTGCTGCTCGGCGGCGGCGCCGCGGACGAGCCCACCGAGGCCGAACTGGCGCGGCGCGGCCTGCTCGCGCGCGGCATCGCCGCCGACGCGCCGCTGCGGCTGGAGGCCGAATCGCGCGACACCCTGCAGAACCTGCGCAACGCGCGCGAACTGCTCGGCGACGGCATGCGCTCGCGCGTGACCTTGCTCAGCAGCCGTTACCACCTCGCGCGCTGCGCGTGGTTCGCCCGCCAATTGGGCTACGACTTCGAGCTGTGCGCGGCCGAACCGCGCCTGCGGCTCGGCCCGCGCATGCTGGTGCGGCTGGCCGGCGAGGCCGCCTACGTCTGCCTGAGCGATGTCGGCGCGCGCTGGGCGCGGCTGATCGGCAGCCAGCGCATGTTGGCGCGCTTGAGTTGAGCCGCTCGGGCCGAGCCGTCCGAGCGAACCCGTCCGCGCCGCGCCGCGCGCCCCGGAGCGAGGCGCCGGTCGGAGAAAAATTTTCATGCGGCGAAAACTCGGCCCCGTGATCGCTGCAAGCCGCTTGTGTGACTGCGATCAGCCGGCCGTGCCGCTTCGGCCTTGCCCGCGATGGGTTTTGCGCGAAGTTTTATGGCAGGCGCGAAGCGCTCAAGCGTCCTCGCGCCGACCGCGCGCGCCGCGGGTCACGTCCTGGCGCGCCATCGCTTCGCGCAGATGCGCTTCGCCGCCCGAGCACACCGCCAACACCCGGCACGGCCCCGGCGCGGCGGCCAGATACGCGTGGCCCATGGTGCTGTCGAAATAGATCGAGTCGCCGGCTTCCAAGCGCGCCGGCGCGTACAGCTCGGTGTGCAGTTCGATCGCGCCTTCCAACACCAGCGCGAATTCCTCGCCGGTGTGGCGGATCAGCTCGCCGAATTCTTCCAGGCTGCGCGCGTGCAGCTCGACGATGATCGGCACCAGCCGTTTGTTGAGCAGTTCCGAGGCCGGATACAGATGGTCGTAGTTCTCGGTGCGGATCGCATAGCCCTCGCCGGCGCGGGTGATGCTGCGGCGGCCGCCGAAGGCGTCGTTGCCGGCCGGCGGCTGGCTCGAGAACAACTCGCCGATGTCCACTTCCAAGCCTTGGGCGATGCGGGTGAGCTTGTCGAAGCTCAGCGACATCTTGCCGTTCTCGATCTTGGACAAGGTGGAGATCGGCAGGCCGGTGCGCGCGCCGATTTCGGCCAGGGTCCAGCCGCGCTGGCGGCGCAGGGCGCGCAGGGCGACGCCCGGGTTGTGGGCGGCGGCGGCGGGCGCGGCGACGGTGACGGTCTTGCTGCGCTTGGCGGGCATCGATAGGGCCGGAAAAGGGCACACGCGACTCTAGGGCGCGCGCCGGAGGCTTGCCAAGCCGTGCCGGCAAGCGATTATTCGGATTGTGAAACCGAATTTCGTATTAGGAAAGCGGGGCGGGCGCCGGGGCGGGCCGGCGCGGCGACGGCGGGAATGGCGCGGCGGGCGCCCGAACGCCCGTCCGCGGGCCGCCGGGGCGCGCCGCGGTCGCCGATGCGTCGCCGGCGAGCAAGTACACTGCCGGGCTGCCGCCGGCCGCAAGGCCGCCGCGCGGCGCTACGTATGGATTTCCCCGGGGCGGCGCCCGGGCGAGAGGGGGTTTAGGGATGAGTCGTAAGGTCTGGGGGCGGGCTTGGCGCGTGGGTGCGCCGGTGGGTTTGTGCTTGGCGATGGCGTGGGCCGCGGCGGCGCAGCCGCCGGCTGCGCAGGCGCCGCCGAAGCCGGACGAGGCGCCGGCCCCGGTGCCGGCCGCGAGCGCGCCGGCGAATCCCGGCAGCGCCGCGTTTCCGGCCACACCGACGGCGGTGCCGTTGCCGCCGCGCCCGGCCGCATCGGCCCCGGCCGCCGCGCCGCCGCGCGCCAGCAACGCGTCGGCGTTCCCGGCCACGACCACGGCGGTGCCGCTGACGCCGGCGGGGAGCAACGCCGCGCCAGCGCAGACGGCGCCTGCGGCGGGCTCGGGTTCCGCTCCCGCCGTGGCCGCGCCCGCGGCTCCGGCCAAGCCGGCGGCGACGCCCGCGTCGCGCCCGGCCGCGTCCGCGACGCCGCCGCAGGCCGCTGCGGCATCCGAGAACCGTCCCGCCGCTCCGGCGTCGTCCGCGCCGCGTCCGGTCGCGCCCGCGCCGGCCCGCAGCGAGACCGCCGTGCCCGCGGCCTCGCGGCCCGCGACCGGCAACAGCGCGCCCGCGCCCGCTCGCCCGGCCTCGTCCGCGCCCGCGCCCGCGCCCGCGCCCGCGCCCGCGTCCGGCGGCGTGCCGACGCGCGCGCCCGCCGCGGCGGGCGCACAGCCGCGCACAAGCGCCGCGCCGTCGACGGGCACTTCGCCGCGCGCTGCGACTTCACCGCCCACGCCGACCTCTTCGTCGCCGCGCAGCGTCGCGCCGACCCCGGCGTCTTCGTCGCCGCGCACGGCTGCGCCCGTGCCGCCCTCGCAGCGGACCGTTACGCCGACCTCCGCGCCGCCGTCGCCGCGAACCGCCCCGCCGACGCCCGTTTCCGCCCCGCCGCGTTCCGCGACGACGGCCCCGCCGCCGCCGGCGCACCGTCCCGCCGCGCCGTCGCCGACCCCCGTCGCGCCCCAGCGAACCGCGCCCTCGGCCGCCGTGCGCGCCGCCGCGTCCGAGCCGCGGCCTTCGCGGATCGTGCTGGATACGCCCGCGCCGCAACGCCCGCCGGGTTCGGCGCCCTATGTCGCGCCGCTGTCGGGCGGCGTGGTGAAGCAAGGCCCGCTGCTGTCGGACGGCGGGATCGGCGACGACACCCAGGCGATCCCACTGCGGCCGCTGCCGCCGGCGCCGAAGCCCGCGCCGAAGCCGGTGCCGCCGCCCGCGCCGGTTCCGCCCGCGCCCGTCGCCGCGCAACCGCCCACGCCGCCCGCGCCCCCCAAGCCGATCCCATTGCCGCCTCCGCCCGCGCCCAAGGCCATCGCGCTGCCGCCGCCGGCGCCGATCGCGCTGGCGCCGTTGCCGCCTGCGACGCCCGCCGCGCTCGCGCCCGGCAACGACGACGGCGCCGGCGCCGAAATCCTGCTCGAAGCCCACGCCGGCCCGGCGCCCGCGCCGGCGCTGGTGTCGGTGGACGTGGAGGCCTACGCCGACGGCCTCGTCCCCAGCGCGCTCGCGCGCGGCGGCCTCGCCGGCGCGGTGGTCGTGGTGGTCAAGGACGGCCAGATCCTGCTCGCCAAGGGCTACGGCTACGCCGACCGCGAGAAGGGCCGGCCGATGGACGCCGCGCGCACCGTGATCCGCCCCGGTTCGATCTCCAAGCTGTTCACCTGGACCGCGGTGATGCAGCTGGTCGAGAAGGGCAAGCTCGACCTCGACGCCGACGTCAACGACTACCTCGACTTCCGCATCCGCGATTACCGCGGCCAGGGCGTCACCCTGCGCCAGCTGATGACCCACAGCGCCGGTTTCGAGGAGTCCAACAAGCATCTGTTCGCCGCCGACCCGTCGCGTTTGCGGCCGCTGCGCGCCTATCTGGAAACCGTGCAGCCCGAGCGCATCTACCCGCCGGGCCGGGTGCCGGCGTATTCGAATTACGGCGTGGCCCTGGCCGGCTACATCGTCGAACGCGTGGCGCGCCAGCCGTTCAACGACTACATCGAAGAACACGTGCTGATGCCGCTGGACATGCGTCGCTCGACCTTCCGCCAGCCGCTGCCGAAGGGCTTGGCCGGCGACATGGCGCAGAGTTACGCCGACGCCGGCGCGCGCCCGATCGGGTTCGAGCTGGTCAATCCGGCGCCGGCCGGCGCGCTGTCGACCACCGGCGTCGACATGGCCCACTTCATGATCGCCCAGCTCGATCAGGGCCGTTACCGCGGCGCCGAAATCCTCAAGCCCTACACCGCGCAGGCGATGCAGCGCATCGCGTCCACGCCGGTGCCGGGCCTGGATTCGATGACGCTGGGTTTCTTCCGCCGCGACAAGCACGGCTTGACCGTGCTCGGCCACGGCGGTGCGACGCAGGCGTTCCAAAGCAATCTGGCGATGCTGCCGGACAAGAAGCTCGGCGTGTTCGTCTCGGTCGACGGCCCCGGCGCGGCCGGGCGCGCGCTGCATCGCGACCTCATCGAAGGGGTGCTCAAGCGCTATTACCCCGAACGCGGCGTGCCGCCGCCGACCCGCTTGACCGCGCGCCTGCACGGCAAGCAACTGCTCGGCCGTTACGAAAGCAGCCGCCAGTCGGCGAGCAACTTCCTCGCCATCGCGCGCTTGCTCGGCAGCGCGGTGGTGACGCTCAACGACGACGACACCGTGTCCGTGTCGACCCTGCGCACGCGCGACGGGCGGCTCAAGCGCTGGCGCGAGATCGAGCCCTATGTGTGGCAGGAACTCGACGGCGACAGCCGGCTCGCGGCCAAGCGCGTGGACGGCAAGATCGTGGCGATCGCCACCGACGACACGCCGCCGGCGATGTGGCTGCAGCCGGTGCCGGCGTGGCGCTCGGCCGGCTGGCTGCTGCCGCTGCTGTTCGCCGCCGCCGCGGTGCACGTGCTCGCGCTCGCGCTGTGGCCGGCCGCGGCGCTGGTGCGCCGGCACACCCAGCGCCAGCTCAAGCTCGACGGACGCGGGCGCGACCTGCGCTTGCTGACCTTCTTCGGTTTGATCGCCAATCTGTTGCTGCTGGCGCTGTGGGCGTGGATCTTCGGCCGCATCGACGCGTCGGCGAGCTTGCTCGACGGGCAGCTCGATTCGGCGTTGCGGATCGCGCAGCTGTTGGGATTGCTGAGCCTCGCGGTCGCGGCGATTTCGGTGCTGAACGTTCGCGCGGCGTGGAAGCCGCCGGTGCATAAGCTGCGGCGCTATACCGCGGTGGCGATGGCGTTGGCGTGTTTGGCCGTGGTGTGGTTGGTGTTGGCGTTGCACACCTTGCAGTGGTCGCTGGTGTATTGATCGCGGCGAACGCTTCCTGCCGCGCATCGCCTCCTACATCGCCACAAACAAAAAAGGCCGCGGCACCCGCCGCGGCCTTTTCGTTGCGAGCGCGCTCAACCGCGCGCCGCGATCACTTGCCCTTGCCCTTCGGCACGAAATCCTCTTCCACCGCCTTGGCCAACAACGCCGGCGGCAACAGCCCCTGATCGAGCAGGAAGTTGTTGAACCCCTGGCGGTCGAACCGATCGCCCAAGGCCAGCTCGGTGCTCATGCGCAGCTCCAGGATCCGGCTGTAGCCGTAGAAATAGCTGCCCGCTTGGCCGGGCATGTTGAACATGTAGCGGTCCAACTCCTGCTTGGTCATCGCCTCGGAGAAGCCGACCTGCTCGCGCAGCACCTTGCCGGCGCTGGCGCGGTCGGTCAGGCCGAGGTTGAGCATCGGGTCGAGGATCGCGCGCGCCGCGCGCAGCAGGCGGAACTGCAGCGCGATCAGCTGCCCGTCGAGCGGTTCGTACGGCACCATCTCGGCTTCGGCGTACAGCGCCCAGCCTTCGACGTTGACCGAGTTGAACGCGAACATCGAACGCGCCAGCGACACGCCGCGTTCGACCATCGCGGTGAATTGCAATTCGTGGCCCGGGCGGCCTTCGTGCGCCGACAGCGTCCACGCCGCCGATTCGTAGTTGAAGTCGTCGTACTGCAGCGCCTTGCCGCCGGGGCTGGGCACCGCCACCGGCAGCACGAACTGGCCCTGCTGACCGGTGTTGCCGACCAACTGCGCCGGCAGGAAATGCGGCGCCGGCTGCGCCGCCGATTCGGCCTCGCTGCCCAGGCGCATCACCATCGGCCGCTGCGGCACGTCGACGATCTTCTCCTTGCGGATGATCGGATCGATCGCGTCGATGATCTTGCGGTAACGGCCTTCGAGCTGGTCGTTGGGAATGGTGTCGCGCTTCAGCGCCGCGATCACCGCCACATAATCGTGCGGATCGGCGACCTTCAGCCCCTTGGCCTGCGCCACCAGCGGCGCCAGCTGGCGCATCGCCGCGCGGGTTTCCATGAACTCGACCTGGGCGCGGCGGATCAGCAGCTGCGGCTCGACGTCGATGCCGAACTGCTTGAGCTGGAACGCGTACAGCTCTTCCGGCAGGCGCGCATCGGTGCGCGCCTTCGGCAGCACCTGCTGGCGCGTCCACTGGCCGTAGTCGCGCAGTTGCGTCTCCATCGCCTTGAGCGCCGGCTCGGCGCCGGCGACCTTGTACTTGGCGAACAGCTTGCGGATGCCGGCGGCGTAGGTGTCGACGTTGGCCAGCGCCTGTTCGACCTCCAGCTTGCTCGGCTGCAACAGCGCCGGATTGCTCAAGCGCTCCTCGTAACGTTGGCGCGCCAGCGTGGTCAGCGGCTGCGTGCCCGGCGCCTGGCCGACGTAAGCCTGCAAGCGCGCCAGCGCCTTGGCCCGGCGCTGCGGGTCGATCTGATCGGTCAGCAGCGAGTTCATGCCCGAGAACACCGTCTGCGGCGCGTCGAACCACGGCAGCATCAGCTTCTCGTTGAGCTCGCTGCCCTGCACGCTCTGATCGATCGCGCCGAGCAGGATCTGCAGATCCTGGCGCACGTTGGAATCGCGCTCGAGTTCGAGCTTCTCCTGCAACTGCGCGCGCGCCTTGGCCATCGCCGCGCGGTAGCGCTCGTTCACGCCCGGACGCAGGTCGGTGACCTTGTCGTCGTAGCCGGGAATGCCGAAGAACGAGAACCCTTCCGGCGCGAAATCGGCCTGGGCCTTGATCAGGATCGTGGTGTAGTCGTTGCTTTGCTTGACCCAGGCCGGCGACGGCTTGGCGGCGGCCTGGGCCGCGGCGGGCGCGGCCGCCGGCGCGGCGGCGAGGGCGGGCGCGCACAGCGCCAGGGCGATAGCGAAAACGAGCGGTTTCATGGCGGCGGCCTGTGTCGTGAGTAGAAAGGGGCGCGAACGCGAAGCGCCCGCCAGCATCGGCCGGCGGGCGCGGCGGGCCAAGCGCCGAAGGTCATGCGCCGATCAGCGGTCGCCGTCGGCGTTCAAATCGAAGCGCTCGCGCGGCGGTCCGTCGACCTGTCCTTCGACGCGGCGGTAACGCCAGCGGCCTTCTGCGTAGATCGCCTCGACATTGACCGAGCCGGTGCCGCGCGCGCCCTGCAGGAACACCACGAACATCGCTTGGCCTTGCTCGGTTTGTTCGACCGCGCCCATCGGTTCCCAGCGCACGCCGACCGGTTCGCCGAGCGCCCGGGTCATGCGCTCGTCGGCGTGCACCCGCGCCATCGCTTCGCGATACGGCTCGGTCTTCTTGATCGAGGACATCATCACGTAGACGGCGCCGAAGCCGATGGCCAGCGACAGCACCATCATCGCCAGGAAGCTGATCACCAGCATCAGCAGCCAATGGCGCTGCACCCAGGGCTTGCGGTATTCGGTTCGGGGTTCGGCGTTCATCGCGTCGCGTTCCTTGTCGTCGGTTCGATGACGCCCCGAGCGCTCAGCGCTTGAGGCAGCGGTCGAAGAAATCCTCGGTCAGGCGCAGCCGGTGCAGCGCGTCGCGCCCGCGCAGGCCGTGCTTGGCGCCCGGATAGGTCATCAGCTCGAAGGTCTTGCCGCGCTGCTGCAGCGCGCTCATCAGCGAGGTCGAGTTGGTGAACAGCACGTTGTCGTCGGCCATGCCGTGGATCAGCAGCAGCTTCGAGGTCAGTCCGTCCAGGTGTTCGAGCACGCGGCCTTCGCGGTAGCCCTCGGGGTTGCGCTTGGGCAGGTTCATGTAGCGCTCGGTGTAGTGGCTGTCGTACAGCCCCCAATCGGTGACCGGCGCGCCGGCCGAGCCGCAGGCGTACTGGTCGCTGGCCTTGGCCAGCAGCATCAGCGTCATGTAGCCGCCGTTGGACCAGCCGTACACGCCGATCTTGCCGCCCTCGACCCACGGCTGCGACTTCAGCCACTTCACGCCTTCGAGCTGATCGGCCACTTCCACCGTGCCCTGCTTGCCGTACAGCGCGCCGCCGAAGGCCGCGCCGCGGCGCGGGGTGCCGCGGTTGTCGATCGAGAACACCGCGTAACCGCGCTGAGCGAGGTATTGGTTGAAGTCCGGCGACCACGCGCGCTTGACCGTCTGCGAGGCCGGCCCGCCGTAGACGTAGACCACGACCGGATAACGCTTGGCCGGATCGAAGCCGGCCGGCTTGATCAGGCTGTAGTGCAGCGCGGTCTTGCCGTCGGCGGCCTTGAGCGTGCCGAACTCCAGCGGCAGTTGCGCCTTGAGATACGGCGCGTAGGGATGCTTGGCGTCGCTGAGATCGTTGGCGACCAGCGCGGCGATGCGGCTGCCGTCGTTGCGGAACAGCTCCAGCTGCGGCGGCGTCGACGGGTTCGACCAGCTGTCGACGTAGACGCTGGCGTTCTTGGCGAAGCTGGCGGCGTGCATGCCGTCGGTCTTGGACAAGCGCTCGATCGCGCCGCCGGCCAGCGGCACGCGATAGACCTGCGCGTCGGTCGGGCTGTCCTTGCCGGCGGCGAAATAGACTTGGCCGGCGGCTTCGTCGACCGCGAGCACGCCGTCCACCGGCCAGTCGCCGGAGGTCAGCGCGGTGGCCTGGGCGCCGTCTTCCGACAGCAGGTACAGGTGCTCGAAGCCGCTGCGTTCGCTGCTCCACAGGATCCGGCCGTCGTCGAGGAAACGCAGATCGTTGTGCAGCGGCACCCAGGTCTTGCTGGTTTCGGTCTGCAGCACGCGCTGCTTGCCGCTGCTCAGATCGGCTTCGATCAGTTCGAGTGTGTGCTGATCGCGCGACTGGCGCTGGAAGGTCAGGCGCTTGGCGTCGCGCCAGTCCACCCGGGCCAGATAGATGTCTTGTTCCTTGCCCAGATCGACCTCGCGCGGCGCGCCGGCGCGGCCGACCGGCGCCACCAGCAGGCGCACCAGCACGTTGCGGTCGCCGGCGGCGGGATAGCGCTGCTCGACCACGTCGGTGCGGTCGGGATAGACCTCGTAGCGCTTTTGCACCGGCACCGGCGATTCGTCGATGCGGGCGAAGGCGATGGCCGAATCGTCGGGCGCCCACCAATAGCCGGTGTGGCGGTCCATTTCCTCGTCGGCGACGAACTCGGCGACGCCGTTGCCGATGGTGCCGCTGCCGTCCTTGGTCAATTGCGTGGCCTTGCCGTCGGCCAGATCGATCGTCCACAGGTTGCGGTCGCGCACGAAGCTCACATAGCCGCCCAGCGGCGAGAGCTTGGGATCGGTGGCGAAGCCCTCGCCGTGGGTGAGGCGACGCACCGCGGCCTTGCCGGTTTGGGCGAGGTCGTAGAGGTACAGCTCGCCGCCGAGCGGGAACAGCAGGCGCTTGCCGTCGGGCGACCACTGGTAGTCGACGATGCCCGACAGCGCGGCGATGCGCTGGCGCTCGCGCCGCGCCTTCTCCGCGTCGCTGAGCACCTCCGCGCCGGGCAGCACGTCGTCGGAATCCACCAGCAACGCGGTCTTGCCGCTGGCGATGTCGTAGGCCCACAGGTCCAGGCGGTTGCGGTCGCGCTCCTTGCCGCGCAGGAAGCTGACCCGGCTGCCGTCGGGGGCGACCTTGGGCTTGAGCAGGCTCGGGCCCGACAGCGGCGCGTCGCCGGTCAGCGCTTCCAGGGTCAGGCGGCCGTCGGCCGGCGCGGCGGCGGGCGGAGCGGCGAGGGCGGGCGTGGCGGCGGTCAGCGACATGGCGATCAGGCAGGCGGCGAGGCGGCGGGCGTTGTTCATCAGGGCGGAAGGTCCGTGGCGGGCGCCGCCGGCGGGCCGGCGGCGCAACAGCGGTGGTGCGGCGGGTGCGGCGGGTTTAGGTGGCTTGCGCGGCCGGAGTCCCGAACAGGTGCTTGCGCATCTCCTCGGTCATGGCCTTGTCGGCGCGGTATACCTTGCCCATTTCGTAGGCCCGCTGGAAGGCCGGGCGCGCGCTCAGGGCGTCGTACCAGCGCTGCACGTTGGGGTAGCGGGCCAGATCGACGTGATGCCAGTCGTGCTCGCGCGCCCACGGGTAGCAGGCGAAGTCGGCGATGCTCAGCGCCTGCCCGGCGACGAAACCGCGCCCGCTCAGGCGCTTGTCGAGCACGCCGTACAGTCGTTCGGTTTCGCGCTGATAGCGGTCGATGGCGTAAGGCACCTTCTCCGGCGCGTAGCGGTTGAAGTGATGGTTCTGGCCGAGCATCGGGCCGTAACCGCCGACCTGCCAGAACAGCCATTCGTTGGTCTCGACCCGGCCGCGCAGGTCGGCGGGCGCGAACAGGCCGGTCTTTTCGGCCAAATACTGCAAGATCGCGCCGGATTCGAACACGCTCAGCGGCGCGCCGCCGTCCGCCGGCGCATGGTCGACGATGGCCGGCATGCGGTTGTTCGGCGAAATCGCCAGGAATTCGGGCTTGAACTGATCGCCCGCGCCGATGTTCACCGGCTTGATCGTGTAGGCGAGGCCGTGGCCGGCGTCGGCCGCTTCCTCCAGAAACAAGGTGATTTTGTGGCCGTTGGGCGTGGGCCAGTAGTGCAGGTCGATCATGGGGAAGGACTCCGCTATAAAGAGCCGGCAGTGTACGCGCGGCCCCGCGCGCGGCGCCGTTGCGGCGGTGGAAAGGCGCGTGCCGCGCGCATCGCGGCTGAATGCGCCGGCGTTCGCGATGGCGATGACGGCGCGGCCCGGCTACTCTGTGCCCCGCGCCGCGGTAAACGCCCGCGTTTGGCCGCGCTCGCCGTTCACGGCGATTCCTCACTTTTCCCCGAACGTTATCGACTCCGCATGACCGACTCCAAGATCAACCGACTCAATCCCCTGCCGGCCCTGATCTTCAGCTCGCGCTGGCTGCAGCTGCCGTTGTATCTGGGCCTGATCGTCGCCCAGGGCGTGTACGTGTTCCAGTTCGTGCGCGAACTGATCCACCTGGTCAGCGACGCGGCCAGTCTCACCGAGCAGAGCATCATGCTCATCGTGCTCGGCCTGATCGACGTGGTGATGATCTCCAATCTGCTGGTGATGGTGATCGTCGGCGGCTACGAGACCTTCGTCTCGCGCCTGCGCCTGGAAGGCCATCCCGATCAGCCCGAATGGCTGAGCCACGTCAACGCCAGCGTGCTGAAGGTGAAGCTGGCGATGGCGATCATCGGCATCTCCTCGATCCATCTGCTCAAGACCTTCATCGGCGCGGGCAATCTCGGCCTGCCGCTGTGCGGCACGCCGGAGGCCTTCGCCGCCGCGCAGGCGGCGGCCGCGGCGACCGCCAACGGCATGGCCAACGCGACCGCGAAGTGCAGCGAGCTGACCCAGCAAGGCGTGATGTGGCAATCGCTGATCCACTTCCTGTTCATCGTCTCGGCGGTGGGCATCGCGTGGACCGACAAGCTGATGAGCTCGGGCATCAAGGCGGCGAAGAACGGGCATTGATCCGTTTCGCCACGCGGCGTCCGGATCGGGCGCTGCGGGCGTAGAGGCGCGGCGGCGATGTGGGTTTCGTCGTAATCGCATTGCCGCGGTCGCAGCTTGCGCAGCTCCTACAGGGGCTGCGGCCGGTTTCGTATCCGACTGTAGGAGCGGCGCGAGCCGCGACCGCGACAACGCACCTGCCGCGATCCCCGCCTACTTCGCGCTTTCGTCCCCACCCGCCGACGAGCGCACCGCCACCGCCGCCCGCGGCCCCATGATCGCCGCGCGCAACCGCGCCTTCTCCGCGTCGGGCGAAAACCGCAGCGTCCCGTCCTTCGTCTCGATCCCCAACGCCGCGTAATCCGCGTCCAGCGACGGAAACCCCGTCATCGCCGCATGCCGCGCATACGTGCGCGCAAACACGCCGCCGCCGCCGGCGCGGTCCAGCGCGGCGACGAACGCCTCCGGCCCGGTCCGCGTGTCCTCGCGCAAACAGCAGCGCGAATACGCCGCCAGCACCTCGTCCAAACTGCGCCCGCGCTCGCGCCGCAGGCTCACATCCGCGTCCAGCCAGAACGCCGCGCCGGCCCAATAGATGCGCATGGTGCTGCCGCGCTGCCAGCCGATCTCGTCCATGCGCCGTCCCGCGCGCACCGCCTGTCCGCGGCGGAAACCGCCGTCCAGGCGCCGCCACGCTTCCTCGCCGTCGAGCAGCCCGGCGCGGGCGCGCAGCACGTTCTGGTAATAGCTCGCCAAGCCTTCGGCCAGCCAGCGGCCTTCATCGCCCAGATAGGGATGGAACAGGTGCGAGAGCTCGTGCACTGCGGTCCAGTCCGCGCGCAGTTCGGCCCAGCGCGCGTCCTCGCGCACGAACAGCAGCACCGACACGCCGTTCTCGCGCAGGGTCTGGCCCCACGGCACCGGGTCGTCGCCGCGGCGCGGCACCAGCCGCACCCGCACCGTCGCCTCGCGCAGCGGGAAACGGCCGAACGCGGTCAGCTGCGCGCGCGCGCATTCGGCGATCCAGGCCTGCAATTCGTCGGCGCGGGCGCGATCGGGCGGGTTCTCGACGATCACGCGCAGACGGCCGTCGCCGGCGCGCAGGACGCGCTCGCTGATTTGGCTGGCGTCGGCGTCGGCCGACGCCGACTGCGCCGCTGCGCGCGTCGGCGCGAGCGTCGCCCAAGCCAGTGCGATGACCGCCAGCCAAGCGCCGGCGCGTCCGAGCCGCCGGACCGGCCTGTTCCGCGGAACGCTTCCGCTCATCGCCGCCTCGCCGCGCGAAAGGGTTCCCGCGCCTGGACCGCTACAATAGCCGCATGGACGTATCGCATTTGCTCGACGCTCTCAATCCGGCCCAGCGCGAAGCCGTTTCGGCCCCGCCCGGGCATTATCTGGTCCTCGCCGGCGCCGGCAGCGGCAAGACCCGCGTGCTGACCCATCGCATCGCCTGGCTCAACGAAGTCGTCGGGGTGCCGACCCACGGCATCCTCGCGGTGACCTTTACGAACAAAGCCGCCGGCGAGATGCGCGCGCGCGTCGATGCGCAACTGGCGCGCGGCGCCCGCGGCATGTGGATCGGCACCTTCCACGGGCTGGCCCATCGCCTGCTGCGCCTGCACTGGCAGGAAGCCAAGCTGCCCGAAGGCTTCCAGGTGCTCGACAGCGACGATCAGCTGCGCCTGCTCAAGCGCGTGGTGCAGTCGCTGGAACTGGACGAAACCCGCTTCCCGCCGCGCCAGATCGTGTGGTGGATCAACGCGCAGAAGGACGAAGGCCGGCGCCCGCGCAACATCCAGCCCGGCGGCGACGAGTGGCAGAACGTGATGCTTCGCTGCTACGAGGCCTATCAGGAACGCTGCGAACGCGCCGGCCTGGTCGATTTCGCCGAACTGCTGCTGCGCGCGCACGAATTGCTGCGCGACAACGCCGCGCTGCTGGCGCATTACCGCAACCGCTTCCGCGAGATCCTGGTCGACGAATTCCAGGACACCAACGCGATCCAATACGCCTTCGTGCGGGTGCTGGCCGGCGACAGCGGCCACGTGTTCGTGGTCGGCGACGACGATCAGGCCATCTACGGCTGGCGCGGCGCCAAGGTCGAGAACGTGCAGCGCTTCCTGCGCGATTTCTCCGACGCCCAGACCATCCGCCTGGAGCAGAACTACCGCTCCAGCGGCAACATCCTGGAAGCCGCCAACGCGGTCATCGCCCACAACCCGGACCGCCTGGGCAAGAAGCTGTGGACCGACACCGGCCACGGCGAGGCGATCGACCTGTACGCGGCCTACAACGAAATGGACGAGGCGCGCTTCGTGGTCGAGCGCATGCGCCAGTGGGTGCGCGACGGCGGCAGCTTCGGCGACGTGGCCGTGCTCTACCGCAGCAACGCCCAGTCGCGCGCGTTCGAAGAGGCGCTGCTGTCCGAGCAGGTGCCGTACCGCGTCTACGGCGGCCAGCGCTTCTTCGAGCGCGCCGAAATCAAGGACACCCTGGCCTATCTGCGCCTGATCGCCAACCGCGCCGACGACGCCGCGTTCGAGCGCGCGGTCAACACGCCCACGCGCGGCATCGGCGAGCGCACCTTGGACGAGGTGCGCAAGCGCGCCCGCACCGACGCGGTGTCGCTGTGGGAAGGCGCGCGCCGCGTCGCCGGCGAGAACGGCCTGGCCGCGCGCGCGCGCAACGCCTTGGCCGGCTTCGCGCTGATGATCGACACCATGCAGGCCGACGTCGTCGACATGCCGCTGCAGGAGAAGATCGACCACGTGCTGCAGCGTTCGGGCCTGCGCGAGCATTACGCCAACGAATCGCGCGGCCAGCTCGACTCGCGCACCGACAACCTCGACGAATTGGTGTCGGTGGCCTCGCGCTTCAGCCGCAGCGACGAGGACGAAGCCGCGGAGATGCCCGAACTGATCGCGTTCCTGAGCTACGCCGCGCTGGAGGCCGGCGAAGGGCAGGCGCAAGCCGACGAGGACGGTGTGCAGTTGATGACCCTGCACAGCGCCAAGGGCCTGGAGTTTCCGCTGGTGTTCCTCGGCGGTCTGGAAGAAGGGCTGTTCCCGAGCGGCCGTTCGACCGAGGAGTCCGGGCGCCTGGAAGAAGAGCGCCGGCTCGCCTACGTGGGCATCACCCGCGCGCGCGAGAAGCTGGTGCTGAGCTACGCCGAGACCCGCCGCATCCATGGTATGGACATGTACGGCGTGCCCTCGCGCTTCCTGCGCGAGATCCCCTCGCCGCTGCTCAACGAAGTGCGGCCGAAGGTGCAGGTGTCGCGGCCGATGTACCGCGCCGCGCCGCGTCGCGACATGGGCCACGCGCGCATCGACGAATCGCCGATCAAGCTCGGCGCGCAGGTGCGCCACGGCAGCTTCGGCGTCGGCACGGTGACCGACTACGAAGGCGACGGCGCGCATGCGCGCGTGCAGGTCAACTTCGACGAGGTCGGCAGCAAGTGGCTGGTGTTGGCTTACGCGAATCTGCAGCCGGCGTGATGCGCTCGGTTGCGTCGTAGGCGCGGTGTCGCGGTCGCGGCTCGCGCCGCTCCTACAGGGCGCTGCGTGGCTACGTATCCGACTGTAGGAGCGGCGCGAGCCGCGACCGCCATCGTTCGGCAGCCGCGCAACGTTCATCGCGCGACCCGCTTCCAGCGCTAATTGAGCTTGAACGACTTCAACATCAAATCGAACCCCGGCCGCGCCTGCGCCTGATCCTCGTCCGCGCTCTGCGTGACCAGGAACGCCGCGCGCCGCGCGCCGGTGATCTTGTGGTACTCGCGCAAGTGCGGCACCTTCACCCCGCCCAGGCTGACGGTGTAATGCTCGCGGATGGTGCCGTGATCGAAGGCCGACAGATCGAAGCGGCCTTGATGCTCCATCGCCGCGGGCACTTGCTTGTCGGCTTCGGCCGAGAAGCTGCGGGCGAATTCTTCCAGCTCGCGATTGCGGTCGGACTGCACCATCGCGATGAACACCGCGGTGCCCGGGCTTTCCACGGTGAGGTAATGCACGCCGCCCAGGCGCTGATCGTCGGCGAGCTTCCAGTTGCCGGGGATCTGCACTTGCACGCCGAGGCGGTCGTAGACCTTGGGCTCGGCGACGTTGGCCGCCGGTTCGCCGCACGCGGCGAGCGTCAGGATCAGGGCCAAGGCGAAACCGCGGACGCAAACAGCGCGCAAGCCAAGCATGCCAGTCATCGACTTCATCCCTGTGGTCGCCCCCTGTGGGCAAGCGGCCACCCTAGCAGGCCTGCCGCCAGAACGCGCGTGCCGAATTCCCCGGGTCGGCAAAGGATTGGCGAAGCGATCGCTATGCTGTCGACAGGTCCGCGCGGCGGGTTCGCTCAGTCGAGCGCGACGCCGAAATGGAAGGCTTCGATGCGCAAGCGCTCGCGCAGATAGAACGCATGCGCGTCCTGCCGCTGCGTACCCGAATCCAGTTGCAGCCGCGCGCAGCCCAAGCGCTTGGCCTCGGCCTTGAGCCAGTCGAGCAGGGTCTTGCCGTAACCGCGGCTGCGCACGGTCTGATCGACGATCAAATCGTCCACGTACACATGCAAGCCGACCGCGAGCATCTCCATCACCCGCCAGCACGCGAACGCGCGCGGCGCGCCGTCCTCGTCGAACACGACCGTGGCGCGGCAGCCCTGCGCGATCTGCCGGTGCATCTGAGCGGCGAAGCGCTCCTCGTCGAACTCCGGGCGCAGTTGCGCGACCAGCGGCCAGACGGCGCGCAGGTCGGTGTCGCCGGTTAGGGTGCGGATGGTGGTCATGGGGCTAGGAGTGAGCGGATAGGAGTTAGAAGTTAGCGAACAGCGGCTTTGGCTATCTTCTAGCTCCTATCCGCTAACTTCTGGCTCCAAGCCGCCTCACCAACTGAACAACTTGAAATACACCGGCGACACCGTCCCCTCGCCCTTGCTGCTGTCCAGCCGGCCGTCGCCGTTTTCGTCGACGAGGTAATAGATCGGGCCGCGCGCGGGCACCACCTTGACCACGCGCAGCTGGCCGGCGACGCGGTATTCCTCGATGGTGTCGCCGTTCTCGACCGTGTGCGTGCGCACTTCGGCGTTGCTGAGCCCGGCGGTGGGGTCGGCGGCCTGGGCGGCGCCGCCGGTGCTGGCGCAGCCGGCCAGCGCGAGCAGCGCGGCGGCGGCCAGGGCGGCGTGGGAGGCGAGGGGGGCGCGCATGGCGATTCTCCGTGGTTCAGGCCGACAGGATACGCCGCGCGGCCGTTAAGCGTGCGCATCGGCCCGGCGCCGGCGCGGCGTCCGCGCCGCTGAGACGGCAAGGCGTAGAATCCCCGCCATGAAACGACTCGTCCTGATCGATGGTTCCAGCTACCTCTACCGCGCCTTCCATGCGTTGCCGCCGCTGAGCAACGACGCCGGCGAGCCCACCGGCGCGCTGTTCGGCGTGGTCAACATGCTGCGCGCGACCTTGAACGAACGGCCGGACTTCGTGGCCTTCGTGGTCGACGCGCCCGGCAAGACCTTCCGCGACGATCTCGACCCGAACTACAAGGCCAATCGCCCGCCGATGCCCGACGACCTGCGCGCGCAGGTGCTGCCGATGTGCGAGATCGTCGAGGCGCTGGGCATCCCGATCCTGCGCATCGACGGGGTCGAGGCGGACGACGTGATCGGCACCCTGGCGCGGCGCGCCAACGCCGAGGGCATCGACGTCACCATTTCCACCGGCGACAAGGACTTCGCCCAGCTGGTGCGCGCGGCGGCGCCGGAACAGGCCGGGATCGTCCTGGTCAACACCATGAGCGGCAGCCGCATGGATTCCGACGAGGCGGTGATCGCCAAGTTCGGCGTGCGCGCCGATCAGGTGATCGACCTGCTGTCGCTGATGGGCGATACCGTCGACAACATTCCCGGCGTGGAGAAGTGCGGCCCCAAGACCGCGGCCAAGTGGCTGGGCGAGTACGGCACGCTCGACGGGGTGATCGAACACGCCGGCGCGATCAAGGGCAAGATCGGCGACAACCTGCGCGCCGCGCTGCCGCGGCTGCCGCTCAACCGGCAACTGGCGACGATCAAGACCGACGTCGAGCTCGAACGCGGCCCGGCCGAGCTGGCCCTGCGCGACCGCGACGCCGACGCCTTGCGCGTCCTGTATGCGCGCTACGGCTTCAAGCAGGCGCTGCGCGAGCTGGAAGGCGCATCCACCGCCAACGACCTCGCCAGCGACCGCGCCGGCCTGCGCGCCACCGCCGCCGGCCACGCGCGCGGCGGCGGCGCGGCCGAGACGCCGGGCGCGGCGCTCGCGGCCAAGGGCGAGTACGAGGCCGTCGTCGCCCAGCCGCAGCTCGACGCGCTGGTCGCCTCGCTGCAAGCGGTCGAGGAGTTCGCGTTCGACAGCGAAACCGATTCGCTCGACCCGATGCAGGCCAATCTGGTCGGCCTGAGCTTCGCCAGCGAAACCGGCCGCGCGGTGTATATCCCGCTCGGCCACGATTACCCCGGCGCGCCGGCCCAGCTCGGCCGCGAGGCGGTGCTGGCGGCGCTGCGCCCGGTGTTCGCCGATCCGGCGCGGCGCAAGCTCGGCCAGCACGGCAAGTACGACTTGCACGTGCTGAGCCGCTACGGCGTCGAAGTCGCCGGCTACGCCGACGACACCATGCTCGAAAGCTTCGTCTACAACGCCACCGCCAGCCGCCACGACATGGATTCGCTGGCCAAGCGCTACCTCGGCTACGACACGATCAAGTACAGCGACGTGGCCGGCAAGGGCGCCAAGCAGATCTCGTTCTCGCAGGTCGCCATCGACGACGCCACTCAATACGCCGCCGAAGACGCCGACGTGACCTTGCGCCTGCACCGCGTGCTCGGCGCGCGCTTGGCGGCCGAGCCAGCGCTGGAAAAGGTCTATCGCGAGATCGAAATGCCGCTGGTGCCGGTGCTGGCGCGGGTCGAGGCCAACGGCGTGATGATCGACAGCGACGAGCTGCGCCGGCAATCGCAGGATCTGGGCAAGCGCATGCTCGAGGCGCAGCTCAAGGCGACCGAGCTGGCCGGGCGCACCTTCAACCTGGATTCGCCCAAGCAGTTGCAAGCGCTGCTGTTCGACGAACTCAAGCTGCCGGTGCTGGTGAAGACGCCGACCGGCCAGCCCAGCACCAACGAGGAAGCGCTGGAGGCGATCGCCGATCAGCACGAATTGCCGCGGGTGATCCTGGAGTACCGCGGCCTGGCCAAGCTGCGCAGCACCTACACCGACAAGCTGTCGGAGATGGTCAACCCGCGCACCGGCCGCGTCCACACCAGCTATCACCAGGCCGGCGCCGCGACCGGGCGGCTGGCGTCCAGCGATCCGAACCTGCAGAACATCCCGATCCGCACCGACGACGGCCGCCGCATCCGCCGCGCTTTCGTCGCGCCGCCCGGGCGCAAGCTGGTGGCCTGCGACTATTCGCAGATCGAACTGCGCATCATGGCCCACCTGTCGCAGGACGAAGGCTTGGTGCGCGCGTTCGAATCCGGCGCCGACGTGCACCGCGCCACCGCGGCGGAAGTGTTCGGCAAGAAGTCGCTGGACGAGGTCAGCGGCAACGAGCGCCGCGCCGCCAAGGCGATCAACTTCGGCCTGATGTACGGCATGAGCGCGTTCGGTCTGGCGCGCCAGCTCGGCATCGGCCGCGGCGAGGCGCAGGACTACATCGCGCTGTATTTCAGCCGCTATCCCGGCGTGCGCGACTTCATGGAGCGCACCCGCCAGGACGCGCGCGACAAGGGCTATGTCGAGACCGTGTTCGGCCGGCGCTTGTACCTGGAGAACATCAAGGCCACCAACCAGGGCTTGCGCGCGGGCGCCGAGCGCGCGGCGATCAACGCGCCGATGCAGGGCACCGCGGCCGACATCATCAAGCGGGCGATGATCGACATCGACGGCTGGCTCGCCGGCCACCGCGAGCGCGCGCTGATGATCCTGCAGGTGCACGACGAATTGGTGTTCGAGGTCGATGAGGCGTTCGTGCCGGAACTGCTCGCGCAGGCCACGCAGCGGATGTCGGCGGCGGCCACGCTGCGGGTGCCTTTAGTCGTCGACAGCGGGGTCGGTATTAATTGGGACGAAGCGCATTGATTATCTGGAAGCCATTGATTTTGCTGGACTTGGTTTAATGAATCGGTCCTGAATCCAACAATTTATTAACTCGGATCTTCACGAACTATCCATGTGCCGGATGGTCATATAGGTCGCGACAGATGCAACGTCTGTCGCCGATCTCTCCCTCCCCTGGAGTGATCCCCCGGAGCGAACGCCCCCTCCCCAGGGCACGCTCCACCAGCCCCGCCGGCCCCCCCTGCCCGCGGGGCTTTTTATTTTCCGGCACAAAAGCCGCCGCGTTCGCGCGGCGGCTTTTGTTTTGCGCGGCGTGGTTTCGCGGCCGTGGTGCGGGGATATTCGCAGTCGCAGATAACAACGCGATTAAACGAAAGCGCTCACGCGGCAAATGCGATGGGTTTTGCGCGTTATTTAGAAAAAATTGGAAATGTCGGATTAAGCACGGGTAGGAGCGGCGTAAGCCGCGACCGCGACACAGGCTTACGGCGCAAGCGTGAAAGTCCGCGGTCGCGGCTTACGTCGCTCCTACAGGGCAGGCGTTGCGGCGAATCAGCTGGAGGCTTCGCCGAGCCAGTCGCGCGGAACCAGGAACTCGGCGAGCTTGGCCTCGTCGCTGTCCGCCTCGGGTTGGAAGCCGTACTCCCAGCGCGCCAGCGGCGGCAGGCTCATCAGGATCGACTCGGTGCGGCCGCCCGATTGCAGGCCGAACAGCGTGCCGCGGTCGAACACCAGATTGAATTCGACGTAGCGGCCGCGCCGGTACAGCTGGAACTGGCGCTCGCGTTCGCCGTAGGACGTGTCGCGGCGGCGCTCGACCAGCGGCAGGTAGGCGTCGAGGAAGCCGTCGCCGACCGCGCGCAGGTAGCCGAAGTCGCGTTCGAAGTCGCCGTGCAGGTCGTCGAAGAACAGGCCGCCGACGCCGCGGGTTTCGTTGCGGTGCTTGAGGAAGAAGTATTCGTCGCACCAGCGCTTGTGCGCCTGGTAGCGCTCTTCGCCGCCGAAAGGTTCGCACAGCGCGCGCGCGGTGCGGTGCCAGTGGCGCACGTCGTCGGCGAAGGGATAGAACGGGGTCAGGTCGAAGCCGCCGCCGAACCACCAGGCGACCGTTTCGCCGTCGCGCATGGCGCGGAAGTGGCGGACGTTGGCGTGGGTGGTGGGCAGGTAGGGGTTGTGCGGGTGGAACACCAGCGACACCCCGACCGCGCGCCAGGAGGCGCCGGCCAGTTCCGGCCGCGCCGCGCTCGCCGACGGCGGCAGCTTGCTGCCGGAGACGTCGGAGAAGCCGATCCCGGCCTGCTCGAACACCGCGCCGCCGCGCAGGATGCGGGTGCGCCCGCCGCCGCCCTCGGCGCGCTGCCAC
Source organism: Lysobacter sp. K5869 (assembly GCF_018847975.1). NCBI lineage: Bacteria > Pseudomonadati > Pseudomonadota > Gammaproteobacteria > Lysobacterales > Lysobacteraceae > Lysobacter > Lysobacter sp. K5869. Next base: position 556,669 of record NZ_CP072597.1, on the reverse strand, counting down.
ACGTCTTCGTCGAAGCGCGCGCCGCCGTCGGCGGTTTCGATGGCGGCGCAGAGGCGGTCTTGCAGGCCGGAGAGGTAGTCGCGGACGCGGTCGAAGTCGTTCATGGCGCGCAGTTTAGCGAGGCGCGGCGCGGATGGGTTTTGATTTGGGTCAAGGTGCGGGGCAAGGGCGGTGGCGACGGTCTGCGGCTGTGGTTCCGACGGCAACTGTAGGGGCGATGTGAGTCGCGACCGCGCCTCAGGCTTGCGTCGTAGGCGCAGTGTCGCGGTCGCGGCTTGCGCCGCTCCAGGGGGCGGCCGTGGTTTCGATTCCGGCTGTAGGAGCGACGCGAGTCGCGACCGTGGGGCCGCAAGCTCGCGTCGCAAGCGCGGTATCGCGGCCGCGCTTTGCGTTGCCCCGGAAAAGACAAGGCCGGCATGGCCGGCCTTGCGGGTCACTGCTTCAAGGTGCGCTCGAACAACTCGTAGATGCGGCGGTACTCGTCGTACCACGCGTCCGGGTGCACGAAGCCATGGCGCTCCAGCGGATACGGCGCGATCTCCCACTTGTCCTTGCGCAGTTCGATGAGCTTCTGCGTCATCATCACCGAGTCCTTGAAGAACACGTTGTCGTCGATCATGCCGTGGGCGATCAGCAGATTGCCCTGCAAACCCGTGGCGTATTCGATCGGCGAGGACGTCTTGTACGCCTCCGGGTCGAGATCGGGGGTGTTGAGGATGTTGGAGGTGTATTCGTGGTTGTACTGCGACCAGTCCGAGACCGGGCGCAGCGCGGCGCCGGACCGGAACTTGCCGGGCGCGCGGTACATCGCCATGAAGGTCATGAAGCCGCCGTAGGAGCCGCCGTAGATGCCGGCGAGGTCGGCGTCGCCCTGCTTGTGGGCGACCAGCCAGTCCAGGCCGTCCAGGTAGTCCTCGAGTTCGGGATGGCCCATCTGTCGGTAGATCGCGGTGCGCCAGTCGCGGCCGTAGCCTTGCGAGGCGCGGTAGTCGAGATCGAGCACGACGTAGCCCTGCTGCACCAGCAGGTTGTGGAACATCTGTTCGCGGAAGTAATTCGTGTAGCGCTCGCTGACGTTCTGCAGGAAGCCGGCGCCGTGCACGAACATCACGATCGGGTACTTCTTGCCGGGTTCGTAGTTCTTCGGGCCGTAGAACTTGCCCCAGACCACGCCGGCGCCGTGCTTGGACGGCACCTGCACGTACTCGGGCTGGATCCACTGGCGGTTCTTGAACGCGTCCTTGCGGGTGTCGGTGAGCTTGACGGCGCCTTCGCCGCTGGCGTCCATCACCGCCAACTGCGGCGGCAGGTAGCTTTCGGAGTAGCGCACCATCAGCTTGCGGCCGTCGGGCGAGAGCGCGAAGCTCTCCACACCGTTGAGCGCGGTGACTTCGCGCACCGCGCCGCCGTTGCGGTCGACCGCGCAGACTTCGTAATCGCCCGGCCACTTGCGGTTGCACAGGAAGAAGAACGTCTTGCCGTCGGCGCCGAGCTGCGGGTCGGAGACTTCCCACTGGCCCGAGGTGATCGGCTTGGCCGCGCCGCCGTCGCTGACGTAGAGCTGCGAATAGCCGGTCTGTTCCGACAGCAGCCACAGGCCGCCGTCCGGCAGCCAGCCGAAGTCGTTGTAGTCCCAGCCGATCCAAGCCTTGTCGCTGAGGCGGTGGCGGGTTTCCAGCGCGGCGCCGGCCAGATCGACCGAAGCGATCCAGCGGTCCTTGTTGTCGGTGGCGCGGATCAGCACGCCGGCGTGGCGGCCGTCGTCGCTCCAGCGCACCGCGGCGTTGCGGCCGTCGCCGTCGGTTTCGATGCGCACCGGGCGGTTGCCCTTGAGCGCGTCTTGCTTGGCCGCCTTGCGCATCGTCGCGAGCGGGTCTTCGCCGATGCCGGGCAGCTTGTCGAACTTGAGTTCGCTGACCTTGCCGGTGGCGACTTCGACCAGCCACAGCTTCTGCGGCAGCGGCGAGTTGCGGCCGACGCGGGTGCGCACTTCTTCGAATTCTTCGTAACCCGATTCGGTCACGTACTTGGGCATCTTGCCGCCGGTGCCGGCGTCGCCCTTCTTGTCCTGGGTGACCGCGAGCAGATAGCGCGCGTCGGGCGACAGCGCGGTGTCGACGATTTCGACATCGGCGCCGAGGTAGGCGGCGCGCGGCGCGCGGCTCGGGTCGCTCTTGCGCCAGGCTTCGTCCTGATCGCGCGAGGCGTCGCGCTGGGTGCGGTCGTTGCGCAAGGTGTCGATGGTGGCGAGCTGGTAATCGCGCAACACGTCGGCCTTCGGCGGCTTGGCCGGGTCGTTCTGCGCCAGCACCTGCGCGGCCTGACTGACGCCCTGGCCGGCGCGCCACTGGAACCATTGGTTGTCGACCCGGAACACCAGGTTGCCGTCGCGCGAGAACTGCGGGCGCGCTTCGGTTTCGTTGCTGCGGGTGACCTGGGTCAGCGCGCCGCTGCGCAGGTCGCGCACGAACACGTCGCCGTTGCGGATGAAGGCCATGCGCGCGCGCTGCGCGTCGTACACCGGATTGGCCGCGTCGAGGTCGTTGCGCGCGGCGCCGTCGAGGCGCTGCGGCGCGCCGCCGGCGACGCCGGTCTGCCAGGTGTCGCGGATGATCGCGCCCTCGCGCTTGAGCTGGTACTGCACGCGCTGGCCGTCCCACGACCACCACGCGCGTTCGACCGGCGGGCCGATCCAATCCGGGTCGGCCATGGTGTCGGCCAAGGTCAGCGGCGCGGCGGGCTGGGGCGCGCCGCTCTGGGCGAGGGCGGTGGCGGCGAGCAGGGCCAGCGGCAGGGCGGCGAGACGGGCGTAAGCGGTGCGCATCGAACGGGCTCTGGGACAAAGACGGGGCAGGGTAGCAGCCCGCGGCGGCGCGGCGGGTCGGTCGTTGGTCATGGCGGCGCGCGGATTTCGAGGTTTTTTCGTGGGGTGCGCGCGGGCGGCGGGCGGGGTGGCGGAGCGGGTTTGCCGGATCGGGGATTTGGGCGGTGGGATCGGGGTTTCGAGCGAAAGCGCGGGGGCGGAAACCTTTCGTTGGGTTGGGTCGCATGCACGGTCGTCATCTCCGCGAAGGCGGGGCTCGCAGACATCGAAGTGTTGTCGCGATGAAGCCCTGGATCTCCGCGTTCGCGGGGATGACAGTCTGGAGGGGGCGGACTCGGCCTGTTCGGTCGTCGAAGCATCCGGCGCTATCGTCGACGCATGGGTGTGAGCGACGGCGCGCGGTCCGCCGCCGCGCGCCGAATCGCGGCCGCGCCAACGGCATTTCCGCGCAAACGCTTCGGCGCCCGCGCCGATCCGCGCACGCGCGAGCCCATCGCCCATTGCCGCCGTTTGTCGCAGCGCCCTCGCGCGCAGCGCGCAGCGCAGGCGTGCGAAACCCTCGCGCTCACCCTCGTTCACCCGCGTCCAAGCGCTTGATCCGCCGTGCCGCCGCGGCGACGCCCGCCGCCGAATGTCGCAGTCTTCGCGGCCCGACCACGCCGCGCTCACCGCCTTTGCGGTTTAAGTGCTCCCACGATCCCGACGCGCGCGGCCGATGCTGCGGCGCAAAAATGAACCCGCCGGCGCTTGCACTGCGCCGTGGAGGCAAATCGCGTGGACGCCCTGTTGTTGTCGCGTATCCAGTTCGGCTTCGTCATCTCGTTCCACATCCTGTTCCCGGCGTTCACCATCGGATTGGCCAGTTGGCTGGCCTTCGTGGAATGGCGCTGGCTGCGCACGCGCGACACGCTGTGGCGCGATCTGTTCTTCTTCTGGACCAAGGTCTTCGCCGTGTCCTTCGGCATGGGCGTGGTGTCCGGCATCGTCATGAGCTTCCAGTTCGGCACCAACTGGGCGGTGCTCAGCGAGCAGGCCGGCAGCATCCTCGGGCCGCTGCTCTCGTACGAAGTGCTGACCGCGTTCTTCCTGGAAGCGACCTTCCTCGGGGTGATGCTGTTCGGCTGGAACCGGGTCAGCGAGCGCATGCACTTCTTCGCGACCTGCATGGTCGCGCTGGGCACGCTGATCTCGACGTTCTGGATCATCTCGGCCAACAGTTGGATGCAGACCCCGACCGGCCACCGCATCGTCGACGGCGTGTTCGTGCCGGAAGACTGGTGGGCGATCGTGTTCAACCCCTCGTTCCCGTACCGCCTCGCGCACATGGTGCTGGCGGCGTTCATCACCACCTGCTTCGTGATCGGCGGCACCGGCGCGTCGTACCTGCTGCGCGGCATCCACGTCGAAGCCGGCAAGCGCATGCTCAAGGCGGCGGTGCTGTTCGCCGCGATCACGGTGCCGGCGCAGGTGTTCGTCGGCGATCTGCACGGGCTCAACGCGCGCGAGCATCAGCCGATCAAGGTCGCGGCGATGGAAGCGCATTGGGAATCCAACCCGCCCGGCGAGGGCGTGCCGCTGATCCTGTTCGCGGTGCCGAACGAAAAGGCCGAGCGCAACGATCTGGAAATCGCCGTGCCCAAGCTCGGCAGCCTGATCCTCACCCATACGCTCGACGGCGACATCCAGCCGCTCAAGTCGGTGCCGGCGAGCGAGCGGCCGCCGGTGAAGCCGGTGTTCTACGCTTTCCGGGTCATGGTCGGGCTGGGCGTGGCGATGCTGGGGCTGGTGGCGCTGTCGCTGTGGCTGCTGTGGCGCAAGCGCTTGTTCGAATCGCGCGCGGCGCTGTGGGGCTGGCGGGTGCTGACGATGAGCGGGTTCGCCGCGATTCTGGCCGGTTGGTACGTGGTCGAGATCGGCCGTCAGCCGTACGTGATCTACGGTTTGCTGCGCACGGCGGACGCGGTCAGCCCGGTGGAGGCGGCGAGCGTGATGACCTCGCTGATCGTGTTCGCGGTCGTCTACTTCACCGTGTTCGGCGCCGGCTTCCGCTATCTGGTCAAGCTGATCCGCAAGGGGCCGCATCCGCACGAGCCGCCGCCGCGCGGCGCGCACGGCGACAAAACCCCGGCGCGGCCGTTGTCGGTGCCGGACGAATCCAGCGAGGCCGGCGCCTGAGCGCCGCGGACGAGAGAGACGGAGAGCGACGATGGACTATTGGCTGCCGGTGATCTGGTTCGGCGTGATCGGCTTCGGCGTGTTGATGTACGTGCTGCTGGACGGCTTCGTGCTCGGTCTGGGCATCCTGGCGCCGTTCGCCGAGGACGAGCAGCAGCTCGACCACATGATGAACACCGCCGCGCCGATCTGGGACGGCAACGAAACCTGGCTGGTGCTCGGCGGCGTCGGCTTGCTGACCGCGTTCCCCAAGGCGTATTCGCTGGTGCTCTCGGCGCTGTACCTGCCGGTGTTGCTGATGCTGATCGCGCTGGTGTTCCGCGGCGTCGCGTTCGAGTTCCGCTTCAAGGCCAAGCGCGCGAAGCCGGCGTGGGGCGCGGCGTTTTCGCTGGGCTCGCTGTTCTGCGCGTTCGCCCAGGGCGTGATCCTCGGCGCGATCGTCGAGGGCATGCCGATGCAGGAAGGCAAGTACGTCGGCGGCGTGTTCGACTGGTTCAGCCCGTTCTCGATGCTGACCGGCGCGGCGGTGGTGTTCGGCTACGCGCTGCTCGGCTCGACTTGGCTGATCCTCAAGACCGAGGGCCGGCTGCAATACATCGCGCGGACCTTGGCGCGGCCGCTGGTGCTGGTGGTGGCGGTGTTCATCGGCTTGGTCAGCGCGTGGCTGCCGTTCCTGGACTCGCGGATCATGGCGCGCTGGTTCGAGGGCGGGAATTTCTACTGGCTGTTCCCGGTGCCGTTGCTGGTGATCGCCAACGCCTGGGCGCTGTGGCGCGCGGTGCGCAGGCAAGACCGCGACGGCGCCCCGTTCCTGTATTCGCTGGGGTTCTTCGTGCTCGGCTTCGTCGGTCTGGTGCTGGGCATCTGGCCGAACATCGTGCCGGGGCTGACCCTGTGGGACGCGGCGGCGGCGCCGTCCTCGCAGCTGTTCGTGCTGACCGGGATGGTGATCCTGCTGCCGGCGATCCTGGGCTACACGTATTGGTCGTACCGCGTGTTCCGCGGCAAGGTCGCGGCCGACGCGGGGTATCACTGACGGCGGCGGCCCGGGAGGGCGCCCGAAGCTGAATTTCCAGACTGGATTTCCGAAACGAGCGAACTCAGGGGGCGGCCGGCGGATCGCCGTCCCCGGCCATACCACCCCGGAATGGGCCTGGCGCTGAACGCGGAAGTACGCGCGGCCCGAACGGGCGGGTATGCTGTGCATCGCATCTGCAGATGCACAAAAAACAGTCTCCCCCGGCTGTATCGCCCGCCCCATGCAAGCCTACGTTTACAAAAGTCTCCGCAAGGCAGATACCTACGTATTCCTGAGCGCGCGCGACGACTTCGCGCGCCTGCCCGATCCCGTTCGCCAGCAGCTGGGTTCGCTGCATTTCGTGCTCGAAGTCGAGCTGAGCCCGGAGCGCAAGCTGGCCCGCGCCGACGCGGCGACGGTGCGCGAGAACCTCAGCGCGCGCGGCTTCCACATCCAGTTCCCGCCGGTGCCCGGCGCGGAGATCGCGAACGCCGCGGAGGCCGCGCAGCCCGATGCCTGACGCTCCCACCTCGCGCGCCCTGTCCAAGGGCTTCGCCATCGCCCTGGCCGCCGGCCTGGCGCTGGCCCTGGCGACCGGCTTCGGCGGTACGCCGGCGGGGGCGGTCCTGGCGCTGCTCGGCGGCGCGCTGGCGCAGCCGGCCTTCGCCCTGGCCGCGCGGCTGTGGCGCCGGCGCGACGAAACGCCCGACTGGAAACCCGAACTGCTGAGCCTGTCGGCGCTGTGGGGCGGCGCCACCGCCGCGACCGCGGCGCTGGCGGCGTGGCCGCTGAGTTCGCTGCTGCAATCGGGCTCGCTGCTGGCGGCGCTGGGATTGAGCGTGGTCGCCGGCCTGTTGCTGCTCGGCCTGTGGCGGCTGTGGCCGTTGTGGACCGGCACCGAACGCGACGGCGATCCGCTGCCGCCGCAGTGGGCGCGGCTGGCCGATCTGGACCTGGGCGCGTGGCGCGGCCTGGGCGTGGCCGGCATCGTCGCCGGGCTGGTCGCGATCGCGCTGGTGCTGGCATGGCCGGGCCTGCTCAGCGGCGGCGCGCGCTGGACCCTCGCGGTCGCCTTCGCCCTGGCGTCGCCGGCGCTGCATCTGCTGCTGCAGTCGATCCGCGCGGCCGATCCGCTGCCGGGCCTGGAATTCGACCCCGAGCTCGACACGATCCACGGCACCGACGAACTGCTCGAAGGCGACGCCAACGAACTCAGCGACGCCGAACTGACCCAGGCGCTGTACCTCGCCGCGCGCGGCGGCAAGGTCGAGCGCGCGCTGGAACTCATCGAACTCGGCGCCGACGTCAACGCCGCGCCGCCGGCCGAGGACGAGCGCGACCGCCGCAGCCTGTCGGTGCTGGCCGCGGTGCTGCCCGACCTGCGCCTGCTGCGCGGCCTGATCGCCCGCGGCGCCGACCTCAACCTCGCCCACGCCGGCATGACCCCGCTGCTGGCCGCCACCCGCGACAGCTGGCACGGCCGCCCCGACGCGGTCATGACCCTGCTCGCCAACGGCGCCGACCCGCGTTTGGCCGACCACGAAGGCAACACCCCGCTGCACCACGCCGCGCGCAGTTCCGACCCGGGCGTGGCCGCGCTGCTGCGCGACGCCCAGGCCGAACTGGAAACGCTGAATCACGATGGCCTCAGCCCGCTCGGCGTGGCCTGCGCCAGCGGCAACTGGCGGCTGGCCAAGTTCCTGCTCGAACGCGGCGCCAAGACCGAACACGCCGGCGGCTCGCCGGCGCTGCTGGCCGCGGCCGGCGGCGACGAGGACGATCCGGCCGGCGTGCAGCTGCTGCTCAAGCACAAGGCGCGGATCGACGCGCGCGACGCGCAGCGCCGCAGCGCGCTGCACACCGCCGCCTTCGCCGGGCATCTGGACATCGTCACCACCTTGCTCGCCGCCGGCGCCGACGCCGCGGCGATCGACAGCCAGCAGCGCACGCCGGTGCTGGAAGCCGCGCGCGGCGGCCGTCCGGCGGTGCTGGAACGGCTGCTCGAACACCTGCCGCAGGGCGGCGTCGAACAGGCCAAGGCGCTCGACGCCGACGGCGCCAGCGCGCTGATCCTGGCCTGTCAGGCCGAAACCGCTTCGCCGCCGCTGGTGCTGCGCCTGATCGAACTGGGCCTGGACGCGGAACTGCGCGACCGCCAGGGCAAGCGCGCGGTCGACCGCGCCGCCGAAGCCGGGCGCTGGTCGCTGGTGGCCGCGCTCGACCGCGCCTATCCGCTGCCGGCCGCGGTCAGCGGCGAGGGCGACGCGGACGCGCCGGAAGGCGAGCGGGTGATCGTCGACCGCATGCCCGCCGCGCTGCTGCGCGACGGCCTGCGCGAAGGCCGCTCGGCCGAACTGACCGGTCTGGCCAAGCTGCTGAGCCCGGCCGAACTGGGCGCGCAGCTGCACGAGGAAGACGGGCAGGCGCCGACCGCCGAGCGCATCGACTGGCTGCTCGGCCAGGGCGCCGACGCCAACGTGCGCAACGCCGCCGGCGACACCGTGCTGTTCGCCCTGCTCGACCGCGCGCCGGAATCGCTGCCGGCGCTGCACGCGCTGCTGCGCCGCGGCGTCTCGCCGGCCGGCCGCGGCGGCCTGGGCCGGTTCCTGGCGACCTGCTCGGCCGGCGAACAGGCCGCGCGCGGGCTGGAGCAGTTCGCGCTGGATCTGATCGAACGCGGCGCCGACGCCTTCGCGCGCACCCCGGCCGGCGATCCGCCGCTGGCGATCGCGGTGCGGCTGGGCTGGGCGCGCCTGCTCGAGCGCCTGCTCGCGTCCGGCGTCGACCTCAACGCCCGCGACAGCCACGGCATGAGCGCGTTGCATCTGGCCGCCGCGCTGGGCCGCGAGAACATGCTCAAGCGGCTGGTCGCCCACGGCGCCGCGCCGGACTTGCTGGCCGCCGACGGCCAAACCCCGCTCGGCGTGGCGCTGGCCTCGGGCCGGCGCGACCTCGCCGATTGGCTGGACTGGCGCGGCTGGCCACTGCCCAAGCGCCCGCTGCGCGCCGGCGACGTGCCGGCCGCGGCCATCGTCGGCGACGCCGACGCGGTGCGCCGCTTGCTCGATCTCGGTCTGGCGGTCGATGCGCTCGACAGCCAGGGCTGCACCGCGCTGCTGCGCGCCGCCGGTGGCGGCCATCGCGCCGTGGTCGATCTGCTGCTGGCGCGCGGCGCCGAACCGGGCCGCGCCGCCAATTCCGGCGCGACCCCGCTGTCGGCCGCGGTGAGCATGCGCCACGGCGAAATCGTCGACCGTCTGGTCGCCGCCGGCGCGTCGCTGGAACAGCGTCTGCCGGGCGATCTCACCGTGCTGATGGTGGCCTGCGCGCTCGGCCTGACCGACTTGGCCGCGCGCCTGCTCGCGGCCGGCGCCGACGTTCACGCGCGCGACGCGCAAGGCCGCATGGCCCTGCACTGCGCGGCGATGTACGGCTTCACCGCGCGCGAGCGCAGCCGCCTGGTGGCCTTGTTCGACACCTTGCTGCTGGCCGGCGTCGACGCCGGCCAATCCGCCGCCGGCGCCACCCCGCTGCTGTTGCTGCTGGGCGCGCGCGCCGAACCGGGCACCGCCGCCGACGAGGACGTATTGATCGCCGGTCTGGAACTGCTGCTCGACCACGAAGCCTCGCTCGACGTGCAAGACCCGCGCGGCTTCGGCCCGCTGCATCTGGCCTCGCTGCACGGCCTGCTGCGCGTGGTCCAGCGCCTGCTGCGCCACGGCGCCAACCCCGACCTGCGCGACGCGCTCAACCGCACCCCGCGCGAGATCGCGGTGATGCGCGGCTTCGTCGACATCGCCGCGGAGTTCGCGCCGGCGACGCCGGCGGGCAGCGGCAACAACGGCGGCGTGTCGATGGCGCGGTTCCTGCGCGGCGGGCCGGGAAGCTAAGTCGAGGCGGTGGGTCGTTGAGCGAGCGCGGCGCCGCGCTTGCGACGCGGGCTTGAAGCCCCGCAGTCGCGGCTCACGCCGCTCCTACACCCGGAATCGAAGCTGCGGCCGCTCACTGTAGGAGCGGCGCAAGCCGCGACCGCGACACCGCGCTTGCGACGCAAGCTTGAACCCCGCGGTCGCGACTCGCGTCGCTCCTACAGTCGGAATCGAATCTGCGGCCTGTCCCTGTAGGAGCGGCGTAAGCCGCGACCGCGATACCGCGCTTACGACGCGAGCTTGGAACCCCGCGGTCGCGACTCGCGTCGCTCCTACAGTCGGAATCGAAGCTACGGTCGCCCCCTGTAGGAGCGGCGCAAGCCGCGACCGCGACACCACGCTTGCGACGTGAGCTCGAAACCCCGCGGTCGCGACTCGCGTCGCTCCTACAGTCGGAATCGAATCTGCGGCCGCTCCCTGTAGGAGCGGCGCAAGCCGCGACCGCGACACCGCGCTTACGACGCGAGCTTGAAGCCCCGCGGTCGCGGCTCACGCCGCTCCTACAGCGGGAATCGAAGCTGCGACTGCGCTTGCGAACGCAAGCGCGTTACCCGCCAACCCACCTCAATGTCGCGTGGTGTTGTCGCCCGCCACCGTCGTGGACTGCTTGTCCACCATCCCCGCCAGCATGCCTTCGCCGCGGTCGGCCTCGAACAGCTCTTCCAGTTCCTTGCGCGCGTCGCGCGCGCTCTGCAGCAGCGCGTCTTCGTCGTCGTGCACGAGGTACTGCGCGTTGAGCATGCGTTCGTCGAGTTCGCGGAAGCGCTCGACGTGGTCGCGCGCGGTCGCCGGGTCGGCGCCGAGTTCCACCAGCACCTCCTCGCCGAGCTTGAGGCTGGAGTGGAAGGTCTCGCGCATCGGTTCGGCGCCCAGGTCCATCAAATCCCAGGAATGGCGACGGTCGCGCGCGCGGGCGAACACTTTCGCCTTGGGATACAAGCGCCGGATCGTGCGCACGGTGCGGATGCAGGCGTCGCGGTCGTCGATGGCGATCACGAACACCTTGACCTGCGCCGCGCCGGCCGAGCGCAGCAGTTCCGGCCGCGCCGGGTCGCCGTAATAGACCATGTTGCCGAAGCGGCGCATGAAATCGACCTGCTCGGCGCTGTTCTCGATCGCGATGAACGGCGTGCGGTGCGCGACCAGCAGGCGCGCGACGATCTGGCCGAAGCGGCCCATGCCGGCCAGCAGCACCTGCGGGTGGTGGTCGTCGGTGATCTCGTCGTAGGGCCGCTTGGGCTTGGGCGCCGGCTTGGAGTCGAGCAAGCGCTGCGCGGCGATCATCAGCAGCGGCGTCAGCGCCATCGACACGCCGACCGCGGCGATCAGGCGGTCGCGGGTCGGATCGTCGAGCAGCTTGGCCTTGAACGCTTCGTTGAACACGACGAAGGCGAACTCGCCGCCGAGCGCCATCACCGTCGACAGCTGGAACGCGCCGCGCTTGTCCAAACCGCCGGCGCTGATGCCGACCGCGAACAGCAGCACGAACTTCACCGACAGCAGGGTCAGCACGATCGCGCCGATGGTCAGCGGTTCGTTCATGACCCGCTGCAGGTCGATGCTCATGCCCACGGCCATGAAGAACAGGCCCAGCAGCAGGCCCTTGAACGGCTCGATCTGCGATTCCAGCTCGTGGCGGAACTCCGAATCGGCCAGCAGCACGCCGGCCAGGAACGCGCCCAGGCCGGCCGACAGGCCGGCGGTCTGCAGGATCCAGGCCGAGCCCAGCACCGTCAGCAGCGCCGCGCCGGTGAACACCTCGGGCATCTGCGTGCGCGCGACGATCCGGAACACCTGCCGCAGCAGCACCCGCCCGCCGAACACCACCGCGGCGATCGCGCCGACCGCTTTGGCCACCGAAATCCAGTTCAGGCCTTCCACCCCGGCGGCCTTGCCCAGCAGCGGAATCGCCGCCAGCAGCGGGATCGCGGCGAGGTCTTGGAACAGCAGGATCGCGAACGCCAGCTTGCCGTAATCGGCGGTCAGGCCTTTGCGCTCGGACAGCAGCTGCAGGCACACCGCGGTCGAGGACAGCGCCAGGCCCAGGCCGACCACGGTCGCCGCCTTCCAGCCCAGCCCGCCGCCGAACATCGCCAGCGCGCCCAGGGCGATGCCGCTGAGGATCACCTGCAAGCCGCCGGCGCCGAACACCGGCTTGCGCATCACCCGCAAGCGCGAGGGCGACAGCTCCAGGCCGATCACGAACAGCATCATCACCACGCCGATTTCCGACGCGCCCAGCACCGGCTCGGCGTCGGCGATCACCTTGATCCCGTACGGCCCCAGCACCACGCCCGCGGCCAGATAGCCCAGCACCGCGCCCAGCCCGAACTTGCGGAACACCGGCACCGCGATGACCGCGGCCAGCAGGAACAACAACGCAAGATCAAGACCGCCACCGTGCATGGGCACCTCTCTTCTGTCCGATCGGGGGATTATGGCGCGCCGCGCCGTGGATGCGGCGCGCCGCCGGACACCACGATCGCAACGCACCGTCGTGGCCCAGGATGACGCCGGATGTTTGCAATGGTTGCCGCGCGGGCGGATTTCAATGCGCCCGCGCGGTCGCGCGCGCCGCCATTCGCTGCGTCGCGGCAAGAGCGCGTGCGGTCGGAAAGCGGCGCGCGCAACGTCCGCGTCTCGGCGCCGAAGCGATTCGCGCCTCGCGATCACGGCATCGAAAAGACGCCTTTATGCGTCGCGATGTGTGCGATGCATGTGCCGGAAAATAGCGGGCGGCCGCCGCTCGCATGGTTCGACGGCAGCGTCGGCGCCGTGCAGGAACGCACGTCCATCCCGGCTTACAAGGAGGTAGTTCATGAAGGCATTCGCCCTGTGTCTGCTCGCGTTGTCGTTGAGCGCATGCGATCCGGCGTTCGATCGTCCGCCGCTGCTGCACGCCGATTCGGCGCCGGCCGCGGCCGCGCCGGCGCCCGCGCGCTGAGGCCGGCCGCGGCGCCGGCGGGCGGGCGCGGCATCCGCCCGCCGGTGCCGCAACCGACGGGCGGTAACGCTGAACAGGCATGCTTCCGGCCAAGCACAGACGCTTTCTGCGCCTTCCCGTACGCCGACGAATTGCTGTCGTTCAGCTTCGGAGGCATCATGCGGGTTCGCCCGCCATCCCGGAGCTCCACATCCCTAGTCGGGCTCGGCGACTCGTGAAGCAAATAGCACCGACATGGAGCCAGTGCCTATGAATGCCGCAGTCGATTCACCCACTCCCGCCGGCGTCGCCCCGGCCGGGGATCCCGCGCTGCTCCCCCGCTGGTACGCCGGCCAAGGGGCAGCGCTGACCCAACCCACCGCGTACACCGCGCTGCTGCCCGCCGACGGGCAGTGGTCGCGCGAACTGGTAATGCGCGCCTTCGTCGCCGACGCCTTGCAGCGCAACGGCCTGGTGGTGGACGAGGACACCCTCGACGCCACCGTCGCCGCCGCGTCCGCGCCCGGCGGCGCCTTCGCCGACACCGCGCCGGCCTGGAAGCTGCAACCCGGCGAAAGCCGCGAAGGCCGGGCGGCGCCGCCGTTCCAAGGCTATTCGCTGCAGGTGCCGGCCGCCGCGCAGGCGGCGCTGACCGCCTACGCCAAGAACTGGGCCGATCAGCACGACCCGCACGCGCCCGGCAGCGAGGAGATTCCGCTCGCCAAACTCAAGGGCCTCGCCGCCACCGCCGGCAAGCCCGACATCCTCGAGACCCTGGACGCGTTGGACGCGGCGATCAAGGCCGGTTCCGCCGCCCAGCAAGCCGGCAAGCCGCTCGACGCGGTCGCGCTGAGCGCGGTGCTCGAATTCGCCACCCGCAGCGGCCACGAGCGCGAAGCGGCCAAGCTGTTGGAGCGCTACACCGCGGTCAAGGGCATCACCAGCGGCGCGCGCGAACTCAGCCACAACGCCGGCCGCGTGTTCAACGGCCGCGACCCGGTCACCGGCAAGGCGCTGACCGCCGACGACCGGGTCAATTCCGCGTTCGACCTGCTCAGCGGCGGCTTCAAGCTCGCCGGCAACCTCGGCAGCACCGCCTTGCTGATGGGCGCGGGCAATTCCGGCCTGGTCGCCGGTTTGATCGGCGTGGCGCCCATCGGCGTGGCCGTGGTCGCCTTCGCCGCGGGCGCGTACCAACTCATCAAGCACGTGCGCGAAGCTATCCTCAAGCCGCAGTGGGACGAGTTCCGCGAGCGCTTCCCGTTCGCCGAGGGCTTGGAACCCAAGCAGGCCATCAGCGGAGTGATGCGGCAAGTCGCCGGCATGCCCACCGACGCCGGCAACGCGCTGTCCACCGCCACCCGCATCGTCGACGGCTTCGGCGGCAACAGCGAAACCCGCGACCGCTTCCTCGCCTTCCTCAAGCAGAAGGTGCAGCCCGAGTCGCTGGTCGACGCGCTGGCCAGCGGCCAGGGCCTGGACAAGCTGACCCAGCAGCAAGCGATGCAACTGGCGCAGGCGACCAAGGGCTCGACCAAGGAGTTCCTCGACCTGGAGCTCAACGACGTCAAGCGCTACATCAAGGACCGCGACGGCGAGCGCGAACGCGGCACCTATCTGCTGATGGCCTCGCAGCAGGAAGCCGCCAACCGCAACACCAACAAGGTCGGCGGCGCGGTCGAGGAAGGCCTGCGCGTGGCCGGCATCCTCACCAGCGGCGCCAACGCGCTCAACGGCCAGTACCTGGAATTGCTCGGCAAGCTCAAGGGCGTGGATCTGCCGAACAAGCTCGGCGAGCAGCAGCAGAAGAACCTCGCCGCGGCGCTGGTGCCGGCCGCGCGCGAAGCCGGGCTGAGCCAGGTCGATCACCTGATCCCGAGCAAGGACGGCACGCGCGTGTTCGCGGTGCAGGGCGATCCGAACTCGCCGGACCGGCGCATGGTCGCGCTCGACGTGAGCAAGGGCTCGCACCAGAGCATCGAAACCAGCAGCAAGCTCGCCGCGCATCACGCCGCCAACGCCGGCGGTGGGCAGGATCCGCAGCAGACGCAAGCGCCGGGCGGCCGCGGGTTTTAAGCGCGGCCGGCGACGCCGGGGCTCGTCGGGCTCCGGCGTCGCGCGGATTTCGTCGTTGCTTCGAGCGGGGTGTCGCTGCGGGTCGAGGCGGAGAAGTTGGTTGCGTGCGCGCACTCCGGTTCGAGTTCGGGCTGTTTTACGTCGGGCGGTATCGCGGCGGATTCGGTCGCGCCTTGCAACGCTATCGAGCGGGCCCGCCGGCCCGATGCTTTTCGCTCCGGCCGCGCGCTTTGCGGCCGGGTCCGATCGAAGAGCATCGGGCCGGCGGGCCCGTCGTCGTTTGTAGCGGCGTGCGATGCCGTAGGACACAGCGACGTGGGACTCAACGGCTTGGACAGCTGCGTCTTGGGCGACAGCGCGGAAAAGACGACAGCCCGGAAACAACACGGCGATTCGCCGCGCACCCGCATCAATGCAACCCCGCCGCCCCCAGCGCGATCCGCCGCAGCTTGTTCGGATTGCGCTGCACATACACCCGCACGATCCGCTCGCCGTCGCTGTCGTAGGCCTGCGCCGATTCCAACTCGCCGTTGAAATAGCGCAGCACGCCCCAGCGGCCGTTGATCCTTGCCAGCTCGATGCGCAGGCCGCGCTGCGGCCGCAAGGTCGAGGCGAACAACAACTGGGCGATGCGCGCGCCGCCGACCATCGGTTCGGGGAAGGTGGCGACGATGCCGCCGCCGTCGCCGATCAGCGTCGCCGAATCGGCCATCAGCGCGGTCATCGCGCGCAGGTCGCCCTGGTTCCAGGCGTCCACGAAGCGCTGCATCACCCGCTGGTGCGCTTGCGCCGGAACGCGGTAGCGCGGCCGCTGTTCGTGCAGTTGGCTCTTGGCCCGGTGCACGATCTGCCGGCACGCGGCTTCGCTCTTGTCCAAGGTGCGGGCGATGTCGGCGTAATCGGCGTCGAACACCTCGCGCAGCAGGAACGCCGCGCGCGCGTCCGGTGCCAGCCGTTCGAGCACGGTGAGGAAGGCGATCGACAGATCGCTGGCGGCTTCCTGCAAATCTTCCGGCGTGGCCGGCGCGTCCTCGGTGAGCACCGGTTCGGGCAGCCACAGGCCGACGTAGCGGGCGCGGTCGGCGCGCGCGCGGCGCAGGCGGTCGATCGAACGGCGCGTGGCGGCGACCACCAGCCAGGCCTCGGCGTCGTCGACTTGGGCGCGGTCGGCCTCGTTCCAGCCCAGCCACACGTCCTGGACCACGTCCTCGGCCTCGGCCAGCGAGCCGAGCATGCGGTAGGCCACGCCGAGCAAACGCGGGCGCAGGCGGGTAAAGGTGTCGAGAGCTCCGTCCATAACAACGAAGTCGGATCGGGAAGCCCGATTGTGACGCAAGCGGACGCGCGCCGACCGTGGCGCGCGTCCGTGGACCGCGAGCGGCCGGCGCGCCGCGCTCAAGGCACCGGCAGCAACGCCGGCTTGTCCGCGTCCTTGAGCAGCACCACCACGAACTTGGCCGGCTTGTCGCGGCTGGCGTTGCGGCCGACGGTGTGGATGTCGTTCGGGCCTTCGTAGAAACTCTCGCCGGCCTTGAGCGTGACCTCCTTGCCGCCGGCCACACCCATCACGATCGCGCCTTCGATCACGTAGACGAAGGCGTGCGCATCGTGGCGATGGACCGGATCGGCGCCGCCGGGCGGGTATTCGACCGAGAGCATCAGCGCTTCCTTGCCGGGATAGTCGGGCAAGGCCCGGGTCATGATTTCTTTCACGACCGGGGCAGGGGCGTCGTGGCCGCGCGCGGGCGCGGCGCCGTGGGCGAGGGCGGCGAGCGGGCTCAGCGCGGCGAGCGCGAGTACGGCGATGGACGAGCGGACGGACATGGAAGCGGCTCCTGCGAGGGCGTAGCGGGGAAACGCCGGACGCGCGCGGCGTCCGGCGCGCGCGTTCAAGCCAGTTGCGCTTTGTCCAGGCCGAAGGCCTTGTCGTGGCTGCCCGGCACGGCGCGGAAGGCGACGTTGATGCGGTTCCAGGCGTTGATCGTCATCACCGCGTAGGTGAGATCGACGATTTCCTGTTCCGACAACTGCGTGCGCACGCGGTCGTAGATCTCGTCCGGCACGCCTTGCGGCGGCAGTTGGGTCAGCGCTTCGGTCCAGGCCAGCGCGGCGCGCTCGCGCGGAGCGAACAGGGTCGACTCGCGCCACGAGGCCAGATGGTGCAAGCGCAGCGGACGTTCGCCGTGGATGGTCGCTTCCTTGACGTGCATGTCCAGGCAGAACGCGCAGCCGTTGAGCTGCGAGGCGCGGATGTTGATCAGGTCCACGATCGACGGCTCGATCGTCGTCTGCTTCGCCGACAGGCTGAAATCGACGAACTTCTTGAACAGTTCGGGGGCTTGCTTCAGGTAATCCAGACGCTGAGTCATGACGCGGGCTCCGGTGGGGACGAGGGGGGCGGTTCGGCGGCCAATCTAGGCAGCCGCGCGCCGCGCCGGTAGGCCGCCGCGCGGACGCGCGGTGTTGAGCGCGACGCACCAATCCGGCGAAGCGGGCATGTCACAAGCGCGGGTCCTGCTTCGACCTAGAGATATGAACGCGTCCCGCCCCGCCCCAAGCCGCCCGATTCCGCCCGCCAACGCCGAGCGCGTGTGGTGCGAATTCCTCGTCGCGCTGGATGCGCTGCCGCCCGCCGCGCGCGCCGCGTTTCTGCTGTACGCGGTGTTCGAGGCGGGGTACGACGACATCGCCGCGCTGATCGGCGAACCCGCGCCGGCCTGCCGCGAGCACGTCGCGCGGGCGCGCGCGCAGACGCTGGCGCGCGTGGCCGCGCTGTATGCGCGCGAGGGCGCGGCGCCATGAGCGCTCTCGCGCAAGCCGAGCGCCACGAGCCGCTGCCGTCGGCGGACGCGCTGTCGTCGGGGTTCTCGGCCAGCTACGCGGGCGTGGTCGCCTTCATCGCCGTCGCCACCGAGGGCAGCTTCGCCCGCGCCGCCGACCGCCTCGGCATCGGCCGCTCGGCGGTGAGCCGCAGCGTGCAGAAGCTCGAAGGGCAGGTCGGCGCGCGTTTGTTCTCGCGCACCACGCGGTCGACTTCGCTGACGCCGGAGGGCGAGTTGTTCTTCGACAACTGCCGGCCCGGGGTCGAGCGTATCCTGCAAGCGCTGGAGGACATGCGCGATCTGCGCGACGGCCCGCCGCGCGGGCAATTGCGCATCGGCGCGGCGCCCGGTTTCGGCCGCAAGGTGCTGGCGCCGCTGCTGCGCGAGTTCCGCCTGCGCCATCCCGGCATCGCCATCGAACTGAGTTTGGACGAACGCGCGCCCGATCTGGCCGTGGATCGGCTCGATCTGGCCTTCCGCGACGGCCGCCTCGACGACAGTCAGGTGATCGCCAAGCAACTGATTCCGATGCAATGGCTGGTGTGCGCATCGTCGCAGTACGCGCGACGCCACGGCCTGCCGGCGACGGTCGCCGAACTCGACGCGCGTGCTTGCTTGAACCGCCGTTTGCCCAACGGCCGCCTGCGCGCATGGGAGTTCAAGGTCGACGGCCGCGCGCATTCGCCGACGCCGCCGGCCGAGCTGGTGTTCAACGACGACGAACTGCTGCTGCAGGCGGCGCTGGACGGGCAAGGTTTGGCGCAACTGCCGGCGTATCTGGCCTGCGACGCGCTGCGCGCCGGCACGCTGGTGCGCTGCCTCGGCGGCTACGCGCCCGACGACGGCGGCCATTACTTGTGCTACCTCAGCCGCCATCAGCTGCCCAAGCGCGTGCGCGCGTTCATCGATTTCGTCACCGCGCGGGTGCGCGCGCTCGATCTGGACTGCGCGCTCGACCCGGGCTGCGCCTGCGCCGCGCCGCCCGCGCCGTGAGCCGCGCGCCGATTGGTGCGCGCAAGGCAACACCGCGCGGCCGCGCGCGTGGCTAGCGGCGCCGCCCGCCGCTTCCTAGCATCGTCGGCGATTCTTCATCCACGAACGCGCGGAGGTGCGATATGAAATTCCTCGTCATCGGCGGTACCGGCCTGATCGGCAGCAAGGTGGTGGCGCAGCTGCGCGCGAACGGGCACGAGGCCGTGCCCGCCGCGCCGTCGACCGGCGTCGACATCCTCACCGGCGCCGGACTCGATGCGGCGATGGCCGGCGCCGACGTCGTGATCGACTTGTCCAACTCGCCGTCGTTCGAGGACGAGGCGGTGCTGAACTTCTTCCGCGCCGCCGGGCGCACCCTCCTCGATGCCGAAGCGCGCGCCGGAGTGAAGCATCATCTGGCGCTGTCGGTGGTCGGCACGCAGAAGCTAAGCGAGAGCGGCTATTTCCGCGCCAAGATCGCGCAGGAGCGACTGATCCGCGACTCCGGGCAGGCGTACACCATCGTCCACTCGACCCAGTTCTTCGAGTTCCTGCCCGGCATCGTGCAAGCCGGCGCCGACGGCGGGACCGTGCGCCTGCCGCAAGCCTTGATCCAACCCATCGCCGCCGAAGACGTGGCCGAGGCGGTCGCGCGCTACGCCCAGGCCGCGCCCGCCAACGGCATCGTCGAGATCGCCGGCCCCGAGCGCGAGCCGATGGCGAGCCTGGCGCAGCGCTTCATGAGCATCGTGCAGGACCCACGCGAAGCGGTCGCCGACGCCGACGCGCGTTACTTCGGCGCGCGTTTGCAGCGCGGCACCTTGGTGCCGGACGGCGAGGCGTGGCTGGGCGCGATGAACTTCGAACGCTGGCTGGAACAGTCCGAGTACGCGCGCTACGCGACGCGGGTCTGAGCCGCGCGCCGTCGCTTCCGCCGCGCGCGGAGGCGGCGGCGCCTTCTTCATCAGCCGGATCGCGGTCATGTCTCCGCTGCAGCCTCCACCGACCCATCTGTTGGACAAATACCGCGGCGAGGACGCCGTCGCGCTCTACACCGGCCGCGTCAGTGTGCGCGGCGGCGAAGCGGGGCACGGCCGCGCGTCCGGCGTGGTGCGTTCCGACGACGGCGCGCTCGCGGTGGAACTGCGCTTGCCGTCCGAACTCGGCGGGCCCGGCGGCGGCAGCAATCCCGAGCAATTGTTGGCCGCCGGTTACGCCGCCTGCTTCCATGGCGCGTTGGTGTTGTTGGCGCAGCGCGCGGGCATGGCGTTGAGCGAGGTTCGCGTGGACGCCGCGGTGACGTTCGCGCGCGATCCGATCGACGGCTTGTTCCTGCTCTCGGCCGAGATCCGCGTGCGCCTCCCCGGCCTGGATCGCGCGCTGGCGGCGGAACTGGTGCGCAACACCGAGCGCGTTTGTCCGTACGCGAAGATGTTTCGGCAGGGCATCGAGCATGTGGTGACGGTCGAGCCGTAAGCGTCCTTCGCCGACGCCGGTTCGCAGCGCTATCCGGGCGCTCCCTGTAGGAGCGGCGCGAGCCGCGACCGCGACACCTCGCTTGCGACGCAAGATTGAAACCCCGCGGTCGCGACTCGCGTCGCTCCTACAGCCGCAAACGAAGCCGCGCCGCGTTCCGGCGAGAGCGATCCCGAAAACGAAAAAGCCCCCGCATCGCGGGGGCTTCTTCGTCCGACCGAACCGATCCGACTCAGCGCTTCATCGAACTGAAGAACTCGTCGTTCGACTTGGTCGTCTTCATCTTGTCCAGCAGGAACTCCATCGCGCCGATCTCGTCCATGCCGTGCAGCAGCTTGCGCAGGATCCAGATCTTCTGCAGCAGTTCCGGCTCGATCAGCAGGTCCTCGCGGCGGGTGCCGGAGCGGTTGATGTTGATGGCCGGGTAGACGCGCTTCTCGGCGATGCGGCGGTCCAGGTGCACTTCGGAGTTGCCGGTGCCCTTGAACTCTTCGTAGATCACCTCGTCCATCTTGCTGCCGGTGTCGATCAGCGCGGTGGCGATGATCGTCAGCGAGCCGCCTTCTTCGACGTTGCGCGCGGCGCCGAAGAAGCGCTTGGGACGGTGCAGAGCGTTGGCGTCGACGCCGCCGGTGAGCACCTTGCCCGAGGACGGCACCACGTTGTTGTAGGCGCGGGCCAGGCGGGTGATCGAGTCGAGCAGGATCACCACGTCCTTCTTGTGTTCGACCAGGCGCTTGGCGCGCTCGATCACCATTTCGGCGACCTGCACGTGGCGCGCGGCGGGTTCGTCGAACGTGGAGGAGACCACTTCGCCGCGCACGGTGCGCTGCATTTCGGTCACTTCTTCCGGACGCTCGTCCACCAGCAGCACGATCAGGTGCACGTCCGGGTGGTTGGTGGTGATGGCGGTGGCGACCTGCTGCATCATCATCGTCTTACCGGCCTTCGGCGGCGAGACGATCAGCGCGCGCTGACCCTTGCCCTGTGGGGCCATCAGATCGAGGATGCGGCCGGTGATGTCCTCGGTGGACCCGTCGCCGCGTTCCAGGCGGAAGCGCTTGCGCGGGAACAGCGGGGTCAGGTTCTCGAACAGGACCTTGTTCTTCGACGCTTCCAGCGGCTCGCCGTTGATGCTGTCGACGACCGACAGGGCGAAGTAGCGCTCGCCGTCCTTGGGGAAGCGGATGCGGCCGGAGAGGTGGTCGCCGGTGCGCAGGTTGAAGCGGCGGATCTGGCTCGGCGAGATGTAGGTGTCGTCCGGGCCGGCGAGGTAGCTGGCCTCGGCCGCGCGCAGGAAGCCGAACCCGTCGGGCAGGATTTCCAGCACGCCGTCGGCGGCGACGCCTTCGCCGTGGCGGGTCAGCACCTTGAGCAGCGCGAAGATCACGTCCTGCTTGCGCGCGCGGGCCACGCCGTCGGTGATCTGCAGCTGTTCGGCGATTTCCAGCAGCTTCGGCGCGGGCATGCGCTTGAGGTCGCCCAGCGAGTACTGCGGGAAGCCCTCGGGCACCTGCGGGTGCGGGCGCGGGACGAAGTTCTCGCCGTTGCCGTTGTCGCCGAAGTCTTCGCCGCCGTTGCCGCCGCGCTGTTGCTGGCGGTTGTTGCGGTCGCGCTCGCGGCGGTTGCGGAAGCGGTCGCGGCGGTTGTTGTTGCCGCCGCGGTTGTCGTAACCGCCGTCGCGCTGCTGGCCGCCCTGGTTCTGCTGGCCTTGCTGCTGCGGGTTGTTGGACGAGCCGCCGCCTTCGTTGGCGTGGCCGTTGTGGTTGCCGTTGTTCTGCGGCGCGGCGGTCTCGGCGGCGCCGGAGGCGGCCGGAGCGGACTCGCCGGCGGCGGCCGGGGCGGACGCGGCGGCCTTGGCCGGGCGCGGCGCGGGCGCGGCTGCCGGAGCGGGGTCGCTCGCGGGCATCGGCGCGGGAATCAGGGGGCTGGCATCGGCGACCACGGCCGGAGCGGCCTCGGCGGCTTTGCTGGCGCGCGGCTTGCGCACGCGCTTCTCGGCGGTGTCGCCAGCGTCGGGGGTCTTATCGGACAAGCGGAGGTTCCTCGCTAAGCGGCGAGCGCTCGCATCGGGCGAGCGGGACGTCAGGGACGTGGGTTGATGGAAGAGTGAGTAGCTAGACGGGGTGCGGCGCGGGGACGCGGAGTCCGACGCCGGGTACTGCGAAACTAGCACTGCTGCGGGGCTGCGGCAAGATTCCCCCGGCTTGCCGTTCACCTGGCCGGGCCGGCGTTCGACCGGTTTCGGGCCAGGAACGTCCGCGCCCGTGGCGGGCGCGAACGCGGTGTCGCGGATCCGATCGCGGCGCCGGATCGGGCCGCCGCGATCGTCGGGCTCAGATGGCCTTGTCGATCATCTGGGTCAGGATGGTCTTGATGTTCGGCGGCGCGCCCAGCTGGGTGGAGTGGATCTGGCCGTCTTTGAACATCATCAGCATCGGAATGCTGCGGATGTTGAAACGCACGCCGATCGCGGGATGTTCCTGCACGTCGACCTTGACCACCTTGGCGCGGCCTTCGTACTGCTCGGCCAGCTGCTCGACGATCGGGCCGATGGCCTTGCAGGGGCCGCACCACGGCGCCCAGAAATCGACCAGGACGGGTTCGGACGACTGCAGCACGGTGGCGTCGAAATCGGTAGCGCCAGCATGCAGAACTTTTTCGCTCACGGGGGTCTCCTGCGGGGCGCCTCAACCGTACGGTTGAGGCTAATTTAGAACGGAATGCCCGGGCGGGCCATGCCGGGCGGGGGCTTACGCTAAACTGGGGCGTTTCGTGGCGCCTTCAAGGCCTTTGACAGGGCTGGGACACAGCGTATCGCGTCGCGCCACGGCCCCTTCGAACCGGTTGTCCCGCACATAAAACGGGGGCCGGCTCGGCCCCGGCAGTCTGCTTCGCCGACGCCACCCACGCAAGCGACACCCTACGGCGCCGAACCGGCGCGGATTCCGGAAACGCATGAGCGACAAGCCTTTAACCGATATCACGTTCTCCTCCTTCGACCTGCATCCGAGCTTGCTCGCGGGTCTGGAAGCGGCCGGGTTCTCCCGCTGCACCCCGATTCAGGCGCTGACCCTGCCGATCGCCCTGACCGGCCGCGACGTCGCCGGCCAGGCCCAGACCGGCACCGGCAAAACCCTGGCCTTCCTGGTCGCGGTCATCAACCGATTGCTGACCCGCCCGGCCCTGGCCGAGCGCAAGCCCGAAGACCCGCGCGCCCTGATCCTGGCGCCGACCCGCGAGCTGGCGATCCAGATCCATAAGGACGCGGTCAAGTTCGGCTCCGAGCTGGGCCTGAAGTTCGCCCTGGTCTACGGCGGCGTGGATTACGACAAGCAGCGCGAGCTGCTGCAGAAGGGCGCCGACGTCATCATCGCCACCCCGGGCCGGCTGATCGACTACGTCAAGCAGCACAAGGTGGTCTCGCTGCACGCCTGCGAAGTGTGCGTGCTCGACGAAGCCGACCGCATGTTCGACCTGGGCTTCATCAAGGACATCCGCTTCCTGCTGCGGCGCATGCCGATCCGCACCGAGCGCCAGACCTTGCTGTTCTCGGCCACGCTCAGCCACCGCGTGCTGGAGCTCGCCTACGAGCACATGAACGAGCCCGAGAAGGTCGTGGTTGAGACCGAGTTCATCACCGCGGCCAAGGTCCGGCAGAAGGTCTACTTCCCGGCCGACGACGAGAAGATCCCGCTGCTGCTGGGCCTGCTGTCGCGCAGCGAGGGCGCGCGCACGATGGTGTTCGTCAACACCAAGGCCTTCGTCGAACGCGTGGCGCGGGCGCTGGAGCGCGGCGGCTACCGGGTCGGCGTGCTGTCCGGCGACGTGCCGCAGAAGAAGCGCGAGTCGCTGCTCAACAAGTTCCAGAAGGGCCAGTTGGAAATCCTGGTCGCCACCGACGTGGCCGCGCGCGGCCTGCACATCGACGGCGTCAGCCACGTCTACAACTACGACCTGCCGTTCGACGCGGAGGACTACGTCCACCGCATCGGCCGCACCGCGCGCCTGGGCGCCGAGGGCGACGCGATCAGCTTCGCCTGCGAGCGCTACGCGATGAGCCTGCCGGACATCGAGGCCTACATCGAGCAGAAGCTGCCGACCGCGCCGGTCGACGCCGAACTGCTGGTGGCGCTGCCGCGTCCGCAGCGCGAGTTGCCGCCGGTCGAGGAAGGCGAGGAAGAAAGCGAGAGCATCGGCGCGATCTTCAAGGAAGCGCGCGAGCAGCGCGCGGCCGACGAGCAGCGTCGCGGCGGTGGCGGCAGCGGTCGCGGCCGTGGCGGCCCCGGCGGCCGCAGCGGCGGTCGCGAAGGTGGCCGCGGCGACGGCCGTCGCGACGGCGCGCCGCGCAAGCCGCGCAGCGAGGACGGTTCCGCCGCCGGCGCGAGCGCCGAAGCCGGCGCGCCGCGTCCGCCGCGCAAGCCGCGCGCCGAGGGCGCCGCGGCTGCGCAGGCTGGCGCCGCACCGCACGACGCCGCGCACCCGGGCGCGAGCCCGGCGGCCGAGGGCGAGCGCGCGCCGCGCAAGCGCCGTCGCCGTCGCGGCGGTCGCCGCATCGACGGCGCCGAGGGCGCGGCCAATCCGGCCCAGGCCGCGCAGCCGGCGACCCCGGCGGCGCCCAAGGCGGTGCCGGCCAAGCCGGCCGTCGCCGCCGCGCAGCCGGCGCAGCCGCAGGGCCAGCCTTCGCTGCTGAGCCGCATCGGCCGCAAGCTGAAGTCGCTGGTGGCGCGCCCGCCGCGCACTCAGCACTGAGATCGGCCGGGCGAAGCGGCGCAGGCCGCTTCGCCGCGGGTTCCGGGCGACCGGGACGAAACGCATCGAAGCCCCTCGCACGAAGGCGCCGCCGGTTCGCGGGCTTTCGTGCGAGGGGCTTCGCGTTTAGGCGGGCCGTGAGAACGCCTTGAGGTCCGACGCTTCGTCTCCCGGCGCGGCGGAATACCCGCGTTCCGACTCGCTCCGGGCGCCGCGGCGCGAGTGGATTCGCGCCGGGGCGCACCGGGCCCGAAGGCGTGCCGCGAGCGCTCAGTCGCTCACTGCGTCCGGCTCAAAAACACCGACCACGTATTGGCCGAAGTCTCCACCAGCTGGAACACGTCCAGATCGCCGTCGCTGTCGATGTCCAGCGACTGATATTGGTTGCCGTAACTCGCCGACGCCGGCCAGCCGATGCCGAACGCGCCGCCGGCGTACGGCCAGGTGGTGAACACACCGGTGGTGCCGGGCTCGAAATGGCCGCGGCGGCCGGTGCCGCCGGCGCTGCACCAGATCGTCAGGCGCCAGTTCGGCGGCGCGCTGCCGAACGAGGGAAACACCTGGAAACGCGCGTTGCCGTAGCCGGTGGACCCAGCCGGGCAGGCCAGGGTGGCGATGTTGATCGGCGGATCGTGCGATTCGGCGCGCGCGGCCGGAGCGGCCGACGCGGCGGCGGCGAGCAGCGCGCAGGCGAGCGAAAGCTTGAACGTGTGCATGAGGTCCGACTCCATGGATGCGTGAAAGGACATCCCGCCCGTGCGGGCCGGGAGGTTTCGCTGCGGATGTCGGACGAAAACCCACGCGGCGCGGGGCGCCGGCGGCCGCGCATGACGCCGGCCTTGGAGTGTCCGCGCGCGGCGGACGGACCGGTCTGTGGAGGGCGGCGCGGGCCGCAGCGCGAACATAGGCCAAACCCGCGAGCCGAAACGTGATGATTTCCGGCGATTCGCTCTGCGATACTTCCGCCATGACCGTCCTGCGCTTCGACAACGTCAGCAAACGCTACAGCAGCGGCCACGAGGCACTCAGCGAAGTCAGCTTCGAGGTGGCTCAAGGCGAGATGCTCTTCGTCACCGGCCATTCCGGCGCCGGCAAGAGCACCCTGCTCAAACTCATCCATCTCAGCGAGCGGCCCAGCCGCGGCGCGGTGGTGTTCGGCGAAAAGAACCTGCACAAGGTCAGCGGCCGCCGCATCGCCCTGCACCGGCGCGAGGTAGGCGTTGTGTTCCAGGACCACCGCCTGCTCGCCGACCGCAGCGTCGCCGACAACGTCGCCTTGCCGCTGCTGCTGCGCGGCCTGCGCCGCAACGACATCGGCCGGCGCGTGCGCGCCGCGCTGGAGAAAGTCGGCCTGGGCGCACGCGCCAGCGCGTTGCCGGGCGAACTGTCGGCCGGCGAACAGCAGCGCGTCGGCATCGCCCGCGCGATCATCGGCGAGCCGCGTTTGCTGGTCGCCGACGAGCCCACCGGCAATCTCGATCCGACCTTGTCGGCCGAAATCATGGCCCTGTTCCAATCCTTGCCCGAGCGCGGCACCAGCGTGCTGGTCGCCAGCCACGATCTGGCCCTGGTCAAACGCATGAAGAAGCGCGTGCTGGTGCTCAACCACGGCCGTCTGGTCGACGACATCGCTCCGGAGGATCTGGCCGAATGAGCGCGCAGGACATTCGCGACGACGACAGCCGCGCCGGCGCGAGCCGCCCGACCGAATTGCGCGCCGAACGCGCGGAGCCCGCCGTCGGCGCGTCCTCGCAATCGCGCCTGGGCATGTGGCTGGACCATCATCTCTACAGTCTGGTCGCCAGCGTCGGCCGCCTGCTGCGCAAGCCGTGGGCGGCGCTGCTGACCATCGGCGTGATGGCGGTGGCGTTGGCGCTGCCGCTGGGCCTGTGGGCGGCGCTGAGCAACATCGAGCGCTTCGCCGGCGACGTGCAGCGCTCGCGCCAGATCAGCGTGTTCCTCAAGCCCGACATCAAGCTCGAACGCGCCCGCGCGCTGGCCGACGAACTGCGCGCGCGGCCCGAGGTCGGCGGCGTGGACCTGCGCACGCCCGAGCAAGGCTTGGCCGAACTGCGCGAAAAGAGCGGCCTGGCCGAAGCGCTGACCGCGGTGGAAACCAATCCGCTGCCGAGCCTGCTGGTGGTGACGCCCAAGGGCGACGAACTGGCCTTGGCGCAATCGCTGGAGCAACTCGGCGAGGCCGACGTGGTCCAGCACGACGCCGGCTGGCGCCAGCGCCTGGACGGCTGGCTGCGCTTCGGCACTCGGCTGGCCTGGGTGCTGGCGGCGATGCTCGGCCTCGGCGCGCTGCTCGTGGTCGGCAACACCGTGCGCCTGGACATCCAGTCGCGGCGCGAGGAAATCGCCGTGCTGCAGCAGCTCGGCGCCACCGACGGCTTCATCCGCCGGCCGTTCCTGTACCTGGGCGCCTGCTACGGGCTGGCCGCCGGCGCGGTCGCGCTGGCGCTGCTGACCGCGGCCGACCACAGCCTGCGCGAACCGCTGGGCGCGCTGGCGCAAAGCTACGGCAGCCGCTTCGCCCTGCAGGGCTTCGACCCGCTGCAGGCGCTGGGCATCCTGGCCGGCGCCGCCGCGTTGGGTTGGCTCGGCGCCGGGGTGGTGACCGGGCACTACCTGCGCCAGACCCGCGGCGGGCAAGCCTGAACCGAGCCCGGAATCTCCCCGTAGGAGCGGCGTAAGCCGCGACCCGCGGGGCGCCGGTCGCGCCGCAAGCGCGGTTTCGCCGGTCGCGGCTTACGCCGCTCCTACACAGGCAGGCGCCGCGGCATCGGAATCGCCGCCAATCCGCATTCGTGCCGCGCAAGACTCGGAATCCGACCCCGCTTGCGCCTAGAATCGGAGCTCCCCCGCACGACCCGCGTCGCCCACCGCCGCAGCCGCCCCGGCCGCCGCCGGCGCGTTCGCCGACGCCAAGGCCCCGTATGCAAAGCCAGAACCTGCGACATTTCGACAACGCCGCGCCGCGGGTGATGGTGGTGGACGGCTCCAAGCTGGTCCGCAAGCTCATCGCCGACGTGCTCGCGCGCGAGCTGCCGAACGCGCGCGTCGTCCAGTGCGGCAACATCATCGAGGCCAAGCTCGCGCTCGATCACGGCGAAGTCGATCTGGTCACCACGTCGCTGGTGTTGCCCGACGGCGACGGCATCGCCCTGGCGCGCGCGGTGCGCGAAGCCGCCGGCCAAGCCTACGTGCCGGTGATCGTGGTCTCCGGCGACGCCCAGGCGCATCTGGAAGCGCGCCGCTTCACCGAAGACGTCACCGACTATTTCGACAAATCGCTCGGCCAGACCGCCTTGGCCGAATTCATCCGCGGCTACGTGCAGCCGCAGCCGATCCCCGGTGCGCGCGTGCTCTACGTCGAGGACAGCCGCGTGGTGGCGGTGGCGACCAAGCGCATGCTCGAACGCCACGCGCTGCAGGTGCTGCATTTCATCGGCGTGGAAGAAGCGCTCGAACACTTGGAAGCGCACCGCGCCAGCGGCCGCGACGGCGGCGACGCCGGCGCCGATCTGGTGCTGACCGACGTGTATCTGAAGGGCGAGCTCGGCGGCAAAGATTTGCTCGCGCGGCTGCGCAACGACTTCGCTTACGGCAAGCGGCGTCTGCCGGTGCTCGTGATGACCGGCGACGCCAACCGCGACAACCAAAGCGAACTGCTGCGCGCCGGTGCCAACGATCTGGTGCTCAAGCCGATCGAAGAGCGCTTGCTGGTGACCAAGACCTTGTTCCAGCTGCGCCTGTCGCGCATCGGCGAAACCGCGACGGTGAGCGCATGAGCGACGGCGACCGCGACATCAAGCTCGATCCGTCCTGGAAATCGCGCATCGGCGATTGGTTCGCGCGCGAGGACATGCAGGCGCTGTCGCGCTTCCTGCGCGAGCGCAAGGCCGCCGGCGCGCGGATTTTTCCGCCCGGCCCGCAGATCTTTTCCGCGTTCGACGCGACGCCGTTCGACAAGACCAAAGTGGTGATCCTCGGCCAGGATCCGTACCACGGCCAAGGCCAGGCCCACGGTCTGTGCTTCTCGGTGCAGCCCGGTGTGGCGGTGCCGCCGTCGCTGGACAACATCTTCAAGGAAATCCACCGCGACCTCGGCATCGCCCGGCCCGATCACGGCTGCCTGTTGCCGTGGGCGGATCAGGGCGTGCTGTTGCTCAACGCGGTGCTGACCGTCGAGGAAGGCCGCGCCGGCGCGCATCAGGGCAAGGGCTGGGAAGGCTTCACCGACCACGCCGTCGACGTGCTCAACCGCGAGCGCGAAGGCTTGGTGTTCCTGTTGTGGGGCAGCTACGCGCAGGCCAAGGGCAAGGTCATCGACCCGCGCCGCCATCGCGTGCTCAAGGCGCCGCATCCCTCGCCGTTGTCGGCGCATCGCGGCTTCATCGGCTGCGGGCATTTCTCCGCCGCCAACGAATACCTCGCGCGGCAGGGGCAGGCACCGATCGATTGGGCGTTGCCGCCGCGCAGCGCGCTGTAAGTCCGAGCGCGGCGACTCGCGCCCGCCGCCGCACGCGGCCATCCCAGCCTGAGTCCGGCGTCGCCGTGCCCGCGGCGTGTCCTTCGCGCGGCCGTAGCGGCCCCGGGGACGGCGACCGCGCGTCCGCGAGCGGCCATCCGAACCGCGCCCGATCCCAGCCCGCCGACGACCGCGCGGCACTCGCATCGATCCGGGCGCTGGGCCGTTTCCTTCAGCGGCAGCGCTCCCAGGCGCGGCCGTACGCGCCGAACCGTCCGTGCGTAAGGATTTCATGTGCCTGTTCGGCATGCGATTGGGCTTGCCGATGGCGAAAAACGGCTCAGACGAGTCTGAAATTTGATGCGGCGACCTGGATGCGATGGAGGGGTTTTTAACGACATCCGTGGCGATTAAGTGGCCGAAATCCAGAAATTGCTGCTGCGTATGAGGATAAAAGCCGGGATTTTGCTCGCTCCGTCGGCTCGGACCGGGCTTTTCTACCCCGGAAAAATCCGTGCAAGCTAAATCCGCGGATGTCCTCGCCTTTGGGGTTTCTCCGATTGGGACAGGTGTCGGAAGTCGGAGGTGCCGAGCGGTCGCTACCAGGCGCTCGTCCCCGCCGCAGGGAGCAGACGAAGTGATCAAGCAATCCACGCGATGTGTACGGCCAGGTGCATTGAAGGCATCGGGAGCGTGGCGCCGAAACACTTCGGATGTGCTGGGAGCGCAGTTCGCGATCCCGGCTCATCGCCGCTCCCGCCGTGGCGCCTCGTGCGCGACGACTCCCGACCGGTTCGCGGCCGCCGCCGCGGTTTCAACGAGTCCGCTCCTCCGCCCGCCGCCACCCGGACGCGCGAGGACGCACGCAAGCGATCCCCATTGAGCGACTACTAAGGTGATTCCATGAAAGAGACCCGGCGCCGCATGACCCTCAATCTGGCCGGCAGCGAAATGCAGTTCCTCGAAGAGCTGTGCACCCGCAAGGGCGTCAGCAAGACCGCGGCGATCCGTCAGGCGCTGCGCTTGTATCAGGTGGTCGAGGATCGCGCCGACAAGGGCAAGAAGATGTTCTTCGTCGACAACAGCACCAAGGAACGTTCCGAACTGATGTTGCTCTGACCCGCGGCGGATTCGTCCGAATCCGTCCGCGCGCAGCCGCCGGTCCGCCGCACGCCTAGGGTGCGGCGGGCGCCGGCGCGGTGGGCGGACGCGCGCGCCGCATCGGCGCGTGGCGGATGCCGGTTTTCGAGATATTTCGTTCTCCGCCGCGCGGCCGCTGGCGAAGAACGTGTCAGGCGAAGAACGTGCGCACGATCGACGCGGCCTCATGCAAGGCCGCGGGCGCTTCGGCCGGCGGCGTCAGCAGGCCGAAGCCGCAATCGGGCAAGGGCGGCAGACGCGGCGATCGCGCGA
This sequence comes from Lysobacter sp. K5869, assembly GCF_018847975.1. Taxonomy (NCBI): domain Bacteria; kingdom Pseudomonadati; phylum Pseudomonadota; class Gammaproteobacteria; order Lysobacterales; family Lysobacteraceae; genus Lysobacter; species Lysobacter sp. K5869. Next base: position 525,812 of record NZ_CP072597.1, on the reverse strand, counting down.
TCGCCAGCCCTGGCCCGATCGCCGAGGCGTTGAGGCAGCCCACGCCCAGGCCCGCGCGCAGCGCCGCCTGCAGCCCGGCCACGCCGCTGGCCAAGTGGGCGATGCGATGGGCGCTGCGGTGCCGTTGCAGACGTTGCACCGCCAAGCCGTGCAGGCCGCAATCCGGCGGCAGCAGCACCAGCGGCAGTTCCGCTTCCTCGCGCAGATCCAGTCCGGGCGCGGCGACCCAATGCAGCGGTTCGCGCCGCAACGCCAGTCCCGGCGGGCGGGTGCGCGCGCCGCCGGCGTGCAGGATCACGGCCAGGTCGTATTCGCCCTCGGCATGGCCGCGCGCCAGCGCCGCGCTCTGGCCGATGCTCACCTGCAAGCGCAGTTGCGGGCAGCGCCGGCCCAGGTGCGCGAGCAATCCGGCGATTTCGTCGTTGCGGAAGTAATCGCTGATCGCCAGCCGCGCATCGGTGCGCAGCACTTCGTTGCGCACCTCGTGCAGCGCCAGCTCGCCCAGGGCCAGCAACTGCCGCGCATGGCCGATCAGTCGCTGCCCGGCCGGGGTCAGCCCCACGCCCTGGCGCGAACGCGACAGCAAGGCCGCGCCGGCCGCGGCTTCGAGCTTCTGCAACTGCTCGCTGACCGCCGATTGCGAGCGGAACACCCGGCCGGCGCCGGCGGAAATGCTGCCGGCCTCGGCGACGGCGACGAAGGCGCGGAGCTGGTCCAGGTCGAGACTGCGCATGGAAGTGCCGTTATCGGGATAGCCGATGGATGAGCGCTGATCTTCCCGCTATTCCGATGGCGGCCGCAAGCCTATCGTGTACCTGCATCCCCGGGGCCGAGTCATGCCGGCCCGCCACGAGACCGCCGTCATGCCGCACCTGAACCTGCATATTTCCGGCCCCGCCGACAACGAACTCGCGCGCCGCGCGACCGCCGCGGTCGCCGACCTCACCGTCGACATCCTCGGCAAGCGCCGCGAGCTGATCGCGATCGAAGTGCGCTTCATCGAGCGCGCGCAATGGTTCATCGGCGGCCAGAGCCTCGAAGAGCTCGGCAAGAACACCTTTTTCCTCGACATCAGCATCACCGACGAAACCAACACCAAGGACGAGAAGGCGCGCTTCATCGAGCAGGCATACGCACAACTCGCGGCGCTGATCGGCGAGGTGCACGAGGTTTCCTACATCCATGTCGTCGATGCCCGCGCGGCGGCCTATGGCTACGGCGGCGCGACCCAGGAGCATCGCTATCAGGCGGCGAAGGGCTAGGAGATAGCGGTTGGGAGGTAGGAGATAGCGAAGCGCGGCATCGACGCTCTGCTTTTCGCTGCCTCCTATCTTCTATTCGCTAACTTCCAGACCGACCGCTTGCACGCGCAGCCAGGCGCGCAAGGCCGACAACTCCGCGTTCTCCGGCCCGGGCGCCCGCACGAACCAATGCGGGTAGCCGTCGAGGATCGGGCCGAACGGCTGCACCAGCGCGCCGCTGGCCAAGTCGTCGGCGACCAGGGCCAAACTCAACAGCGCCACGCCATGCCCCGCGATCGCGGCTTGAATGGCGTGGCTTTCGTCGGTGAAGCGCAGGCCGGCGTCCACGTCCAGGCCGGCGAGTTCGGCCAGTCCGGCGCGCTCGCGCCAGAGCCGCCACGTCGGCGTATCGGCGGTGGGATGGCGCCATTCCGAATGCAGCAGCATGTGCGCGGGCAACTCGCGCGGCTGGCGCAACGCGAGCCGCGGGCTGCACACCGGCGCGAAGCGGTTTTCGATCAGCGGCTCGGCGGCGAGGTCGGGATACGGGCCGCGGCCGTAGCGGATCGCCGCGTCGGCGACGCCGGCGCGCAGATCGACCGGGTCGTCGGAGGCGTGCAGGCGCAGGTCCAGGCCGGGGCAGGCCTGACGGAACGAGGCCATGCGCGGCACCAGCCATTTCGCGGTGAACGACAGCGGCGCCGACAAGGTCAGCGCGCGGCGCTGCGGCGTCGCGCGCAGCGCTTCGATCGCGGCGGCGAAGGCGTCGAAGCCGTCGCGCAGCACCGGGAACAGGCGCTCGGCCTCGGCGGTGAGCGCGACCCGGCGGGTCTGGCGCTCGAACAGGCGCACGCCGACGTGTTCCTCCAGCGCGCGGATCTGGTGGCTGACCGCGGTCGGGGTGACCGACAACTCCTCGGCGGCGCGCTTGAAGCTGCGCAGTCGGGCGGCGGCCTCGAACGCGCGCAGGGCGCTCAGCGGGGGCAGGCGGCGGCCGGGCATGGATGAGGTCAGCTCACTCGTCGGTTGAGAAATCGGAGTTTGTCGCCCGTCGTGGCGAGTTTCAACATGGCTCCCATCCCGGCAAGGCGCCGAACAGGCCAAGCCGGACTCATCCATAACGACCCGAGCCCCGTCATGACCCGACTGCTCCACATCGATTCCAGCGCCCGCTCCGGCGGGTCCGACACCCAAGCCTACGGCTCGCACAGCCGCCGCCTGAGCGGGCGCTTCGTGCGCCGCTGGCGCGAACTGCGCCCCGACGACGAAACGACCGTGCGCGACGTCGGCCTGCACCCGCCCGCGCCGGTCACCGGCGGCTGGATCCATGCCGCCTTCACCCCGCCCGAGCGGCGCGAAGCCTGGATGCGCGACGCCCTGGCCGAGAGCGACGCGCTGGTCGACGAACTGCTCGCCGCCGACGTCATCGTCGTCGGCGTGCCGATGTACAACTTCGGCATGCCGGCCCAGCTCAAGGCCTGGATCGACAACGTCGTGCGGGTCGGCCGCACCTTCGGCTTCGACCGCTCGCGCGAAGGCGAACCGTACTGGCCGATGCTGGCCGACCACGGCAAACAACTGATCCTGCTGAGCTCGCGCGGCGACTACGGTTACGGCAAGGGCGAGCGGCTGGAAGCGATCAACCACGTCGAACCCGGCGTGCTGACCCCGATGCGCTACATCGGCATCGTCGAATCGCACGGGGTGGCGGCGGAGTACGACGAATTCGGCGGCGAGCGGCTGCGCGCTTCGTTGGAGCGTGCGGAGCGGGAGGTGGATGCGCTGGTGGATCGGCTGGTGGCGGAGCGCTCTCTGCGCGCGGTTGCCTGAGCCCGCGCAGCTCGCCGAATCCACCTGTAGGAGCGGCGCAAGCCGCGACCGCGCCGATAAAACTACAGCGCATCTCCCCCCGTGCCCGATGGTTTCGCCCCGTCGTCGCTTTCGAGCCGTAGCGGGACGCCGACGACGATCGCGCCGTTGCGTCGCGATCGTCGCGGCGCGGTCGCGGCTCGCGCCGCTCCTACAAGAGGCGGCCGCCGCAGCGCTGAACGGCGGCGGGGCTCGGCCTTGTCGCCGCCCCCCGCCACCCCAACCTACGCCAAGTCGCGAGCCGCTCTCGCGACCGGCCGCCGGCCAGGGATTCCGGCGATGCGAGGCGAGAGGCGATGATCCAGGACGATGCGCAGTTGCTGAACCATCCGGTCGATGCGGCCGATCTCAAGCGCGCGGTGGCGCTGTTGGAGACGCCGTCGATCACCGCGCGCATGGCCGCGCTGGCCGGCGCGCCGATCGAGTTCGGCCTGTCCAAGCTGCCGAAGTTCGCGCACGAGCGCATCCACAAGATCGCCCACGCGGCGATGCACAAGGCCGCGGGGGCTGCGTTGCGCACGGTCAAGGAGGCGCCGAGCAAGCGCGCTTCGACCAAGACCCATAAGCTGGCCGCGGCGGTGTCGGGCGCGGCCGGCGGTTTGTTCGGCATGGCCGGGTTGGCGGTCGAGCTGCCGGTGACCACGGTGATTATGATGCGGTCGGTCGCCGACATCGCGCGCAGCGAGGGTTTTTCGCTGTCCGAACCGTGGGTGCAGGCGGCGTGCGTGGAGGTGTTCGCGTTCGGCGGCAACAGCAAGCGCGACGATGCGGCCGAGTCGGGGTATTACGCTTCGCGCGGGATGCTGTCGGAGCTGACCAAGAACGCGACCCGCGAGTTGGTGCATCTGGCCGGCCACCGCGGCGCGCACGAGCTCACCCAGGCCTATGCCAAGAAGCAGACGGCGACGTGGATGGCCAAGCTGATCGATACGGTCGCCACGCGCTTCGGCGTGATCATCACCGAGAAGACCGCGGCGCAGATCGTGCCGGTGATCGGCGCGGCGACCGCGGCGACGATGAATGTGTTGTTCACCAATCACTATCAGGACATGGCGCGCGGGCATTTCATCGTCAAGCGCCTGGAGCTGAAGTACGGGGCGCAGGCGGTGGAGCAGGCGTACCGGCGGGTGCAGGCGGGCGAGGCCTTGGCGGTGCCGGAGCGGTTGCAAGGATGACTCGGTTCGCGTCGAAGGCGTCGCGGGCGAAGCCTCGCGCGAGCGCGAAGCTCGGGCGGGTTGCGATGAAATCCCGTCGACGCAAGGCGCCAACCCCGTAACGAAGGCGCTGCCTCGCGGCAACGCCTTCGGACGCGACGCTTCCCGCGGCGCCGGCGCGCCGCTTCAAACTTCCGCGGCCAGCGACGCCGCCAGCGACAAGGTCGTGCGCGTCCCGCGTTCGGCCTTGTCGAAGCGCAGCGACCAGCCCAGGTGCTCGCACAGGCGTGAGATCAAATCCAGGCCGATGCCGCCGCCCTCGCGTCCGCCGCGGGCGACGCGGGCGTAGATCGCGCTGATCTCTTCCGGAGTCATGCCGTGGCCCGGGTCTTCGATCACCACGGTGGCGTCGGGCAGCAGGCGGATCGCGATTTCGCCGCGGTCGCTGTTCTCGATGGCGTTGCGCAGCAGGTTGCCGATGGCGGCCTGCACGATCGGCAGCGGCGCGAGGATCTCGCAAGGCGGCAGCGGCGCGACCATCAAGGTCAGATCCTTGTCGCGGGTCAGATGCTGATGGTCTTCGACGATTTCCGGCAGCAAATGATCGAGCGCGACGCGGTCGCTGTTGGCGCTCAGGCGCTTGGGATCCTTGGCCAGCACCAGCAGCAGCGAGATCAGCTGCTCGACATCGCGCGAGGTGCGGCGGATGCGGTTGAGCTGATGCCGTGTTCCGGCCGGCAGTTCGTTTTGGTCCAGGGCGATCTCGGCCGCGCCGGCGATCACCGAGATCGGCGTGCGCAGTTCGTGGCTGGCGCTGTCGACGAAGGCGCGCTCGCGTTCGACGAAGCGGTCGTTGCGCTGCAGGTAGTCGTTGACCGCCTCGGCGATCACCACCAGTTCCGAACTGGCCGATTCGGGCACCTCCACGCGCTGGCCGGAGCGGTCCGGGCGCAGGTCGCCGATGCGCTGGGCCATGTTGGTCAGCGGCCGCACCAGCCGGTGCACGCCCCAGCCGATCACCACGCACAGCAGCAGCAAGGTGGTGATGGCCGAACCGGCGATGGTCAGCGCGAGGTCGAACTCGCGGTGCTCCATGTCGTCGATGTCCAGCGCCAGGGTCAGCCGGCGGCCGTCGATGTCGCGCACCAGGGTCACGTACTCGCTGCCGGCGACGATGACCTCGTCGTGCACGCCCGGCGGCAACTTCGCCAGCTCGCGCGGCGGCGGACGGGTGGCGCTGTCGTACAGCGACAGCGCCTGGGTGTCGCTCCAGCGGTAATCCGGGTCGCCGCGGCTGCGCTCGATGAAATAGTCGAGCTCGGTGTTCATCAACGAAGTCCACACCAAGTGTTCGGCGTGTTCGTTGACGAAGAACCCTTGCACCACCACCGCGATGGACAGCAGCGCGGTGTAGCCGAACAGGCCCAGCAGGATGCGGTGGCGCAGGCTCGAGCGCGCGCGCGGACGCGGCGCGGCGGCGGCTTCGCCGGGCGCGGACTCAGGCGGAGTGGGCATCGGCCTCGGCGGCCTCGGCGTCGGCCGGCGCCGCCAGACGGTAGCCCACGCGCGGCAAGGTCTGGATCAGCTTGAGCGGGTACGGCCCGTCGACCGCGCGGCGCAATTCGTAGATATGCGAGCGCAGCATGTCGCCGTCGGGCGGGCTGTCGCCCCACAGCGCGTGTTCCAGGCGCTCGCGGGTGACCGCGCCGGGGCTGGATTGCATCAGCACTTCCAGCAATTTGCGGCAGGCCGGGTACAGATGCAGCGAGCGGCCGCCGCGGCTGACTTCCAGCGTGGTCAGGTCGAGCTTGAGGTCGGCGACCTGCAGCAGCTTGCTGCGGCCGCGGCCGGCGGCGCGCGCGGCCAGCGCTTCCAGGCGCACCTCGAGTTCCGGCAGGGCGAAGGGCTTGGTCAGGTAGTCGTCGGCGCCGGCGCGGAAGCCGGCGATCTTGTCGGGCAGCTCGTCGCGCGCGGTCAGCATCAGCACCGGCACGTCGGAACCGGCTTCCTCGCGCAGGCTGCGCAGCACTTCGCGGCCGTCCAGGCGCGGCAGCATCCAGTCGAGCACGATCGCGTCGTAGCGCTGGGTCACCGCCAGATGCAGGCCGGTCGGGCCGTCGGGCGCGGCGTCGAGGGTGTAGCCGCGCGCCTCGAAGTAATCGAAGAGGTTGGCGACCAGGTTGCGATTGTCTTCCACCACCAGCAGGCGCATGCGCCGAGTCTCCTGCCGCGGGGGCGGCTGAATGAGTGTGCCCCATGGCGGGGCGCGAGGTCTTGCCGGTTGTTAACGCGGCCGGGCATGGGCGCGTGGACATCCCCGGTCTCCGGCGCAGGCCGGCAGTGTGGCTACGGTGGCGTCGGAGTCGCGTCGGAACAAGGGCTTAGACACGCCGAATCTGAACGAGACGAGGCGAAAACGGTCGGATTTTCCCCGTTTAACGGGGCGCCAACCCGGTTCCGACCGCTCTCCGACAGCGCCGTTTCGATCATCGCCGACGACCCGCTTCGGTGCCGTTGCCGTCGCCGCGCGGGTTTCTCACGTCCGCTCACGAGCTCCGTCGCCGTCGATGAATCGTTCCGCTTCCACGCCGCTCGCGCCCGCCGCGCTCCGGCCCGCCGCTTTGCCCGCCGTTCTGCCCGGCGTGGCCGCCGGCGTATCCGCGCGCCGTTTCGTCTTGCGTCATGCGCTGTGGCCGCTGCTCGCCGTGCTCGCGCTGTCGACGCTGAGCATGGGCCTGGGCGGCGATTTCTGGCTGGCCGACCGGTGGTACGCGCTGCAAGGCGGGCGCTGGGCCTTGGAAAACGCTTATCTGACCGAGCACGTGATCCACCGCTTCGGCCGCGACGCCAGCACCGCGGCGTGGCTGGGCGCGTTCGCGTTCTGGGTGTTCGCGCGCTCGCGCCCGGCGCTGGCCGATTGGCGCCGGCCGCTGGCCTATCTGCTGCTGGCGACGCTGTTGTCGGTGTCGCTGGTGTCGGGCCTGAAGTCGCTGACCAATATGGATTGCCCCTGGGATCTGGCCCGCTACGGCGGCGACCTGCCGTTCTACGGCCTGTTCGCCTCGCGCCCGGCCGGGCTCGACCGCGGCGTGTGCTTCCCCGCCGGCCACGCCAGCGGCGGCTACGCCTGGGTGGCGCTGTACTTTTTCTTCCTGCAAGTGCGGCCGCGGCTGCGCTGGACGGGGCTGGCGATCGGCCTGGGCGTCGGCTTGGTGTTCGGCATTTCCCAGCAGCTGCGCGGCGCGCACTTCCTCTCGCACGATGTGTGGACGCTGGCGATCAGCTGGTTCGTCGCGCTGACGCTGTATCTGGCGATGGCGCGGCGCGAGGCGCCGCGCGCGCAGCCGGCCGCGGCGTCCGCGCTGGAAGGGGCGGGCCGATGAGCGCCGTCGCCCGCACCCCGCTGCGCTGGCCCGCGTGGCTGTCGTACCGGCCCGAGCTGAGCGTCGAGACCATCGTCGTCGTCGCCAGCGTGTTCTTCGCCGCGCTCGCCAACAACGCGTTCTGGCGCGCGGCCTCGGCCGCCGGCGCCTTCGCCGGCGGGCACGGCGCGTGGGTGGCGATCTGCGCGTTCGTCGCCATCGTCGCGATCACCTCCTTGCTGCTGGGCGTGTTGCTCAATCGCTGGACGGTCAAGCCGCTGCTGACGGTGCTGCTGTTGGTCACCGCGGGCGCCGCGCATTTCATGAGCCAGTACGGGATCTATCTCGACACCGGGATGATCCGCAACGTGCTGCAGTCCGACGGCAAGGAATCGGCGGAGCTGTTCACCGCCGGCCTGATTCTGCCGCTGCTGCTGTACGGCGTGCTGCCGGCGGTACTGCTGTGGCGGGTGCGGATCAAGGCCCGGCCGCTGGCGCGCGCGCTGCTGCTGCGGCTGGGCTTGCTGGTAGCGTCGCTGGCGCTGGCCGGCTTGGCGCTGATGGGCGCGTTCCAGGACATCTCGGCGCTGATGCGCAACCACAAGGAAGTGCGGCATCTGGTGACGCCGGCCAATTACCTCGTGTCGCTGGCGCGGGTCGCGCTGGACGACTCGACCTCGCGCGTGCGCGGCCGCGCGCCCATCGGCACCGACGCGCGCGTCGCCGCGTCGCGCGCGGCCAGCCCGAAACCGCGCCTGCTGGTGCTGGTGGTCGGCGAAACGGTGCGCGCGCAGAACTGGGGACTCAACGGCTACGCGCGCCAGACCACGCCGGAGCTGGCGCGGATCGGGCCGATCAACTTCCCCGACATGACCGCCTGCGGCAGCAGCACCGAAGTCTCGGTGCCGTGCATGTTCTCGCCCTACGGCCGCGCCAATTACGACAAGGACCGCATCCAGGGTTCGGAATCGCTGCTCAACGTGCTCGAGTACGCCGGCATCCAGACCTTGTGGCGCGACAACCAGACCGGTTGCAAGAACGTGTGCAAGGGGCTGGCGTTCGAGTCGTTCGAGCACGGCACCGATCCCAAGTTCTGCGGCCCGGACGGTTGCTTCGACGAAGTGATGCTGGGCGGCCTGCGCGAGCGCATCGGCGCCAAGCCGGGCGACGCGGTGGTGGTGCTGCACCAGCTCGGCAATCACGGCCCGGCGTATTTCCGCCGCTATCCCGAGCGTCTGCGCCGCTACACCCCGACCTGCGACACCAACGAACTGGGGAAATGCGACCGCGAGCAGATCGTCAACGCCTACGACAACGCGGTGATGGCGACCGACGAATTCCTCGCCCGCACGATCCGCTACCTGGCCGAGGACACCTCGCGCGATACCGCGATGATCTACCTGTCCGACCACGGCGAATCGCTGGGCGAGAACGGGCTGTACCTGCACGGCGTGCCGTACGCGATCGCGCCGAAGACCCAGACCAAGGTGCCGATGGTGATGTGGTTCTCGCCGGGCTTCGCCGCCTCGCGCGGCCTGGACCTGCAATGCCTGCGCGCGGAGTCGGCGAAGCCGGCGAGCCAGGACAACCTGTTCCATTCGGTGTTGGGCTTGATGCAGGTGGAGACCGGCGTGTATCAGAAGCCGATGGATTTGTTCGCGCCTTGCGTGCACGGCAAGGGTTGAGCCGTTAGGCGCGGAGGTTCCGTGTAGGAGCGGCGTGAGCCGCGACCAACCGAAGCGATTGACGAAAGCGCCTTCGCCGAAGCCCGGATGGCTAATGCGACTCGCCGTGAGCGCCGGTTGTCCGGGCTTCGGATGAATGCGCTCGCGTGCGTCGGTTCGGTTGGTCGCGGCTTGCGCCGCTCCTACAGGAGCTTCGGCTGCTACGCGATGCTCAGGTCGCGCCCCACCAGCGGCGATGCAGCACCCGCGCATGGCTGCGCCGCAGCCAATGCCGCACGCGGCCTTCGTCGGCGCGTTCGGGATACGGCCACGCCGGCGGCGCGGCCTCCGACACCCAGCCGTTCTGCCGCCACAGCGCGTCGTGCGCGGCGAAGTAGCCGTGGTTGACCAGCACTTCGAATTCGACGTCGAGGAAGCGGTCCAGATCGGTGCGCAGGCGGCCGAGGACGTCGCGCACCAGCGCCGGGCTGTAGCCGTCGGCGCCTTCGTCGCGATAGCCGGTCAGGCTCCAGTACACGCCGATCAGCGAGCCGATTTCCGATTGGCCGAAGAACAGCCGCTTGCGCAGCGCTTCGGCCTGATTGCTCATGACCTGGGTGTAGCGCAGCAGCCGCGACAGCCACCAGCGCTTGCTCTCGAACACGAACGGGCCGCCGGCGTCGGAGACCAGCACTTCGCGATACCGCCGCAGGCTCGGCTCGGTGGCGAGGTTGTCGTAGACGCCGCCGTCGCTGAGTTCGATGCGCGCGCGCAGTTCGTCGGCGTCGTCGCCGCGGTAATCGCCGCGCTGGTAGTCGCCGGGCGCGGCGTCGAAGCGCACCGGCCCGAACACCGGCGGAAAGCACGAGGACGCGGCGACCGCGCAACTCAGCCGCACTCGGCGCGCGCCGTCGCGCAGATAGCCGGCGAGGTAATCGCCGACGCGGCGGCGCGAGAATTCCCAGTTCACGCCGAAGGTCAGGTCGGTGGCGCAGAACACGAACGCCGGCGATTCGGGTAGCTCGTCGAGATGGCGTTCGCCGAACGCGCGGATATAGCCGCGTTCGAGCAAGCCGATGCGCCACGACGGCTTGATCCAGTTGAACGGCAGCGTCGCCAGCACCGGCAGGGTGCGGATGTCGCGCCCGGCGACGTCGCGGAAGGGTTCGACCACCGTCGCGCGGAAGTCGATGCGGTCGCTCCACGCGGCGAAGCTTTCGTCTTTGTTGCGACGGGTGTCGAGGTAGCGGCAGGCCAGCCACGCCGACACGATGCTGCCGCCGGAGACCGAGCTGATCAGGCTCAGGCCCGCGAGCAGGCCGGCTTCGTGCAGGCGCAGCAGCCCGCCCAAGTGGAACAGCGCGGCGCGGTAGCCGCCGCCGGACAGGCACAGCGCGCGGCCTTCGCGCTGGTTGACGCCGCTGTGCGCGGCCAACTCGGCGCGGCGCGCCTCGCGGCGCACGCGCAGGCGCTCGAGTTCGACTTCGGTGCTTTGCATGGGGGACGCCTCGCTCGCGGGCGGCGCGCGGATGCGCCGCGGGGCAGTCCGCCATTGTGCGCGCCGGGCGTCTCCCAGGCTGTGACTGCGGCGAAGCGGCGAACGCGCGATGCGCCTCGCGCTCCGGCCCCTCCACAGGGGAGGAGAGGCCGGAGCGCCCGCGCCGATGCGATGGCGGCGCGCCCGGCGCCGCCGGACACTCAGGCCACCCGTTCCAGCGGCAACGCCGGCGCGTCCTGGCTCAGCCGCGGCGGCGGCAGCAAACCCCATTCGTTGAGCGCGCGGATCGCGGCGACGCCGCCGTTCTCGGCGCGGATCTTCTCGCCGAGTTCGTACGCGGCGTGCACGCGCTCGGGACGCAGCGCCTCCTCGACCGCCTGCGCCATCTGCTCGGCGGTGACCGTGCGCCGGTCCAGCGCCGGCGGCGCGGCGCCCAGCGCGTGCATGCGCCGCGCCCAGAACGGTTGATCGCCGAAGAACGGCACGAACACCGACGGCACGCCGGCGCGCGCCGCCGCCACCGTGGTGCCGGCGCCGCCGTGCTGCACGGTTGCGGCCATGCGCGGGAACAGCCAATCGTGCGGTGCGGCTTCGATCACGTAGACCTTGTCGTTCAAGCGCCCGGGTTCGCAGCGCAGGCCGCCCCAACCGGTCGCAAGCACGGCGCGGCGGCCGCCGATGCGCACCGCGTCGAGCACCACTTGAGTCAGCGCTTCGGCGTTGTTGGCCAGCATGCTGCCGAAGCCGAAATACACCGGCTTTTCGCCCTCGGCGAGGAACTCGGCCAGACCTTGCGGCGGCTGCCACACGTCGGCCTGATCGAGGAACCAGCTGCCGGTGACCTTGACCTGCTCCGGCCAATCGTCCGGCGGCGGCAGGATGTGGCGGCTGTAGCCGTAGAGCACGCGCATGCGGTCGGGATTGGTGTCGAAGAACGGCCCGTACCACGGAAACAGCGGCAGCTTGAGCTGCGGCCGGATCGCGCCGTTGACCGCCGGCTTCAGCGTGTACCACGCCAGCAGCTTCATCACCGAGAACAGCGCCATGTTGACCGCGCCGGGGAACTCGCGCTCGGACCAGAACGACAGCGGCGAGAGCTTGCGCGAGGGCGTGAACGGCTGCAGATGCGCCTGGATGAAAGGAATGCCGTCGGCCTCGCCGATCGCCTTGGCGAGCTGGGTGACTATGCCGGTGCCGACCAGCAGCGCCGCGCCCTTGCACGCCGGCCGCGCTTCCTGCGCCCAGGTCGCCGCCCATTGCGCGAACTTGGCCCGGGTGTGCTTGACCAGATACCAGGGATTGAGCGCCTTATCGACGGTCTCGGGGTTGTTGGTGAGCAGGTCGCTGAAATCGGCGCTGATCGCGGAGAACTCCAGCCCGGCCTCGCGCACCAGCGGCGCGAAGTTGTCGCTGGTGACGATGCGCACCGGATAGCCGGCGCGCTTGAGCGCCTGGCCCAGGCCGATGCACGGGCGCGCGTCGCCCTGGGTGCCGACGGTGAAGATCACCACCGCGCCGGGGGTGACGTCGGCGTCTGCGGCTTTGACGGGAAGCGGGGATGCGGACACGGACGTCTCCTTACGAGTAAGCGGCGATCAGCGGCGCGGCCGGGGTCAACGCCGCGGGCGGCGGCGTGTCGGCGCGCGCGGCCGCGGCGCTCGCGCCGAACAGGCGCTCGCGCAGCACCCGGCCGATGTGCGCGGCCGCGCGCGGCTCGAGCATGGTCTGGTGGTGGCAATCGATTTCGTGCACGTCGAAGCGGCCGGCCACGTGCGCCTGCCAGGCGTTGGCGCGGTAATGCAGCAGGCCGTCGAGGTCGACGCGCTCCTTGCGCTTGGCGTCGAAGAACAGCACGTCGGCGTCGATGCGCTGGGGCAGGTAGCGGCGCGCCAGGGTCAGGTTGTTGCGGGTGACCGCGGCGACGTGCTCGATCAGCTTGGCGTCGTCCTTGAGCACCTGCTGCACCAGCGGATTGGAGAACACCTCGTACTCCTGGCACAGCAGCTCGGTCAGCGCGCGCATGTCCTGCGGCGCTTCGCGCAAGCGGTGGTGGAAGCCGAGGAACTTGAGCACGGCCTGGGCCTGCTGGGCTTCGTCGGGCACGGCCGGTTCGACGGCGAAGGGATAGGAATCCATCATCGCCAGCAACTCGACCTGCGCGCCGTCGCGCTGCAGCTGCGCGGCCACGGCGTGGCCGATCAGTCCGCCCAGCGACCAACCCAGCAAGCGGTACGGCCCCTGCGGCTGCACCTTGCGCATCTGCGCGATGTAGTCGGCGGCGATTTCCTCGATGCTGCCCGGCAGCGCGCCGCCGCGCAGGCCGCGCGATTGCAGCGCATACAACGGCAATTCGAGCTGCCGCAGCATGCCGGCGAAGGCCCAGCCGACGCCGGTGACCGGGTGGATGCAGAACAGCGGCCGCTCGCCCTCGGTGCGGTCCTGCGCGCCGCCGCGCAACGCCAGCAGCGCGCCGAGCGGATCGTTGTCGCCGCCGCTGCGCTCCAGCGCCGCGGCCAGTCCGGCGATGGTCGAGCCCTCGAACAGCGCGCCCATCGACAGCTCCGAGCCGAAGTGGCGCGGCAGCGCGGCGACCAGTTCGGCCGCGCTCAGCGAATCGCCGCCGAGCTCGAAGAAGTTGTCGTGGATGCCGACGCGGTCGAGCTTGAAGATCTGTTGCCAGATCGTCGCCAGCTTGCGCTCGGTCTCGGTGCGAGGCGCCACGTAGGCGCTGCGGCGGTCGCGCTCGGGCGGGCGCAGCGCCTTGCGGTCGAGTTTGCCGCTGGAGGTCATCGGCAAGGCCGCTTGTTCGATCCACGCCGCCGGCACCATGTAGTCGGGCAGGCGCGCGGCGAGCGCGCGGCGCAGGGTTTCGGGTTCCAGCGCGGCGCCCGCGGCCGGCACGACATACGCGGTGAGCAAGGCGTTGCCGGCGCTGTCGCGGTGCAGGGCGACAGCGGCTTCGGCGATCTGCGCGAAACCGCGCAGCTGCGCTTCGATTTCGCCGAGTTCGACCCGGTGGCCGCGGATCTTGACCTGCTGATCGGCGCGGCCGAGGTATTCCAGCGCGCCGTCGTCGCGCCAGCGCGCGAGGTCGCCGGTGCGGTAGAGGCGACCGCCGGGGCGGAACGGATCGGCGAGGAAGCGCTCGGCATTGAGTTCGCCGCGGTTGCGGTAACCGCGGGCGATGCCGTGGCCGCCGATGTAGAGCTCGCCGGTGCTGCCGGCCGGCATCGGCTGGCCGGCGGCGTCGAGCACGTAGACCTGGGTATTGAGCAGCGGCCGGCCGATCGGCGGCGAGGCGCCGTTGCCGGCGGCGAGTTCCTCGGCGGTGATCTCCATCGCCGTGGACCACACCGTGGTTTCGGTCGGGCCGTAGAGATTGGTCACCCGCGCGGCCTGCCGCACCAACTGCTGCGCCAGTTCCGGCTGCAGCGCTTCGCCGCCGATCAGCGCGTGCACGCGCTGCAGGTGCGCGTCGGCGTTGGCCAGCAGCATGCGCCATAGCGACGGCGTGGCCTGCATCACGTCGATGCGCTGCTCTTCGATCAGGCGCGCCAGCGCCAGCGGATTGCGCGCGACTTCGGCCGTGGTCAGCACCGCCGCGGCGCCGACGGTGAGCGGCAGGAACAGCTCCAGGCCGGCGATGTCGAAAGTGACCGTGGTCTGGGCGAGATAGCGCTGGTCCGCGTGCGGCCGCAGCTCGCGCTGCATCGCGCGGAGGAAATTCCAGAAACCGCGCTGGACGATTTCCACGCCCTTGGGCACGCCGGTCGAGCCGGAGGTGTAGATCACGTAAGCCAGATGATCGCCGCCGACCTGCGGCAGCGCCGGTGCGGCGTCGGCGCCGTAACGCTCGTCCTGGGCATGCGCGAACAGCAGCGGCAGGCCGCGCCCGGCGAAGGCGTCGGCGAAGGCCGGCGCGGTCAGCAGCAGGCTCGGCGCGGCGTCGTCCAGGGTCAGCGCGATGCGCTGCATCGGCGCTTCCGGATCCAGCGGCAGATAGGCCGCGCCGGCCTTCCACACCGCCAGCAACGCGGCCGGCAGCACTTCGTCGCGCGGCAGGGCGATGGCGACGGTGTCGCCGGCACGCACGCCGCGCGCGATCAAGCGCTGGGCCAAGCGCGTGCTGGATTCGTCGAGTTCGCGATAGCTCAGGCGGGTCGCGCCGGCGATCACCGCGACCGCGTCGGGCGTGCGCGCGGCCTGACGCTGGAACTGGGCCAGCGCGGTGCTGTCCTCCAGCTCGGCGTCGGTGGCGTTCCACTGCGTCAGCAGGCGCGCGCGTTCCTCGTCGCCGAGCACGTCGATCGCGCCCAGCGCGATGTCGGGACGTTCCAGCACCTGATCGATCAGGCGCATCAGCCGGCGCTTGTGCTCGTCGAGGTCGGCGGCCGGGTACAGGGTCGGGTTCGCGTCGAAATCGAAGCTCAGCCCCTGGCCGTCGAGCCGGTCGAACACGAACACGGTCAGATCTTCGGCGGTGCCGTTGTGCAGATTGCGCGCGCTGCCGCGATGGCCGAGGAAGTTGTTGTAGTCGTAAGGCTCGATGTTGATGCCGAGCCAGGCCATGTGCTGATCGGGATTGACCAGCCCCAGATCGCGGCGCAGTTCCTCGAAGCGGTACTGCTGATGGCGCAGCGCCGACTTGACCGTGCGCGAGGTCTGCTGGAACAGCTCGCTCATGCTCATGTCCGCGCGCATCTGCAGACGGATCGCGACCACGTTGGCGACCATGCCCGGCGTGCTGCGCAGCGCATGGCTGGAACGGCCGGTGACCGGCATGCCGAACACCAGGTCCTGCGCCCCGCTGGCGCGGTGGTAGTACGCGGCGATCAGCGCGATCAACACCTGCGGCAGGCTCACGCCGTTGTCGCGCGCGATCTCGGCCAGACGTTCGCGCCCGGCTTCGCTGACCCGGCCGCTGGAACGGCGCAGGCCGCCGTTGTTGCGCACGCGGCGGCGCGCCAGGGTCACCGCTTCGGGCAAGTCGGCGAGTTGTTCGAGCCAGTATTCGCGGTCGCGGCGATAGCGGTCGGAGTCGCGATAAGAAGATTCGGCCTCCACCAGCGAGGCCAGCGTGCCGTAGCCGCAAGGTTCGGGCTCGACGCCGTCGCGGTACGCGCAATACAGCTCGTTGAGCCGTTTGGCCGCCATGCCGCCGCTGTAGCCGTCGTAGACGGTGTGGTGGGCGCGCTGGTACCAGCAATACAGATCGTCGGCGAACTTGAAGATCGCGCCGACCCACAGCGGATCATGGGCGAGATCGACGGGGCGGTTGATCTCCGCCTCCATCCAGCGCTCGGCGGCGGCGCGCGGGTCGGGCTCGGCGCTGAAATCGATATAGGGCGTGTCGAACTCGTAGCGCTCGCGCACGATCTGATACGGCAAGCCGTTGTGCTCGACGATGCGCGCGCGCACCGCCTCGGCTTCCTCGGCGAATTGGCGCAGGGCGCGCTGGAACAGCGCCGGCTCGACCGGGCCGTGGATCTCCACCGCTTCAGCGATGTTCAACGTCGCTTCGGCCGAGGCGAGCTTCTGCCCCACCCACAAACCGCGCTGAGCGGTGGTGAGCGGCAGGCCGGGTGCATGGAGTTCGTTCATGGCGCTTCCTTTGAGCCGGCGCCGGAGCGCGCGACGCCGCCGGCCGGCGGACGCGTGGTCCGTCGGCGCGCCGTAACGAATGCGCGCGAGCCTGCGGCCGACTCGTTTCTTACGAGTGGCCCCCTCTCCGTGTATGTCGCGAATCCAAATAAGTACAAGCACGCCGCGGCGCAACGCGCCTGGGCAGGGCCTCTATCCGTATCCATCCGGCGCGAGCGGCGGACGGTGGGCCTTAGTTCTTATCGATGCAGCAAAAGGGGGAGGAATCTGCGATGCGCGCGTCGGCCGCTGTTGCCGGACGCGAACGCATCGGAAGGCGACGCTGCGCGGATGCGCCGGGCGGCGCCTTCGGAATCAATATCCCCGAGCGCTCAAGTCATGTCCATCAAGGTGGGTGAGAGGCATATCACAAGTCGAGGATTTACGAAGACTGCGGTGAGAGGCTTATCACAAGACGGATATGTGAAGGTTTTTATACACCGACAAGCGCGCTTTCCGTGCGCGAAGCGAGTTTTTCGGATCACGTAATTTCCCTGGAAAACAGGCCGTTTCGCGCGCGCTCTCAGACTCGCGTTCAATCACGCGCAAGGTGTGATCGTGTCGGATTCGTTTCCGCTCCGCGCTAACGGTTTTGCTCGCGCGCGACGTTCGAGTTCGCATGCGGATGTCGATCGCGGTCGCAAGCGCGGGTGAGGATTGGTGAAAAATTGTCCAGGCGAGAAAATCGGTGAGCGACGGCCGAAAGGCGATCGGAGCGGGCGCGATTGCGACAGGTTGACGACAGCTGCGAGGGGCGGCGCGGATCCCGGCGATAGGCTATGATGAGAATGGTTCTCATCTTTAGGCGTTCCCCATGACCGTCCCGCGACCCGTGGTGGCGGACGCCGCCGGCGCGCGCGAAGCCGCCGCGGCCTCCGCGTTCCTGGCCTTGCCGCCGGATCCGGCGCTGGACGCCGCCGCGCGTCTGGTCGCCGCCTACGGCACCGGCGCGCTGCGGCTGGCGCGCATCGCCGCCGCCGCGGCGATCGACGAAGACACCCTGCGCGCCCGCTTCGGCACCGACCGGCGCTTGCGCGAGGCGCTGGAACACCGCTTCGCCGACGGCTTCGTCGCGCGCGTGCGGCAAGCGATGGACCGCTGCCGCGAAGGCGATTGGGGCGCCCGCCTGCGCGCCTGGGTGGAGACGGCGGTGAGCGCCTACCTCGAGCAGGTGGCGCTACACGACGCCTTGTTCCACGACGCCGCGCGCGACAACGGCTACGACCGCCAGGCGTTCCAGGACAACCCGGTGATCGATCAATTGGTCGAGTTGCTGGAAGGCGGGATCGCCGCGCGGGTGTGGGCCGCGCCGGATCCGCGCATGACCGCGGTGATCTTCTTCAGCGCCATGCACGGCGCGGTCGACCGGGTGATCGCCTGCGGCGACGCGCAGACGCGCCCGGCCGAGGCCCGGCACCGCTTGGTGCAGACCTTGATCGGCCATTTCGAACGCAACGTGCAGTGGTGGACGCGGTTCTGAAACCGCGCCGCCGCTCAATGCGACGCCGTGCTCAAGCAGCGCAGGAGCGCAGCAACCGCGCCACCGCCGCGCGCAGGTCGAGGTCGATGGCGTCCCACACCGCCTCGCCGCCGATGGAGCGCGCTTCGCGCAAGGCCTCCAGCGCTGCGTCGCGCCGGCCCAGCCGCAGCAGCGCCTGACCGAGCAACAAGGCGGCCAACGGCGCGTGCTGTTGCCGGCTCCACTCGCGGGCCGCGCGCGCGGCGAGGATGCAGCCGGGGTAGTCGCCGAGGCGGTACAGCGCCTCGGCCGCGCCGCTGCTGAGCCAATGGCGGATTTCGTCGCCGTCGAGTCCGGCGTCGGCCAGATCGATGGCGCGCGCCCAATGCTTGGCGGCTTGCCGGTATTCGCCGGCGGTTTGATGGGCGATGGCCTGATTGGCCAAATCGATCACCCGCGACTCGAGGTCGTCGGGCAGAGCGTTCATATCCGTATGCATCGAAGGGTTCCTATCCTGGAGCCGGTCTCAATGTGAACGAGCGTGCTTGTAAACCGAAATAGCGCCGCCCGCGCAGTTGCCAACGCGGTGCGGCGGAAAAAGGGGTCACTGCAAATGGAAGGGCGGTTCAGGCGCGTCGGCGTCGGAATCGAGTTCGGCGCCGCGTTCGGGCCATAGCCGCGGCTGGCGCGGCAGCCGGGCGACGAAGCGCGCGCCGCCCAGCGCCGACGGCTCGACGTGGATCGAACCGCCGTGGCGGTCGATCACCTGGCGCACGATGCTCAGGCCCAGGCCGTAGCCGCCGGTGGCGCGGTCGCGGCTGCGGTCGAGGCGGTAGAACGGCTCGAACACGCGGCGGCGGTCTTCCGGCGGAATGCCGACGCCGTCGTCCTCGACGATCAGCAGCCAATCCTCGCCGGCCGGCTCGGCGGCGACGCGGATGGTGTTGTCGGCGTAGCGCACCGCGTTGCGCATCAGGTTGGAGAACGCGCGGCGCAGGGTGCGCGGCTCCACCGAGACTTCGTCGAGTTCCGGCGAGATCGCCCACTCGATCTGGGTCGCGCGGCTGCGCAGTTCGTCGGCCGATACGCCGGTGGACGCGCGCAGGAAGCCGGCCAATTGCACCGGTTCCAGGCTCGGCCGCGGGCCGTTGCGTTCGAGCATGCCGAGCGTCAGCAGTTCGCCGACCAGCAGATCGAGTTCCTCCACGTCGCAGCGCAGCGCGTGCACGCGCGCGCGCGCGACCCGGTCGTCGAGGGTGTCGGCGAGGTTGGCCAATCCGAACTCCAGCCGCGTGATCGGCGTGCGCAGCTCGTGCGAGGCGGCGTTGACCATGTCGCGCTGGGATTGGATCAGCCGGCCGATCTGATCGGCCATGTTGTTGAAGTACGCGCACAGCTGGCGGATCGACGAGCCGCCGCGCAGCCGCGCGCGCGCGCCGAGGTCGCCGTCGCCGAACTGCGCGGCGGTCACGCGCAGGCGTTCGAGGTCGCGCCAATGCGGCTGCAGCCAGATCATCAGGCCCAGCAGCACCATCGCGAACACGGTGAGGTAGGCGACGTAGCGGATCGGAAAATCGTTCTCGGTGTAGACGATCTGCACGGTCTCGCCGCCGGGCAGGCGCAGGAACAGATGATGGCGCTCGTTGCCGACGTGATCGCTGGCGCTGCCCAGCCGCGCCAGCTCCGAACGCGTGGACGGCGGCAGCGCGGCGAGTTCCTGCGCGTCGACCCGGCTGTAGCGCTCGGGCGTGCGCCGGTTGAGTTCGCTCAGGCGCCGCTCCAGCTCGGCGCCGGTGGCCTCGCCCAAGCGTTCGCGCAGCAAGGTCAGCTCGCCGACGAACTCGTGCCGCACCGAGGCGGAGTACTGGTCCGGGAACAGGTAGGGGAACACCTGCTGCACCACCAGGATCGAGCACAGCAGCAGCCCGGCCACGGTGAGGTACAGCCGGACCAGCATCGACAGCATTCAGTCCTCCCAGGCGATCGGACTGAACAGATAGCCTCGTCCCCACACGGTCTTGATCTTGCGCGGCTCGTGCGCGTCG
This sequence comes from Lysobacter sp. K5869, assembly GCF_018847975.1. Classification (NCBI taxonomy): domain Bacteria; kingdom Pseudomonadati; phylum Pseudomonadota; class Gammaproteobacteria; order Lysobacterales; family Lysobacteraceae; genus Lysobacter; species Lysobacter sp. K5869. Next base: position 505,880 of record NZ_CP072597.1, on the reverse strand, counting down.
TCGGCGAAGTGCCGGCGCAGGCGCGAGATGCTGACGTCGACCGTGCGGTCGACGCCGTCGAAGCCGATGCCGCGCCAGCGCCGCAGCAGCTCGTCGCGGCTGAGCACGCGGCCGGCGGCCTGGGCCAGGATCACGAACAGGTTGTAGTCGGCGGTCTTCAGGTCGATCTCTTCGCCCTTCCAACGCACCTGGCGCGCGGTGAGGTCGATCTGCAGGCCGCCGTAGCTCAGCACCGACGGGCCGGCCGCCTGCGGCTGCGCCTGGCTGCGGCGCAGCACCGCGCGCAGCCGCGCTAACAGCAGGCGCGGTTCGACCGGCTTGAGCACGTAATCGTCGGCGCCGACCTCCAGGCCGGTGACCTGGTCGAACAGGTCCGCGCGCGCGGTCAGCATCACGATCGGCAGGCTGGATTGCTTGCGGATCTGGCGGCACACATCGAAGCCGTCCATGCCGGGCAGCATCAGGTCGAGCACGATCACGTCGGGCGGATCGTTCTCGATCGCGGCCAATGCAAGGTCGCCGCGCAGCACCACCGAGGTTTGGAAGTCGTAGCGTTGCAGGTACTCGGAGATCAGCCCGGCCAGACGGGCGTCGTCCTCTATCAGCAGGACCTTATTCATGGCCACCTCATGCGAGCCGGCATGGTAGCGCCGGGCGGTGTGGGCCGTGGAGGCGATACAAATAAACACATCTGCCGTTGAGGCTAGCGTCAGGCGGGTTTTCGTGTGTGAACATGGCCACCGGTTGGGGGAGAGGCGGAATCGAACCGTGACGATGTCGATGCGGCGAAGGCGAGCGCGGTTGCAGCGGCGGACGCGCGCGCGCGCCACGCGGGCTTGGGCGCGATGACCCGCGCGGCCGGCCGCGGCAAAACAGCGGTAACCGCGGCCGTCGCGTGGTTGGCGGGGTTGGCGTGGCTGGCTTGGACGCAAGCCGGCCCCGGTGCGTGGGTGCTGCCGCTGGCCGCGACGCTGTTGTGCGCAATCGGTCTGTTGGCTCAGCGTTGGCCGCGCGTGGGCGCGGCGCGGGCGTTGGCCGCGGCGGCGTGGACGGCGCTGTTCTGCTTCGCGCTGACGCCGCCGCTGTACGGCGCCATCGCTTCGGCCGCGCGGGCCTGGAATCCGAACCGCTTCCTATGCGACGCCGACGGTCGCATGGTGCGCTGCGGAATGATCGGCATCGAGGTCGTGTTGGTGCCGCTGGCCCTGTTCGCGTTCGCGCTGGTCTACCGCTGGCGCTGGAGCGACGCGGCGGTGGAGCGGTACTCGGTCGCCGTCGCGGCGGTCGTCGCATCGGCATGGCTGGGCTATGCGGCGCTCTGAGCGCTGCCCGCTCGCGTTCTGAACAGGCAACTTGACGGTTGCATTTTATCGGCGCAGGCTGACATGCACCCAGGAGGTTGCCCATGAACGCATCGACCGATCGCATCGAACGTCAGATCCTGCTCAAGGCGCCGCGCGCCAAAGTGTGGCGCGCGCTGGCCGACGCCGAGTCCTTCGGCGAGTGGTTCGGGGTCAAATTGCAAGGCCAGCGCTTCGCCCCCGGCGAGCGCGCGCAAGGCCACATCACCTATCCCGGCTACGAGCATCTGCTGATGAACGTGGTCGTGCGGACGATGGAACCCGAGCGCCTGTTCTCGTTCCATTGGCATCCCTATGCGGTCGATCCGGACCGCGACTACTCGCACGAAGAACCCACGCTGGTGGAATTCACCCTCGAAGACGCCGACGGCGGCACCTTGCTCAAGGTGGTGGAGTCGGGCTTCGACCGGGTGCCGGCCGAGCGCCGCGAGGAAGCCTTCCGCATGAACTCCGGCGGCTGGGACCAGCAGATGGACAACATCGCGCGTTATGTCGGCTAAGCCCGGCGCCGCGCTCAAGGCCTCGGCGCTGCGGCGCTCGGCGCGGGTGTTCGACGCCTTGGGCGACGAAACCCGGCTGCGGCTGGTGGTGGCGCTGTGCGCCGGCGGCGCGCTGTCGATCGCCCAGCTCACCGCCGGCACCGACATCAGCCGGCAGGCGGTGACCAAGCATCTGCAAGTGTTGGCCGGCGCGGGCTTGGTGCGCGACCTCAAGCTCGGGCGCGAGCGGCTGTGGCAGTTCGAGCCGGCCGAACTCGAGCAGGCGCGGCAGTCGCTGCAGCGCATCGGCGAGCAGTGGGATCAAGCGTTGCTGCGGCTCAAGGCCTTCGTCGAAGACTGAGCCGCGGCGCCGCGCTCAACGGTCGGTCAGATCCAGCACCGGCCGCCGCTGCTCGCGGCAATACCGTTCGTAGGCCGCGCGCTGGCTCTGCGCGGTCGCGCGCAGCCGCACGGTGCCGCCGGGGCCGAGGAATTCGACCGCGCCCATCACCACGATCAGCGCGATCATCGGTTCGTCGCCGACGATCTTCCACCAATCCACGTTGCCCGGCGGCTCGTAGACGTAGTCGCCCGGGCCGATCAGCTCGCCCGTGCACAACTGGCGGGTGCCGCTGAGGTTGTAGGCGTGGATCTCGCCGGTGTGGCGGTGCAGCGGCATGGTCAAGCCCGGGTCCATGCGCAGCAGTTCGACGAAGCCGCGGTCGTCGGCGAAGAAGCGCAGCGGCTTGGAGTATTTGCCGGGCGTGTCGGCGGGAATCCACGGCAGTTGCGCGCTGGCGCCGATGCGCGCGGGCAGGTAGTCGTGCAGGGTGTCGAAGCCGGAAGCCATGACGGTGTCTCGCGAAGTGGGGGCGCGCCGGCTCAGCCGGCGATCGCGTCGAAAAAGCGCTGGAACGAAGCGTCCACCGCGGCGCGGCCGCCGCCGAGGATGTTGCGTCCCAGGCTGTAGCCGTAGACGTCCTCGAAGTCGTAGCCGGCGATGCGTTCGCGCATCGCGCGCACGTCGGCGGGCTTCATCGGGATGTAGTTCGGGTAGCTGTACATGAAGGTGGTGTGGCGGCGGTCGGACACCACTTGCAGCGCATCGCCCGGGAACAGCGCGTCGCCGCGCTCGCCGCCGCGGCGCCAATGCAGCGCGGTGCTGCCGGCGAAGTGGCCGCCGCAGCGGATCAGGCGGACGTCGTCGGACAGCGCGAGTTCGTCGCCGCTCCAGTAACGGATCGCCGGCGAGGACCGCTGCACCCACTCGCGGTCGGCTTCGTGCAGATAGATCGGCACGTCGCCGAACGCGCGGCTCCATTCGACCATCGAGGCGTAGAAGTGCGGGTGCGAGATCGCGATCAGGTGGATGCCGCCGAGCTCGCGCAAGGCCTGCACGGCCTCGTCGGTCACCAGCGCCAGGGTTTCCCACAGGACGTTGCCGGCACCGGTGGGCAGGAACATCGCGCGTTGGTCGATGGCGAAGGCGGGGGTCATGCTCAGGCTGAGCACGCCGGCGTCCTCGTCGATGCGCAGGCGGTGGCGCTGCGCCAGCGATTCCAGCGTGGTCCAGCGCTGGCCGTTCCAGCCGACGTACTGGCGCTCGTCCTCGCAGATCGGGCAATGCGCCGGCGGCGCGGCGGATTCGGCGAACTGGGTGCCGCAGGTTTCGCAGATCGGGAACGGCATGGCGGGCCTCGTGGGGTGGCGTGATGCGTGCGGGGTCGGTCGCGGTGCAGCCCTGGGTTCCCGCGTTCGCGGGAATGACGGCAAGCCGGATTCGCCACAGACGTTTTGAGCCGTCGTCCCCGCGAACGCGGGAATCCCGGACTTCGGCGCGCGGCCTCGCTCAGCCCTGCGCGCCCTGCCCGAACAGCGCGCGCCGTTCGGCTTCGGTGAAATTCGCCGGCTTCGCGTACGGATCGTCGACCCCGGCATAGGCGCGCTGCGTCGCCGGCCGCGCGCCGATGCGTTCGAACCAGCGCTGCAAGTCCGGCGTGCCCGCCAGGTCGTGGCCGAGCCCGGCGTGCGGCAGCACCCACGGATAGCAAGCGATATCGGCGATGGAGAACTCGTCGCCGGCGATGAACTCGCGTCCTTGCAGGCGCCGGTCGAGCACGCCGTACAAGCGCGCGGCTTCGCGCGTGTAGCGCTCGATCGCGTACGGCACCGCTTCGGGCGCGTGCGCGCGGAAGTGCCCGGCTTGCCCGGCCATCGGGCCGAGGCCGGCCATCTGCCAGAACAGCCACTGCGTGGCTTCCAGTTGCGCGCGTTCCTCGCGCGGCCACAGCAGGCCGGTCTTGCGCGCCAGATACAGCAAGATCGCCCCGGACTCGAACACCGGCACCGGCGCGCCGCCGTCGGCGGGGGCGTGGTCGACGATGGCCGGGATCTTGTTGTTCGGCGAAATCGCCAGGAACTCGGGCGCGAACTGCTCGCCCGCAGACAGCTTGACCGGCACGATCCGGTGCGCGAGCCCGGTCTCTTCCAGGAACAGGCGCAGCTTCTGGCCGTTGGGGGTGGCGGCGTAGTAGAGGTCGATCACGTCGGCGGATTCCGTAGCGGCGGGCGCCGCTCTCATGACGCCAGCTTAGGAGTACCCTGGCGCCCCGAGTGGGCCAGAACGGGTGGATCGCATGGAACCAGTTTCCGAGGGGAGCGTGTTCGAGTTCGGGCTGAGCCTGCCCGCGCGCGGCACAGGCAATCTGACCCACGAACTGCACCAACAGCTGCGCGCGGCCATCCTCGACGGGCGCCTGGCCGCGGGCGCGGCGCTGCCGGCGACGCGGCAGGTCGCCGCGGGGCTCGGCATCGCCCGCAACACCGTGGTCGCCGCCTACGACCTGCTGATCGCCGAGGGCTACGTCAGCCCGCGCCAGGGCGCCAAGGCGGTGGTCGCCGACGTCGCCGCGCGCCGCGACCGGCGCGGGCCGCAGCACCTGCAAGCCGGATTGGAAGACACGCGCTTGAATCCGCTGTGGCGCACGCCGTTCCTGCGCCCGGACGCGCCGCGCGAACTGCCCGAGCGCTGCTTCCGCCTCGGCATTCCCGACCATCGCCATTTCCCCCACGACATCTGGCGGCGGCTGTCGGCGCAATCGCTGCGCGCGTGGTCGAAGACCCGTTTCAGCTATCCGCCGTCGCAAGGCATCGCCGAACTGCGCCACGCCATCGCCCAGCACGTCGCCTTCGCCCGCGCGGTGGCCTGCACCGAGGAAGAAGTGGTGGTGACCTCCGGCGCGCAGCAGGCCTTCGATCTGTTGGCGCGGCTGTTGGTGACGCCGGGCGAAACCCGGGTCGCGGTGGAAGAGCCCGGTTATCCGCCGGTGCGCGCCGCCTTCGCCGCCGCCGGCGCCCGGCTGGTGCCGATGCCGGTGGACGAGGAAGGCCTGTGCGTGGAGCAACTGCCCGACGACGTGCGCGTGGTCAGCGTCACGCCCTCGCACCAGTCGCCGACCGGCGTGGCGCTGTCGCTGCGCCGCCGCCGCGCGCTGCTCGACTTCGCCCGCCGGCGCAACGCGCTGGTGATCGAGGACGACTACGACGGCGAGTTCCGCTTCGGCGGCCGCCCGCTCGACGCCTTGCAGACGCTCGACCGCGACGGTCTGGTGTTCTACATCGGCACCTTCTCCAAGAGTCTGTTCCCGTCGCTGCGCAAGGGCTTCATCGTGGTCCCGCGCTGGGCCCGCGACGCGCTGGTCACGGTCAAGCACTGCGCCGATTCGCACAGCGACACCATCACCCAGTCGGTGCTCGCCGCCTTCATCCGCGACGGCCATCTGGCCCGCCACGTGCGGCGCATGCGCGCGGTCTACGCGCCGCGGCGCGAGGCGCTGTTGGCCGGGCTCGATGCCGAACTGGCGCCGTGGCTGCAGCCGATCCCGTCGGAAGCGGGCATGCATCTGGCCGCGCGCATCCGCGACCCGGCGCTGGCGCCGGCGATCCTGGCGCGGCTGCCGCGGCACATGCCCGGCGCGCAGCCGATTTCCGAGTACGCGATGCATGCGTCGGCGCCGGCGATCACGTTCGGGTATGGCGTCATCGACGTGGAGGAGATCCGGCCGGCGACGCGGGCGTTCGCGCGCTCGTTGGCGCGGATGGGCGCCGAGTGACCGCGATGCCGCGCATTTCCCTGTAGGAGCGGCGTCAGCCGCGACCGCGGGGTTGCGGATTGCGGCGTCAGTTTCGTCGTAGCTGCTTTGTCGCGGTCGCGGCTCACGCCGCTCCTACAGGGCGCTATCGAGTTCGCGCAAAGACCGGGTGTCCACCGCCACGAACCGCGCCGGCCGCATTCGCCCGAAATCGCGCCGTTCGCCGCGCCGCACCCGCGGATTCGGATCGAGCACGCGCGGCGAATCCGCATCGTGCAGATACACCACCCAATGCCAAGTGCCGTCTTCGCGCGCATTGATCGCGACCAGCCCGTCGCCGTCGCACTCGCTCCAATCCGCTACGGAGCGCTCGCCCTCGCTGCGGATCCGCAACACCGCCAGCATCCGCCGCAACTGCCGCGCATCGGTCAGCCAGCCGGCGCGCGCCGTGCGCAGCCCGCCGCCGGCGCGATAGCGATACGGCCGCGGCCCGATGCCCAAGGCCCGCGCCAGGGTGCGCGCCTGGGCATAGCCGATCCCGGCGAGCATCGCCACGCAGGCGAGGCCGCAACCGCTGCGGTCGTGTTGGAGTCGGCGTTGGATCATCGGGCGGGGGCGTCGGCAACGTTCGCGCCGAGCCTAGCACCGTGCCGGCCCGGACGCGTCGCGCCCCGGGCCGGTGCCGGCTTCGGTCGAAGCCGGCGTTTGCGGCGAGCCCGTGCTGAGCGGGCTCGCCGCGGTCGAAGCCGCCTCAGTCGAAGCGGTAGGTCACGCTCAGGCTGTATCGACGGCCGAGGATGTCGTACGTGCCGATGCCCAACTCGCCCGGCGTGGTGCCCAGCGGCGGGTCCTTGTCGAGCAGGTTCTGCACGGCGAAGTTGACCCGCACGTTGTCGCCGAAGCGGTAGTTGGCGCCGGCGCCGAGCAGCCAGTACGACGGCGCGCGCAGCACGTCGGCGGTCTCCACGGTGTTCTCGTTGTCGAACACCGACGCGCTCAGATAACGCGCGTTGAGGTTCAGGCCGAGCTTGTCCTTCTGATAGTCCACCGCGAACTGGTACTGGCGCTTGGCCATGCCGGTCTCGCCGGCGTCGTCGTCGACGCTGACGCCGGTGGTCGAGCTTTCGAAGCGCTTGACCCACAGCGCGTTGGCGCTGAAGTCGAAGCGGCCCCAATCGCCGGCGTCCCAACGGTAGGCCAACTCGCCGGTGATGCCCTGGAAGTGGATGAAGTCGCCGTTGCGGTAGCGCACAGCGACGATGTCGAACTGGCCGTCGGCGTTGCGCTTGACCTGCTGGCAGTAGTAGTTGGCGTTGTTGACGTTGGCCGGGTTGAACTCGGCGTTGTCGTAGCAGGCCGACAGCACGTCGTTGATGCTCTGGGCGAAGATCTGGTCCTTGAGCTTGACCTCGTTGTAGTCCACCGCCAGACGCAGGCCCTTGACGAACTCGGGCTGCCAGACGAAGCCGGCGGTCCACGAATCGGCCGCTTCGTTGCGCAGGTTCGGTTCGCCCTGGCGCGCGCCGCGCGCGGTCGAGCTGTTCTGCTGGAAGTCGACCGGGTTCAGGCCGTACTGCTGGTAGAACGCCGCGCAGTTGCGCGCGCGCGCGGCCGGATCCGGGCCGCCGGTGACGTTGCGGCGGTCGCAGGGATCGGAGGTGCTCTGGAACAGCTCCACCTGCGGCAGGAACAGTTCGGTGATCACCGGCGCGCGCAGCGAGCGGGTCTTGTTGCCGCGGATCTGCAGGCCCGGCAGCGGCTCCCACTGCAGGCCGTAGGTGTAGGCGTTGAAGCCGCCGTTGACGCTGTTGTCGACGCGGCGGAACTTGCCGGTGATGTCGAGGCGGTGCAGGCCCGGGATGTTGGAATCGGGCGAGACCAGCGGCAGCATCGCTTCGGCGTAGTACTCGTTGGTGTGGAACTTGCCGTTGAGCGCGGGGATCGCGACCGAGCGACCGAGGCCGCGGCGGGTGAAGTCGTTCGGGGTGAAGCCGCCTTCCTCGGCGCGGTACTCGTAGCCCAGCGCGATGTTGAGCGGGCCGCTCCACAGCTCGGCCACCGGGCCGCTGACGAAGGCGCTGAACACCTTCTGCTTCTGCTCGAAGTCGGTGCGCTGGATGCCGGTGATGTAGTCGATCGCCTCGGCCGAGGGACGGCCCTGGCCGAACAGATCCAGCGGTACGCAGTTGGGATCGGCGATGGGGTTGGAGTTGGCGCCGGCGCTGGCGGCGTAGACCGCGTTGCGCGCGTTCGGATCGCAGACCAGGCGGCCGCCGACGTTGCTGACGTTGATGGCGTTGATGAAGTTCTGCTGGTTCAGCGACACCGACGAGGTGTAGGCCTTCATCCGGCCGTAGTTGGCCGAGATTTCCCAATCGAACGGACGCGACCACAGCTCGAAGTCGCCGCGCGCGCCGACCACGATGCGGTCGATGGTGCTCTGGGTGCGGTCCGGGGTCAGGCCGAGATCGGCCGAGGTGCGGGCCAGTCGGAAGCTGCCGATGCCCAGCGCCTGCAGTTGCTGACGCGCCTGCGCGTTGAGCAGCGGATGGGTCGACTGCACGATCAGCGCGCTGTTGAGGCGGGTGCCGGCGGTGGTGTTGCCGGTGGAGGCGATATCCACCGGCGGATCGGCGTCGGCGCGGTAGTGCAGGCCTTCGGCGAACAGCCGCACGTTGTCGGCGACGTCGTAGTGGCCGATCACGTTGACGGTCTGGCGCTTGAGGCTGGTCAGCAGCGCGGTGATGTCGGCGGTGTTCAAACCCTGGCCGCCGGACGCGGTGCTGGTGCCGAAGTTCACGCCCGGGTCGTACGGCACCAGATTGCCGTTCGGCGCGAATTGCAGGTAAGTGCGCTGGTTCGGGCCGAAGCCGCGCAGCGCGCCGCCGGGCAGGGTGACCGCGCCGCTGACCGGCAGCACCAGACCGCCGAAGGTGGTGGTGAAGGTGCGCGCGTCGCGGATCAGCACGGTGCCGGGGATGCCGTCTTCCGGGCCGGTGTCGAAAGGAATGTTGCCGTGCACGCGACCGTCGGTGGCCGGGTTGCGGCCCGGCTGGTTGGTGCGCATCTGCGCGGCGTTCGGGTTGGCCGGGAACGCGTAGGCGCGGGCGAAGTCGGTGCGGTCCGAGCGCACCAGGCCCTGGCTGTCGTCGTAGGACGCGCCGACCATGATGTTGCCGCGGCCATCGGCGAAATCGGCGCCGGCCAGCACGCTGTAGCCCAGGCGCTCGTTGTCGCCGTGGTCGCTGATGCCGTAGTTGAAGTTGGCTTCCACGCCCTGGAAGCGGTCCTTGAGGATCACGTTGACCACGCCGGCGATCGCGTCGGAGCCGTAGGTCGGCGCGCCGCCGATGGCGACGTTCTCGACCCGGTCGATCATCTGCACCGGAATCGCGTTGAGGTCGACCTGCGAACCGGCGGAGAAGCCGAAGTTGGTCAGCGCGCGCGAGGTCACCATGCGCCGGCCGTTGAGCAGGGTCAGGGTGCGGTTGCTGCCCAGGCCGAAGCGGTTCACGAAGTTGACGCCGCCGGCGAAGCTGCCCTGGCCGCCTTCCGGGGTCTGGCCGACGCCGAAGCCGACGGTCTGGTTGAGCGCGTCGGCGACGTTGGTCATGCCGCGCTCGCGCACCGATTCGCCGGAGACCACGCCGGCCGGCTCCAAGGTGTCGAAGCCGCTGCGCGGAATGCGCGAGGCGGTGACCTTGATGCCTTCCAGTTCGGTCGCGCTGCGCTCGGCCGGGGCCGGCGCGGCGGCGGGCGCGGGCGCCGCGGCCTCCTGGGCCAGGGCGGCGGGCGCGAAGGCGGGCGCGGCGAGCGCCACGGCCAGAGCGGTCAAAAGCGGGCGGCGCCGCAGCGAGCGGCGGGTGGTCGAGCTGAGCATTGGTGGGTCCCCGGGTCGGGCCGGCGCGTACGGCCGGCGCCTGCTCAGTACGCCTAATTCGGCAAACCGTCCGCAAGAGCGGAGGTAGCGATATTCGTTATTAAAACGTGACGACAATCGCGCGATGGATCGATATTTCAGCCGAACGGTGTCAACCGAGGCGGAAACGTCGTTGGACGAGCCTATTCAGGTGGGGAACGGCGGCGATCCGGCCAGGCCATGCCGGGCCGTCCTGTCGAGGATAGGCCGCGAATCCCCGGCGGCGGGGCGGGGTCGGACGGCTGAACCGCCGGCATCGCCGCGCCGGGCCGCGCGGAGCGGCCCAAGCGCCTGATTTATAATGCTTCGGTGCCGCGGTCATCTCCTCTCGTGTCGAGAGCAGCAAATGGCGTCAGCAGCCTGCTTCGTCGGGCAGCATGTTGATTTGCGCGCATTTCTTGGGGCGTTTCTTTTCTCTTTTAGCGGCACATCGGTCAGCTGCTGACGCGGCTAAGGGCCGATATAGCGCGCACTGACAAGGATAAATGCCTGAGGCACTCTGCTCCGAGGCTTTCGGCGTGGGGTGTTGGCCTGTGCGGTGCCTCTTAATCTTGGGCCAATAGGCGGCCTCTCCTGCGACACCCGGCGACCACAGTGTCGGTCCGAGATCGGAGATCTGAACCAGCCTAAAATTTCGTCGCTTCAGATACCGACTTCTCGCGAGCGCCTTTTTAGCCTGTCCGCACTTCTCTGATATCCGGAACGGTATGAGCACACCGACTAGCAAGGCCAGACAGTTTTGCGAGGACCATCTTCGCGGGGAGATCAAATCAAACAATGCGGCAGGGATTGCGTTCAGTGAGTCTCGGGTTGCGACTCACCTGCTGGGTCGTGGGGGTGAAATGGAGGCGGTTTACGAGGAGATCTATCCCCAGCTGTGCCGGGATGGAGTGGCTTACAAGATCTTTCTGAATTGCTTGCTTTGGTCAGGGGCATATATGCACCCTGACAATATTGCTAAGGAGCGATCTGACCGGGCGGTATTGCAAGAGGTCAATCTCAAGATTCAGAAGCATGCGGAAGCCCTTGCCGTCTTGTTGGACCAGCGATCGGGCCTCCACAACCGCTCAGGGTTCAGTAGCGAAACGTTGTATGACATCTGCGAAATTATCGAGCAGGCGAGTGAATGCAACGGTCGATTTCAGTCTTTCTTGAAGGGGCCGTTGGCGGCGTTGCGGATGCAATTTGATTTGAAGTATTGGCCCTCGCCAGCCGACTGTATCCGTGTCTTGAGCAAGGATGCTGCCGATGCTCGGATCGCTCCCTCTGATCCAGTTACCGAAGCGGCAACGCGGAGCAAACGTGCCTCCAAAGCGGATTTCATTCGCGGCATGCTGGAGCATATAGAAGAGAATCGTGGCGACTACTATGGTCGCCTTCCGCGCAAATTCACTCTTTCATGTGAAGCCATCGCAACCATCGCCAACGTCCTGCTGAGCCTGCACGGGGATGAGCTGGTCGATGCTGTCTACGTGAAGAACCTGCGCCATCGCGACAGGGAAAAGTCCTTGTCGGATTGATTACTGGCCCGCTCTCCCAAGTTGCTCGCGGCTGGTAATGGCTCAGTCCGCGGCATAGGAATCTTTCATTTGTATCGGTGTCCGCACACTAGCTGCGATGCCATGGATCGAGCATTTCTTCCCGCGAGATATCGAACTTGATCGCGGATTCCCAGGCGCCGGTGGGTGGGGCGGCTTGCGGTTTGTAAAGGCCAGCGAAGACGCGAGGAAAATTGTCGATCTTGGGGGCAAGATAGTGAAACGCATAAATGTCGAAGGCAAAGATGCAGCACGGATCGCCGTTGCTTAAGTGCGACCACACACACACGTATCGGAATTTTCCGTTGTATGCCGTTATCGTGTCCGCGGAACCGGTAAGGAGTGCTCGTCGGATGGTGGCACCGAAAGCGAAGAACTGATCCAAGGCCTGGATAGGACGTCCCGTTTCTAAATCCGCTGCTGGCAACGGAACATGCGTCGCATCGAGAGTTTTCCAATGCAAGTGTTGTCGATAGAGTAGTGCATGCATGCCGCGATAGATGCGCTTGGTCATTGCAACGAGCGGTAGGTTAGTGACGGCGGCGGCCTCCTTGTTGTTGAACGGAATCGAGTAGGCCTCAAGCTTGCTCGTGAGATCGAGATTGAAGCTCTTCTGCCGATCATGCAGCGCATCGGCGACGATTCCGACAATCTCGTCCGCTTCCTTCCAGCCGTTGTTGCATGCGCGATGCGTGGGCAGGATGATGGGGAAGTTGGTCCGGTCAGTCGCGGAGAAAAAGCCCTTGGGCGGGCAGTGATCGCGATCCACGTCAGCGTCCGCCAACTGACGGCCGCACAAGTAACAAAATGTCGGGCTGCCGTGCAGCCTTAGTTGCTTCTGGGTGGATATCTCAATTGGCTGAACCAGCCGCGGTTCATCGGGCATGATCGACTCATTCCTCTGTTGGCCCTGTCGGCGTGTCGGGAAGGGGATACTCGTCGAACGCCAGCCGGCGCGCAGCCTGAGCTATGGCAATCGCCTTCTTTGCCGGCTTCGCCGCTTTCGCGGCGGTCTTTTGTTTCTCGGGTTTCGCTACTAATTTGCCTGTCGCCTTCTTCGTGGTCTTCTTTGCGGCCTTCTTGCTGGCCTTCTTCGCAGTCGTCTTGCTAGCCTTTTGGGCTGGCTTCTTGATCGCGGTGCGTCCCTGCGGCTTGGACCGCATGGTGAGATCAATCCCGATGACGCGTATCGCATCGACGTGCGGAAAGTTCTCCGCGACTTTTGTCCAATGCGCTAGCAGTCCTTCGGCGAGCGCCTCCACCGACCTGACGCGGCTGCCGTCGGGAAGGTCCCAGTAGACGCGACCGCCTTGGTTCATCAGGAGAAAGATGCCGCGGCTGGACCGTTGATCTCGAAGGTAGTCGTTGCACAGCTGGTTCTCGAGCCGCTCGGCTAACTGCGCCCCGGACCAAAGGTTGGCCAACTTCAATTCGACGGGCACCGGGTTATCGAAGGTCATTCCAAGAAAGCGGACATCGGTGCGCTTCTTATCCGCGAACTCTTCTTCCTGCGCGATCTGGTAGTACCCCAAGCCCCGGGTTCTGCACCAATCAGCGACGACGTTTCTGACCGCTGTTTCCTCGGGCGCGAGCAGTACTTCTGCGATGCTGGTCTCGCCATGCTCGAGAAAGTGCTTGAAATCAAGTAGGCGATCGACGGCCAGATCGTACAACTCCAGGGGAGTGAGCGGCGTGCGCTCCAAACTCTTCTGGAACTCCCGTACCTGACTGACCGGCCAGCCGGGGCGGTCTGCATCGGCGGCGGCTCGTGCCTGCGCCAGTCGCGCAGCCCAGTCGCGACCGCGCTTGGAGGGATGCTGGCTAGCGATTCGCCGAAGCGCGAAGTACGCGTCCTGGCCCGGCGTGTCGCGCAACGGTACGAGTAGCGCGTCACGCGCCTCTTGGGCGTCGTCACGCAGGATTGGGCTGTAGACACCTTGGCCCGCTCGCCGTAGGTCCTCGTCTTCGAGAATGTACTGGTGCATCAGCAGGAACAGCGTCGTCAGATGGGGCACGGTACGGTAGGCCTCGCGTGCCACGCGACGCTTACGATGCCCACCGGTGAGCGCGGTTAGGCAATGCATTGCAAACTCGAGCTGTTGTGCCTTGTCCGGGAGCGCAACCAGATGCGCCGCCAGCGCTGGTAGTGCCTGCTCGGGCTCCACGCCGATCCAGGCCGCAAACCACGCGGCGGCGAGTTCACCTACACTGCTCGCGGCGTGCTTGCTCGCGAGTGCGCCGATTTCCGCACCGGCCAAATCCGAGCCAGCCAGAATGGTTAGGATCTGGCGCAAGTGCGCTGCGCTCAGCGGTGGCGAGTTCAGGCGCTTAAGCAGCTCCGGCGCGAGGTGAGGCCACAACCAACTACCGACGCCGCTGACGTCACTCAGCACGTAGTGACTGGGGCTGTCGATCGCGACCGCCGCGCCAAGTTCGTAATCAATTTCGCCCAGCACGACTTGCAGCACTGGTTCCGGGTGGGTCGCGAACAGCCGCGGTAGCCACGGTGGGAAGCCGTTGAGTTCTTGTGTCGCATAGCGCGTGGCCAGATCAGCCTCGTCCGGCGTCAAGTGCGTCGCCCAGTCGCGCGACTCGCGCGATTCGAGCAGTAGACCTGTCAAGCCAAAGACGGTCGTCTCCGGCGTTCTGTTGGCCTCGGCGCCATTTGAAAGCAATTTCGGCGTGTTGGTTCGCCAAAAAGCGATCGCGCCGTCGCGAAACGCTGTGGCCACGTCGTTGCCGAACTCGGGAATCAGCGATCGCCACTTACCATCAGTCCAGCGTGACGAGCTCTTATCGAACTCGCGCATCCGCGTAGATAGGTAGTACTGACTATTACGAACTCTGCCATCTGGAAGGGGAGTCCGCAAAGTGTCCACGTTCGCCTTCAGATAATCGCGCCACTCTTCCCGATTCGCTTCGATCTGAGCGGCTTTGCGCGCAGAACGCTCCTTCCGCCGCGCCTCTTGCCGCCGCCACTTCTTAATCTCCCCGGATTGCGGGCCGAACAGGACGGCCAGCGCGGCCTCGAGTTCAGGCACGCCCTTGGCGCGACGGCGCAAGCGCTGGCGCCAGCGGGGCAGGCGCCCGTTGTCCCGATACAAGATGAACGCTACGGACAAGGCGACCTGGCGATCTTCCAGCAGGGGGCGGTCGCCGATTTCCTTTTCGATGAAGTCAAAGTCGTCGGTGGTCAGGCTCCAGTAGTGCCCGAAGATACCGACCCCCCAGATGTCGACCAGCGCTTCACCTGATTTCTTCAGCCGGCGTGCTCGAGTGCCTTCCACGTCCGCCCAGAACAAGGCGCGATTTAGCGGTGCCCAGGCGCTCACGTGTTCCGCCAGGCGCACACTGTCTTCGCGGTCGTCGTTGTCGCCCAACCGTACCGCGGCCGGAATCCGCAGTAGCAAGGCCATCGCCGGCGCTTGCAATGTGGCGGGATCCCTAGCCTGCACGAGCCGGTCCAATGCGGCGATGGCCGCGCCCATCAACCAGTTGTACGGCAGGCGCCCTCGGCCTCCGTCGTCGTCAGGGCTCTCAGCTGGAGCCATCAGCGTCTGGAGACCCTCGACGAGTTGCGGAAGCAACTCGGACGGCATGTTGGCGACGAAAGCCTCTACGGCATCAGGCAGCGGATCGATGCTGTGGCGCTGCCTGGGTTTTGCGCCGACGCAGGCCCGCAGCAACCAAGTGACGCCGGCGGCATCGTGAGGCAGCGTCTCGATGGCCTCGGCGACCCACTCACGGTCGGGTGGCGTGGTGCCGCTCAACAAGGCCGATCGGACCGACACTCGATCGACGTCTGTGCCCAGCACCGCGATCGCGCGCAGGGCAATCAGACGCACGTTGAAATCGGTCGCGCTGCTGGCGATCTGCTTGGCTTCGTCGAGAACCCCAGCAATCTCACCCTGCCAGACCATGCGCATCAGGAAATAGACGACATCATCGTTGTCGCGATGGGTGGCCAGCAGCGCCTTGATATGGTCAGCTAGACCCGGCTCCGCGAATCGCTGAACGGCCTGGAAATCGTTCAGGGAACTGTGCCCGGGGTTGCTCGCCAGTTGGGCGCACGCCTTGCTGAGCAAGTCGCGGCGCATGTCGAGTGGCAGTCGACTCGGATCGCCGCCTTCAAACATGACCTCGGGCGCCACGCGGCGAATCCGTGCCAACACGTCGGGGTCGTGCAAGGCGAGCCACGGCAAGACGCCACGCATTGCCGGCACGACAACCTCTTGGCCATATTGAACTCGAAAAAGAAGTGCTTCGATTCGGGCGCGGGAGGCATGGTCGACGAGGCGGCTGTGCAGCCACTCCGCGGTCAGGAACTCGCGGGCTTTCTGAACGTACAGGCGAACGGCGCCGAACTGACCAGCCACGAACAGCGGCCGCATCAGCAGCGTGCGAATATCTTTTTCCGACCAATCGAGGAGGTCACCCGGCTCGACGCCGCGCAGCTCGGCGGGGGCATCCTGCAGGCGAATCTCCGGCGCCTGCATCAGCATGTTTGCCACGGCGAGAGTGCGTGCTGCCTGGCGCAGTTGATCACGGGTCAGCGTGGTCGCTTCCGCGCGGTCCTGGTCGACTTCGGCCAAGCGGCGGGCGATGGTGGCCTCCGTGAGTTCAAACTGGCCGCCGATCTTTCCGTTCGCATTCCAGTAGTCGACCAAGCCTTCCAGGTCGAGTGGCCGGGCGGTTTCGGATTGCGCTTGTTTGCGTTCGACCGCCTTCATGAAGCCGGGCACGTCAACGACCTTCTTGGCGCGCACGAAGGTCTCGACCTGCTTGTCATTCAACGTGTCGAAACCGACGATAAGGACTGAGTTCGACTCCACTTCCGACGCTTCGGCTTCCTCTCCTTCCATCGTCTCTTCGGTCACGCCGTCGCGCTCTGCATCGTAATCGTCATCCGCTGTGTCGAGCTCGACGTCCTTGCCTTCGACGCCATCAAACGCTTCGTCGTCGCCCTGCGGCGCTGGCGGCTCCTCGCCTTGGGCTTGCGTGACCGCGGGTGTCGATGATTCGTAGGGCAAGTGTTCGCGAATCAGCTCGCGATCCGTGCGTGCGCGCCACGCGGCTTCCCGTCCAGTGATGACGATGTGCGCCCGCTGCAAGACGGGCTCGAGTGCGCGGCCAACATAATTGATCGCCCGCTCGAACTCCTTCGGGCTCTTCAGTCGGGCCTCGTCGACCGAGTCCAGAAATATCCAGCCCTCATCGCCAGACTTGACCCACTGCAGGAACTGCTCATGGTTCCCAGCGGCCTTGTCGAACGCGCCGGCAAAGTCGGCGAGTACGTTTTCGATGCGCAGGAAAAAGGCCATCCGGCCTTCGGCATGCAGGAGCTTGGCGCGATGTCGAATTTCAAAGGTCTTGCCCGAGCCGCCACCAGACAGGATCACGACGCGCGGGCGGGCGAGTAAGTCAGCCCACGTCATCTGGCCACGCCGACCGAACGGTTGCGTCAAGTCGACGTCGTCGCTCTTTGCGCCGGTCGCGACGCTCAGATGGAAGGTCCGGTCCAGTTCAATGAAGGAATCGCTCAAAGTCGCACCTGTCTGTCGCCGCCCCACGGAGATGGTTGAACTGGGGCCGGGCGGGGTTCCCGTGTCCGTGAATCAGTATCAAGTTTCTCCCAGCCCCTCACGACTTTAGTTGGGGCGGATTAGCCGTATGGTGTCTAGATCGGTGCGGTCAGCCTCGATGTGGTCGATCGTGACACTCAGCATGTTCTCAAGGTACTTACGCCAGCCGTCGAAGAGCCGCTTTACGAAGTCTGGATCGACAGGGGCGAGTATTGAGCGACGATTGAGGTTCATCCACACCAGTGCGTCCTTGTCCGTCATGGGACTGGAGGCCCGCATGTTTACCGTGAAGTAGATGATCGAGTGTATAGAGCTGCACGAATTCCCTATGGCTTTGCCAATCAAGTAGCGGGCTGCATCAGCTTCTAGGCCGAAATTGCCGTCGTTGGCGATGAGCAATAGCCCTTTTGCGTTTGCAATTCCAAGTTCCCCTGCGGTGCTGCGGATCTGCTTATTGGCTTCGACTATTCGGCGCTGGATTGCTGGGCGAAATATGTCGATGAGTTCATGCTGGCAATGCTCAGGAAGTTGCCGCGAGTTGATTCGGTTTGTTCCGTACACGAGCCCTATGGTCCCATCCTCCATCCATCGATCAAACTTCTCTTGGATCTTTCGCTGGAGTCCTGCATCGTCGGTTGTGTCGGAAACAAGCCGTTTCAACTCTCCAATGACGCCGATTTCCCGGAACAGGTAGTCTGCGTTCTTGAAGCTGACTCCCGTGCCGAGCGTGTCCTCTAGTACCTCTCCGCCAAAGGCGCGAATAAAATCGGCGAACGCGTGCTCAACATTGATGGAGGGCAGGGGGGCGTTAGACATGGCGGCTGATTATTGGGCTGTCTCGAGTATAGGGCCCTGGTGCCGGAGCATAGAGGCCACCGGGTGTGCCGCCGGTCTGAGCTCCTTTTAGTCAGGCATCCGGTTGGAAGCACCCTTGCGGGAATCTCACTGGCTGAGACGACAGATCTCCAGCATGCGCATAGCCTTCATTTCCACCGACAGGACGTAGCCCATGCAAATGGCTCCCCCGATCGAAGAGAATCCTTTGGACCCACCTCCCAGGTTTCCGAGATTGCGGGCTTGGTGGGACAGCATGGCGGGGCCGGCCCGTCTGTACTGCGCTGGCTGGGCGTTGGCCGTGGCCGGTGTCGTGGTGATGGCCGTCCATGGCATAGACGTGATCTCGGACGTTGTGTTCATGACGGGCATGGCGTGCTGCGCCATTGGTTTTGTCGTGGACGCCTATCTCTGGGGCGTCCGCCGACTCAATCCACACTTGATAAAGGTTGTCTCCAGCATCTTGGGAGTGATGGCGGCGGCCACTGCGGCGGGTGGTAGCGCGTGGACGGTTTCCGAGGCAACCGGCCAGGATCCGTCTCACTTCAAGACTACGATCGCATTCCTGACGCCTCTGTCGTTTATGCCGATCCTGGGTCTGGCAGTAATGGTCTGCGGCATCGCCGCGCTGCCGCTGCTTCTCTCCGTCGCCGGGACTAAGCTCGTTACACAAAAGGCGGACGGCGGCGCCTGGATGTTTTTCGCCAGGATGCTGGGCTACCTATTTCTTCTTCTCTTAGCATCATGGGCTGCATCAAGTTCCTACGGTGCTGTGACGCGTCCCTTAGCAGCACGTGCAGCCTATAGCCTCGACATGCATCGAGATCCGGGCTGCTCGGCGGTAGAGAACGATCGCGTCATGCGTATCAACGATGATCTAGTCATCGTCGGTCGGCTGACCAACGATGGCCCGAAGTTTTTGCGGAAAGCTTGCCCGTTGGTGGCTCAAGCCGAGGAACTCCCTCCTCCCGAAAAACGCCCGGTTCAAAGCGCTCATTGAAGCTGCTACGCAGTCTTGGTTTCTGGTGTCGCGTTCTCGGAGGCGCTTCCATCAGGCCGGTGCGACAGTGATGTCGTGGATTGCACCGTTTCAGTCTGCCGATCCGGTATCAAAGTCCTTCGTCGATGTCGGGCGTGATGTTCTTGACGAATCACGGGTCCGTTTTTGAGCCTTGGTGGGGCGAAGGGGCGGATCTGTGTTGCAACTAGCAACGGACCTGGTGTGGTGACGTCGCGGGCGTACGTGCTTGAAGTCTTCGATGTATTTTTTCGGTGGCATAGAAATGCCACGGAGCTCCGCTTCCATGCGTGCTCTATCAATTTTCCGCGCGACATCATCCCAGTACTCTGCACGACTTCCATCGTCGAGTCCCGCGATAGAGCGTTGCGTGGCTACTTCGCCAAAAGGCCATTCGAGATAGTCTGCAAATACTGGGACTAGAACGTGCTTCGTAAGACATAGGTGCGGAGAGTTGCCTACTACCGCGGCAAAGCAATCCATAAGAGCGAACTCATAGACATCGTCGAGTTCCGTCTGACCCATCAGGCGACGAAGTCGGTGGCGCCCAAGCAGAGCGAGGAACGCATCTGTTGTTCGCAGATCTGCCAAGGCGTTGATGGTGTCGATGTCGTCAGGCACTTCGCGTCGAAACGAACTTCGTGCAAGCGCTTCGGGAGACTCGTCCCAGACGCGACTTCGCGCTATTCCAGCAGGCAGCATTTCCAGCAAGCGCAACACAGTGTCCGCGCTCAAGTCGCCGTCGGTGAGTAATTGCCCGATGGGATGAGCTGCCCAGAACCGCAGTGCTGTATTCCCGTGCTTTTTCGAGATGGCATTGATTGTCTTTTCGCTCGGAATGGCGCCTACCAAGTAGCGCGCGTACTTCCGCGTTCCCTCTCCGCTGGTGGCGCCCCGTTGGGTGCCGACCCCCTTGCCGTCAAGGCTGGCCTCAATGCCCGTGGTCGTCCACGTCTTGGCCAGCAGGGCGAACTCCGCATAACACGCCGCCCCACGGAGCAGGGACAGGCGGTACTGCGCCTGGGCCGGGCTGGGGCGGGTCTCAGAGGCTGGCGACATTGGCGGTATTTAGAGGGGCGGCAAAGTACCGACTGCGGTACTTCAACGATAGCCGTTTCACCGTATGCAAGTCAGGACCTGGCTTGTACGGTTTCTGCATGGTCGATCAAGAACATGCGAGCACGGAGGGCCCGGCTCTGGGCGAGCTGGTCTTCCATTACGAGCAACTGCTGCTGGGTCGCTACGGACCATTGATCCGGGGGGCAGACCTGGTGCGGGTCGCGGGGTACCCCAACTCGGAGGCATTACGCCTCGCGGTTCGTAGACAGGTCGTGGGGTTTCCGGTCTTCAAAATTGCCGGTCGGCGGGGGCGATTCGCTCATGCGGGCGATGTGGCCCGCTGGCTGGCGCAGGTCGACGCGCATTCGCAAGTCAAAGGAGGATCCATGAGCTAACCACGCTCGCATTACCCTGCTGAGGCCCCAGAAACGAGAAAACCCAAGCGCGCCAACGCTTGGGTCCTTTGTATCTCGTCTTTCGGTGCAGCCGTCGAACTTGCCTGTCTCGACGCCTTTAGCCTCCCATGCCCGTCCCCTCGCGTCAAGGGAGGCGAGTGTGGTGTTCGGCCAAGTCTTGCTGCGCTCGGGCCTCAATCCATTCAAACCCCTGGATTGAGGAATCTCCATGTGCTGCATATCCGACCTGCGCGGCCGACTCGCCGTGCCCAACGATGACCTTTATGAGATCGAAGGTGTCGTTCCCGACTACCGGCGCATTCCCCTATCTCGGAGCACGCACATGCGTGGCTGGTACCCCGTTCGGGAAGGGCATCCGGCGGTCGCATTCGAATCCCGTTTGGAGTGCCGCGTCATTTCGGTGTTGGCGCGATACCCACAAACGGTATTGATCAAGTCTCAGCCGGTGACGATTTTTTACCGCCACGACGGCCGTGCTCATCGCTATACCCCCGATCTTCTCGTGCAACTATCCGAGGTGCCGCTAGCGTTGAAAGCGCTGGGGTTCGAGGCGCTGACCTTTGTCGAGGTCAAGCCCCAGCGCCGGGCGATCGAAGCGGAGGGCACGCTCCGGCGCCAGTTCAATGTAGTGCGCCAAGCCACAGGCCATGCCGTGGCACTGGTCACCGACTGGGACCTCCTCCCCGATGAGACTGAGGAGCGCCTCTATGGCTTCTGAGCTCAAGGTCGGGCAGCAGGTTCTCTACAAGGCGCTCTACGCCTCAGTACTTGAGATGCCCGGTCACGACACCGTGCTCATCGACTTAGGTGAGCTTGGGGTAGCCACCGTCGGCCGCAACGAAGTGATCGCAATTGCCCCGGCCAAAGACATCCTGGCAGGTTCAACACTCTCGCGTATCTCCAGTGAGGACTGGCAAAAGGCCGCGGGCCGAGCGGGCGCAATCCGCACTCTAGTAGCTGACGGAGCGCCGACACGCGGTGATGTGAAAGCGGCAGCTTCGAAGCTGGATCTGTCTGAACGGCAACTTTGGCGTTTGATTCGCGATTTCCGACAACACGAGACAACCAGCGGCTTGGTTATCCAGGTCACTGGTCGAAAAGCAGGGGCCAAGGTACTGCCCGCGGAAGTCGAGCGCGTGATCACCGAGATGATCGAAGCATATTTCCTTCAGCCTGAGCGTTGGACCAGGACAGCGCTGCATGAACGTACTGTGGCCGAGTGCGCGCGACAGGGGCTCAGGCCCCCAGCGTTCAGAACGGTTTCCTCAAGACTCGACGATTACCAGAACCGTGATTCGCAACGTAAGCGGATCGGCGCGAAAGCGGCTCGTTATCAGTACGAACCGATGCCGGGGCACGTCGAGGTCAGCAGGCCTCTGGAACGCGTCGAGATCGATCACACACCACTGGATGTCATGATCCGATCGGACGACCCCTACTGCGACTACGTTGGCCGGCCGTGGCTGACAGTCGCAATCGACGTCTGCACCCGCTGCGTCCTCGGAATTCACATTGGCTTCGAGGCGCCTTCAATCCTGTCGGTCGCGTTGTGCTTGACCCACTGCGTTCTGCCTAAGTCGCCGGCAGCCGAGTTCGGCGTTCCGTTGGACTGGATCATGCATGGCGTTCCGAAGGAGATCGTCGTCGACAACGGAAAGGACTTCGTTTCGGCGGCGTTTCGGCGTGGCTGCGAACAGTACGGGATCTTGCTGACGTATCGCCCAGTGGGTAGTCCGCACTACGGTGGAAGCATTGAACGCCTGATTGGGACGATGGTAGGGCAGTGCCATCTGCTCCCGGGAACGACCAAGAATTCGGTCAAGGCGCGTCGCGACTACGACAGCGTCAAACATGCCGCATTAACCCTGAGCCAAGTGCGCTCGTGGTTTGTGGAGCAACTACTGGGTCGCTACCACCTGTTGCCTCATCGCATGCTCCGTATCCCTCCGGAAGCCGCGTGGAAACGCGTCATGGAGGCCGAGCGTGCAGCGTGATCCATTGGAATTTCTGGCGGCCTTTCTACCGGGCGACTACCGGGTACTCACTCGAACCGGCGTGGAAATTAACAACCTGCAGTACTGGTCGGACGTTTTGTCATCTTGGGTTGGGCAGCGCAAGAAGGTCATGGTCACCTACGACCCAAGGGACATCACGTTCGTCTACGTACGCACACCGGGCGGCATGCTGGTCCGGTGTTCGGTGACAACCCCGGGCATCGCGGCCATCTCGCTGGCCGAGTGGCAGTCCCGACGCCGCTACGAAGACAGTCTCGGAAAAGACCCGGAGCGAGTCGCCAGAAGGCACGCCAGCATGCGCCGAAACGACGAGCGCGTTGCGGAGCTCAAGGCCTCCAGGCGCGTCCGCCGCAGGCGCGCCACAGAGGCCGCAGGGGACCAATTCCGTGGCGTGTCGGCCCCTACGCCAGAGCGCTCGCTGCCTGCGGACACCGCAGTTCACATCGTCACCGAATCCGAACTCGAACCGGCGGGTGACATCACCTCTATTCGCATTTACGAGATCGATACTTATGAATAATTTCGACGAAACCACTTTTTGCGATGACGATTCGCAACCGAACGGAAACCGCAACCCGAGCATCTCGGTTTCTGGCCGCTTGGAGCAGGCAACTCAGGCCCTCTTAGAGGCGCCCTTGGAGGCGCGTATCCAGCACGTGCTGCAGGACCGACTCGTTCGCTACCCCGCGTTCGATTCTGTGAAAGGCCAGGCCGAGTGGTTGATCTACGAGCCCAGGCAAACCCGAGCGCGTGGAATCGTTGTGAGCTCCGAACGCGGCAACGGAAAGACGACGCTCGCCCATATCATCAATCGTCAGTACAACGACCGCAGCAACCTTGATCGCCCGTTCGTGGTGGAGATCAGTATGTCGGGCGCTCGAGATGCACGTACCGTCTATGGCCGCATCCTTGAAAGCCTGGGAAGCCCGGCCCGGATATCCCACAGGGTGAGCGACCGGGAAACGCTGGTCAGCCGGCTGCTGCGCAGTGTGGGGTGCCGCCTCTTGGTGCTGGATGAAGTGCAGGACATCATGCTCGGTAACGAGCGCGAGCAGCAGCGGGCGCTGGAGGGCATCAAATTTCTGATGAACGAGTTGCAGATGCATGTGCTGGGCTTTGGCACCGACAAGGCTTTTCAGGGCTTGGCTAGCGACCCGCACTTAGAGGCCCGCTTTACTGAATACGTCTTGCCCCGCTGGAAAGCCGATAGCACCCTTGCCAACTTTCTGGCGACCTATGAGCGCTGTCTCCCGTTCTCCGAGCCGTCTCACTTGGGTCGAGAAGAGGTCGTCAAGCATATGGCCAAGGTGGGCGGTGGGACCTTGGGCAGGATCGTCACCCGGCTCCAGAACGCGGCGCTGGAAGCCTTGTGCGAAGGGGAGCGGTTCATAACGATGTCGCGGCTGGAAACCGCAGTCATGCGCCCGGCACGTTGTGCGATTCGTCCGCAGGGGAAGCCGTGATGGGCGGGCTTACGTTACGGGTGGACCCGCCTTACGAGGGCGAAAGCTTATCCTCGGTTATAGGGCGGGCGGCGCAGTTCTATGGTACGCCGCTGATGGCGTTATTGGCGGACCTTGGTCGACCCGCTGGATCTTCGGATCGGACTTACGATTTAGACCTCCGCCCCCATCCGCTCATCCAATCGTGCATAGGCGACGCTGTGCCGAACTGGCGCTCACCTGTGGACAGCCACCGAGGCTTTCATCACTGGGTCCTCGGATCATCTCATCGCACCTCCTATTGTGTTCGCTGCTTCGAGGAAGATCTGGCGCTGGGGAGGACGCCTTACTTTCGCCTTGATTGGGTGCCAGTGCTGGTGACGAGCTGTTGGAAGCATCGAGTCCCCTTGTTCAATTGGCTGGACGTCAGTTCCGGGGGGATGCGTCGGTTGCCTCGAGCATGGATCCAGCAATCGGGCGAGGCAGGCTCAGCGCCTTTGTTCTTTCAGCAGCATCAGCGAAAGCTCAATGAGCTTCTGGATGTTCGCGCCCCGGGGGCCGACTCTCGAGTTTCAGCCGCATTGAATTGCTTGGACGCGTTCCAGCGCCTCATGGAGAAGCAATCAGAAGACGAGTTGCTCATCCTGCCCGATGACAACCCATCCGTAAGACTGCGGGGGTTGGGGCACGAGATGATCATCTCGACGATGAAGTTCTGGCGGCAACAGATGGTCAGCCGTGCCCGTCCGGCCACGATCGACGAAACTTACAGTGCTTGGTTCGACCCATATGTCGAGTACCCGGAGCGCGTCCGAGGTTCGTGCCTCAACAGTGCGCTGCGCCGCGCATGGGACTTGGGATGGCGTCGAAGCTACTTCGTGTTCGCCGCTCAGGCGTTGGCGCCGCAGGGAGATCACGGCGCTGGCGATCCTTGGTGGGGGCAGATGCCAAAGCTAGGTCATGGACTTGGTGGCGGGAGCGACTTCGACGGGACCGCGGTGGAAACTAAGCCGCCTGGATCTGCAGTACGATGCGGCGTCGACGGGCCTGTTAGTCCATATGCTTGCGTGCCTCGAAGTCCCATGATGAGGCCGGACGCATGCGGAAAAAGTCCGTTTCCGCTAGGACGCTGAATGCTTCAGTGAACGGCGCATAGAGAAGGACGCGCCAGCCCTCGTTGGTGAGTTCCACGGCGTAGGGATGGTAGATTTCGCCGGCGTCGTCGACGCGATCGATACGGAGCAGTCGAGGCCGCGGATAGCTGCGTGTATCGTCAGAACACCGCGCCTTCATCATCGTGTGGGCTGCCGGATGGGGGTAGCCCGGATGCAGGGAGCGCTGGGTTTCTGCTTGCGTCTCCTGGATGGCATCTTCCTGGCTTTGGAGCACGGCCGCGATGTCCAGTTCGTCGAAGGTCACTTCCGGTACCGGATAGGGTGGACCCCAGGACCAGGCCGGGTGCAGTTCTGGTCGCAGCTCGATCGCCACAATCGAACGCTGGCCGACGTCGGTGCAGCGCCAACGCTGGCCTGTGCAGGTTTCAAACTCGGTCCCGATGGCAAAGTCGGTGTGCTTCATCGCAGTTCCCTGGACTTTCACTAAGCGGTGTTGTGGCTTCACGATCAAGAGATGCCCCCGTGTGCTTTGCCGACGAGACCGAACAGGTGCAGCGAACTCGAGCGTTTGAGGGACGCCCTTGCGATAGCTCGATCGCGCTACCTATCCATGGCGTTACGGCGGGGCGTGCTCGCCGCGAGCGTAACGTCAACTGGTGTGGTTCGCGGACGATGGTGCCCCTGGTCGGAATCGAACCGACGTCGACGCGCTTATCTGGCGCGTGCTCTCACCGGGGTATAAGGCCGGCGCTCTGACCAACATGAGCCACAGGGGCGTGATCGATCGTTGCGATCACGCCGGTATTCGAGGATTGAGGCAGTAGTGGTGGCTCATGGGCGTCTACGTTAACGAGGAGCAGGCAAGCGATCAAGCGCGCGATTAGGCTTTCTGTCGAACAGCCAAGCCCTAAGGCGAAAACACAAACGAAAGCTCGGTGCCGACACATCCTTCTTTTATGCACGCTGCATAAAATGTGCCGTCGGGTGGGCGGTCACCGATCCATGTCACACGATGACAAGTCAACTGGAACTGCGTTGGCGTGTCTTGAGTTCTGCTTGCGCAATCATCATCGCTGTCGAGCTGGCCGTTGCTGCGGGGGGTAAGACAAATCAAAAAGGTTTGCGGGTGCGCTGAGCGAGCTGCCTGAAGCACCGTCTGAAATCCGACGAGCGGTCTCACGTTCATGGTGTTTGTCAGTCAAAATTCGCTGGAGCAACGTCTCTCTGACTGTCACATGGATCCTGTGGCCTTGTCTCGCACTGACATGGAAGCGTCCTACCGTGCACATCGACCCATCTTTTTTTAACGGCCGCCTATCTCGAGACGGCTGAGCGCGTGCGTCTTCCGAACCGCCTCCCTAGGCACAGGCGTCCTGCCTGTGCTGTTGCACCGTGCCAAAAGGAGTTGTCTCGTGAATGCAAGATCAGGGCGCCTCTCAGCGCAAAGGCCAAGTTCCGACCAAAGCCCAACAGCGGCTCGACGGCGTCGTCGGGGATTTCTATTCGCCGCCGGGCTCGCCGCGCTCGTGTGGCTGTCGCTCGGATCCGCTTGGGCACAGAGCGAACCCAGCGGCCGAGACTGGAAGTATTACCAGAAGGTAGGGAGCCAGTGGTTCTATGAGGGCGTCTCCCCAACCAAGGGCCAAGCGCTGAGAGCTGCACAGAATCTGGGGGGGCTCAACCAGTACGCGACCGCGCTGCTCGGACGTGAGATGACCGAGACCGGCGTCGAGTTGACCTACGGCATCCCCAATGAGATCGGCCAGGTCAGGGACTGGAACGTATTCTCCGCCATATATACCGGTACATACGGCCTCCCCAATCAGCAGGCTCTGATCGACGCCGTCAAGGCCAAACTAGATCAGAAGAGCATCGCGGACGGATGCACACCCAGTACCACTGTTGCCCAGGACGGGACTTGGGGTACTTGGTACACCTGGTCCGATGGCGTCGCGTCGGCTGAACTTGTCCGTTACCGACTTAGCTCGATACGCAAGTCTTCGGGCCAGTGCCAGGTTTACAACGACACCGACACCTTTACCCGTGCACGGCCGCGCTGCTCTGCCGAGCACATGACCTGGGTCGATGGCAACGTATGCGTACCGACCAGCCAATGGCTCCTGAGGGTAGATGCCAATCCGCTCTACTGCGACAAATGCTCGCTCGTCGGCAACCCGATCGACTTCTCTACCGGCGACAAGTATCAAGCCGAAACCGACCTTGACCTCGGCTGGATCTCCTTCACCCGTTACTACCACTCCGCCGGTTCGGCCGCCACTAGCGGCTTCGGTGAGGGCTGGTCGCATTCCCACGATACCCGCTTGGCGTTGTCCACCGACTCGCCGCCATCGAATATCGGCCTGATTCAAGCGAACGGTTCAAACCTTCCGTTTCACAAGTTCGAGGGCTACTACGAAGCCGTCGACGGTAGCGGCGATCGCATCATCGCCTCCGGTTCGAATTGGCTATTGCATCGTGGCGATCGCACCTTGACCTTCAACGCCGATGGAATGCTGACCGAGGACCGCGGCGACGACGGCCTCGCGTTGACCTACGAGTACGACGTGGTGAAGCGGTTGGCGACGATCCGGCATTCGACCGGCCGCAGCCTGGTCTTGACCTACGACGGGCAGAGCGCGGTCGCGCCGGTGCACTCGCTGTCGGTCGGCGGACAGGTCAAGGCCGAATACACATACAACTCGAATGGGCAAGTGCAGACCGCTGTATATGTGGCTGGCGGCAAGCGCACATATCATTACGAGGATATCCGCTTTCCAACCCACCTTACCGGTATCAGCGACGATTTCGATCGCCGCTTCAGCACGTATGGATACGACGATCAAGGCCGAGGGGTCAGCAGCGTTCATGCCGGCGGAGTCGATTCGACGACCGTGGTTTACTCAAGCACTGGCGGTGCTTCCATCACCGATGCATTGGGGCATGTAACGACCTATGGCTTGGACGGCGCTGGCAGTACCGACAAGCCTCGAAAGGCTGGTGGCGTCGAGGACAACCGCGGCACGATCCAGCGCAGCTATTTCTCGGATAGCGTCGACTTCCGTCGCCGGCTGTCCAGTGTGACTGACTTGCGCGGCATCAGGACGGACTACGTCTACTCCGAGGCGAACGACACTATTACTGGCGCCTTGTCTCGCACGCTAACCATGACCGAAGCAGTTGGTACGGCTGACCAAAGGATCAGCACAGCGACCACCGATGTGGCCAGCAACCGGCCGCTCGTGTCCAGAGTCGGAAATCGCGAGACCCGTATCGCGCGCAATGCGCGTCTGCAGCCGATCAGCGTATCCGTGCGCGACACCGAGACCAACGAGGCACGGACCACGAGCTATTCCTACTGCGAAGCGGGCGACATCGCTGCCGCGAACAGTACCTGCCCGATCCTCGGCCTGCTCAAGTCGGTGGACGGCCCGCGCACGGACATCGCCGACGTCACCACCTTCGAGTATTACGGCAGCGACGATTCCACTTGCGTCGCCACCCCTGAGCTGTGCACCTATCGCAAAGGCGACTTGCGCAAAGCCACCGATGCGCTGGGGCATGTCACGCAGGTGCTAGGTTACGACCCCGACGGACACGCGATTTCAGTGCTGGACCCCAACGGCGTGGTGATCGATTCCACCTACAGCCCGCGCGGATGGCGCACCAAGACCAAGCTGCGTGGTTCCGATGACAGCACCGAACTGGATGATCGCATCACCACCGTAGACTATTTCCTCGGTGGGTTGGTTCATACCGTGACCACGCCGAGCGAAATGGTGACGTTCGACTACGACACGGCGCTTCGCCTGAATGGTATTTCCAGCGCCGGCGAATACATCGATTACACCTTAGACAACGCAGGCCACATCAAGAAGCAGGAAGTCCGTTCCGGCAGCGGTCTTTTGACCCAGACGATGTCGCAGGTCTTCAACGCATTAGGCCAGTTGGAGGTGGTAAAGGACTCCGCCCAGAATCCCACCAGTTATCTGTACGACAAAAGCGGCAATGCCAAGGAAGTCACCGATGCCTTGGGTCGTAAGGCCTTGCATAGCTACGACTCGTTTGATCGGCTAAGCGAGAGCCTGCAGAAAGTGACGCTCCGGCCCAATGACCCAATCGAGGACGTCAGGACCACGCTCAAGTACAACGCGCTTGACCAAGTGACCCAGGTCGTCGATCCCAACAACCTGACCACCGTCTACACGTATAACGGCTTCGGCGATCGTATTCGGCTCACCAGCCCCGACACCGGAATCACCGACTACACGTACAACGCCGCCGGCTTCATGGCGACGAAGAAAGACGGCAACGACGCCGTCGCACACCGTTATACCTACGATGCGTTGAACCGGCCAAAAGCGGTCTTCTACGCCACCAGTGGACCAGCCGACGTAGAGTACGATTACGATACGGTCAACACGGCCTGCGCCGCCGGCGAAACTTTCGCACTCGGCCGGGTCACGGCGATGCGCGCGAACGGTACAGAGCTGCAGTATTGCTACGACCGTTTCGGCCAAGTCGTACGTAAGGTACAGCGCGTGGGGGGGCAGTCTTTCACTCTGCGCTACGCGTACGACCGCGCGGGCCGGGTCAGCGTTGTTACCTATCCCGATGGTGCGGTGGCGGAATATTTCCGCGGTGCGTTTGGCCGCATCGCCGACATCCGGGTCACCCCGGCAGGCGGTGTCCGTACTCAGCTTCTGGGCAACGTCATCTACCAGCCGTTCGGCCCTTCGCTCGGCTGGACGTACGGCAACGGTCGCTACATCTCGCGGGACTACGATCTCGATTATCGGCCCAAGACGATTCTCGACAGTGCCAGCGGTGGGCTATCCCTGGGGTATATCTTCAATGAGGTCGGCGAGATCCAGGAGCTCAAGAACGGCCTGCTGAGCACCAGCCTGGCGAAGTACGACCACGACGAACTGGGACGGCTGACGAAGACTCTGTACGGAATCAGCCCGATAGAAACGTACACCTACGACAAGACCGGTAATCGCTTGAGCTTGACCGATGGCGGAGGCCAGCAGGTCTACGAATACGTCTCAGGCACCCGTCGGCTCGACAAGGTCGCGAACGTTGCCCGAAGCTACGATGCTGTGGGCAATACGGCTAGCATCGGCGGAGTCGCGCGTGAGTTCGCCTATGACGCCAACGGCCGGCTGAGCGAAGCGAAGCAGAACGGCATCGTTAAAGCCAGTTATCGCTACAACGCTCGCGGCGAACGAGTTTCTGTCTCAAATGCAGCCGGAGCGGTCGATACCTACACCTTGTACGACGAAACCGGCAACTGGATCGGCGATTACGATGCCACCGGCGCGGCCAAGCAGCAGGTCGTTTGGCTGGATAACGCTCCCGCCGGTCTACTCGTCGGCACTGGCGCAACGCAATCCCTGGTGTATGTGCAGACCGACCATCTTGGCACGCCCCGCGCGCTCATCGACCCAGTCCGTAACGTTGCCGTATGGAATTGGAGCGCCAAGAGCGAAGCCTTCGGCAGCAGCCCGCCGAATCAGGATCCCGACCTGGACGGCACCGAGTTCGTATTCGATATGCGCTTCCCGGGGCAGCGGTACGATGCGGCAACAGGACTGAGCTACAACTATTATCGGGACTATGACGCCGTTACCGGGCGTTACATTCAAAGCGACCCGATCGGGTTGGCTGGCGGTATCAGTACGTACGGTTACGCAAGTGCCGCCCCTTTGGAGTTCATGGATCCTCTCGGACTGGCGAACTGCACATTGATTTTCGCTCGCGGCGAAGGCCGCTTGCAATGCACGCCTGACAACCCCGGCAACGCCGCTGTCGATATTCCCGTCGCGTCTGGCAATAACGGCGGGGGGACGAACTGCAAAAACAACCCCGCTTGCGAGACCATTCGCAGGCGCGGTCCGATCCCAAGTGGCTGCTGGCGCTGGACCACTGAGTACACCTCAAAACCCAACGGGCGCGCGTTGGCTCCTTGTGAAGGGACGGACACACACGGGAGAACACTGATACGCTCTCACAGCTGCATCAATGCATTCGGGCCATCGAAGAACGCCCCTTTCTGTTCTGAGGGGTGTGTCACGGGGGCGGCCGCGGACATTAGATTGTTGAATGCTTTGATCGATGCTGAGCCTAACTCGACGCTTCAAGTGGGGCCTGTCGAGCAGCCTCAGCCTGCACCCAGCGGTCCCGATATGAGGCCACTCATAGTGTTGCTCTTAATGATGCAGAGGCGATGAGCGCATGAAAAATTTAACCTTGATGTGTGCATTTTTCCTGGCCATGCCCTTCGCTGTGGCGGCCAAGGGCGATAAGCAAGGGCCAGGCGGAAGCCCTGCAGCGCCGAGGGAGGTGCGCGAGATAAAAATGGCGGATCAGGCCGTGTTGGAGACGCTTGCGCTTTCGGTCAGCCCAAGCACCATGTATCGATGCTCAAAGAGCGCGGCTACCTGCTCTGGACCAAACAAGGCATCGCTTGGGCTCGCATTGTTGGCTGCCAGGAACTCCAAGGCCTCGCTCGAAGCCCTTGCTCAACTCGTTCGTTATCAGCTCGACGGCGAAATTTCTGAGGATTTCACTTGCCATATCTCGGAGAAGGGAAAGGCAGTGGCCCCGTACCTTATCAACCTCAATCCTGAGCGATTGCTTCGTCGTTGCGTTGATGACTTAGGAAAATTCAAGACGAACAGCGGGCTAGATATCCCTTCGGGCGAAGTTTGTTCGGATGTCAAAACCATCTCCGAGAAGAAGGGTGAGCTGATTGAGATGATTAATAGCAGATCGAAATGCGCTAACGAGGACTTCTGATGAGCCACATGAAGACATGAGCTCCAAGGTAAGCCGCCTTGAAGTTACGCTCCGTCAATAAGAAAGGGCCTCAAGTATGAGGCCCTTTCTTGTAACGCTGCTTATGGGCGTGAATCGCGCCGGTTTTTGTAGAGAGTCGTCAGTCGTTTAGTAGTCCGAGGTTCGCACATCCTGTTCGCAGGGATCGGAGAAAGCTGGACGCCGCAACATCTTACTTTGCACGTTGCATAAAACATGTCGCCGGACCGCGCGAACATTGAGCGACGCCACATGTTGACGAGTCAGCATGGTTCACGTTGGCGCATCGCATTCGGGAGGTCGTGATCATCATCGTGGCCGCGTTAGTGGTTCCAGCAGCTGATTTAGGCAGGTCAAGAAGAGATCACGACGGCGCTCCAGGTGGGCCAAAGCAGCTATAGTGGGCTTATGTCAGAACCTCACCGCCCGCTTGACCAGCAGGTCGCCCTGGACGCGATCAGTGCGGCATACGATCGCTACTTCGCTGACGTTCTTGGTGGCGCCAATGTCGGGAATCGCCTGCGGTCCATGCCTCAAAGGCCGGTTTCGCTAAACGGAGCAGTGGTTGTTGGGCAGCCCGATCTCACCGATCCGCGACTTCAGGTCCTCATCGACGAAGAGCTGGCATCGCGGACTGCCGGCTAAACGCGCGTGATGCCGCATCGCTTCTCTTTTATGAGCGCTGTATAGAACATACCGTCGAATCGTGCGGCGATCGAGCTAAGCCGCATGTTGACGAGGCAACTGGACCATCATCCTCGCTGCCGAGACGTAAGGATTTTTTGTAGACACTTGGCCGCAGCTTGTTGAAACGAACTTTGCACATCTTGGTCGCATTATGCACGGTGCATAAAACACGCCGCTAGGGCGAGTGAGTCGTGGGTCTACTCGTATCGACATCACGTTGCCGCTAGCGGCGATCATTATCGCCGCTAGCGCTAAAGGTTGATGTACGTCAATCAGCAGGATTGCTAAGGCAGCGTCACTTAGTCTGCGGGGATGCCGGCTCTGCCAAAACCCAACGGATCACAATGATCGCGATAACGGCACCGACTGTTTGAGAGAAGATGAAGGTTGGTACGTTTGCCAAGCGAGTCCACGAGAACGTCACAGTGAAAGCCCTCGTCAACGTCACAGATGGATTGGCGAATGTAGTGGATGCTGTAAACCAGCATGCCACGCCTTCCTGGGAGTGTCAGACGAATAGCGGTTTCTGCTCAGTGCGTGGCCACCGAGACTCTGTAGCAGCCTTTAGTGCCCTAATGCCGGTTTTCCATTCTCGTGGTTTACGAGATGCGCATACCGTTCGATACAGATCAAGGAACTTGCCAGTTAGGACGACGGGAATTGCTAGCCGAACGAATGCTTGATCGATCAGCTCCGCGCGGAACAGAACCGGGTAGGCTGCATCGCGCGAATCTGACGAGCGGTAGCGTACGACCGAGGTGACTTGCGAGGCGCCTACCGGGTTGGAGCTCACCAAATTGCGCACCGCCCGATGATCGATAGCCTGGTGGCTCGGCTGCCCGGTCAGTGGCTCCGACGAGCGGCAGATCAGCGCGTAGTGGCCACGCTTCTCCTCGCCAGCCCCTGAGTGCCCGCGGCTGGTGATTAGCATGTGCTCGGGCAGTGCCTCGATATGGCCATCGTCGCCGAAGTACCCAAGCCACATCATGATCGACACAGGCGCCGAATCGATCAGCTTCGGAGTCGCCTTCATGGGGGTGAACAGAGCCTCCAGGGTGGGGACTTGCTCAGCGAATTTTGCATGTTTGATGGCAGGGCCAACGGAATTGCCAATTCCCCATCCGAACACTCCCTCTCCGCATTCACGTTCCAAGTCCTTGCGGCGGATGATGTCGGCCAATGCTTGACCTGCCTCAGCCCCCATTTTCGTCCAGCAAAAAATAGGCGGGATTCCAGGGGCGGCCGCGACAGCGGCGCTCACATTGGGAGAGGGGAAGGTGTGTCCCATGGCGCTCTGGCGAGTTTGATCAGGGCGAAGTATAGTGTAAATATGCAAAATATGCAAAGAACTTGGCTGCTTGCTGACCAACTCCAGGCGGCGCTAAATAGCAGCCCGCTGTCGCATCGAGAGTTGGCCGAACGAGCTGGGGTCCAGTATTACGCAGTGCGCCGTATGCGAATAGAAGGCGTCAAGAATCGCAGTAGGAACGCCGTCGCCCTTTGC
This sequence comes from Lysobacter sp. K5869, assembly GCF_018847975.1. Lineage (NCBI taxonomy): Bacteria > Pseudomonadati > Pseudomonadota > Gammaproteobacteria > Lysobacterales > Lysobacteraceae > Lysobacter > Lysobacter sp. K5869. The sequence goes on along the minus strand of NZ_CP072597.1, from coordinate 472,004 downwards.
AACTTTTTTGGCATTTCTGAGGGCGGCTCGATCCTGACTCTATCTGCTGAAGATCTGAAGAAGGCCGTTCAGCAGGCATGGGACGGCTCTGAAGAACAAGGGCGTTTGCTCCTGGAGCTGATTCGTTCTGTAGGACAGTACAAGGTGGCGCCCAAGCTATAGGGACGAGGGAGGAGTCGCGACGGTGGAAAGTGCAGCCGAATTCAAAGCACGGTTGATTCGACGGACTGGCCTCAGTCCTGATGCCGTGGCCGCGGCTTGGCCGGAATGGTGGAGCAAGGACGCCGAATCCTCCGCCTCTGCCAACGCCGAGCTACGCTTTTCGCTAGCGCGTAAGCTTGGGTTGGATCCGCGATCGCTCTTAAATGGCGAGGATGAACCGCGATTCATCTGGGAGGATACCGCTCGATTCAAGGGGTTTACAGGGAACGGAAAGGGAGAACGATCAGCGATCGCTTCTTTCGGCACCGCATTATCACGAATGCTTCTAGAGGCGGTGCCGCCGAATCAGGGTCTGCAAGCGATGTCGGCAGCAGAGTTGCGGGCCGCCCTGCTTGCTAACGGTCCACACGTCGGACTTCGAGAACTGTTATCGTTTGCTTGGGCATTCGGCATACCCGTCATCCATCTACGTGTCTATCCGCTGAGCGCCAAACGCATGAGTGCGATGAGCATCCGCGTCGGTGATCGTTACGCGATCATGCTGGCGCGAGATGCGGTGTACCCCGCCCCTGTAGCCTTTTATCTCGCTCATGAGCTTGGTCACATCCTGCTCGGGCACCTCGCTGCAGGTACGGCCATAGTGGATATGGAACTGCTACAGGATGCGGTGGCTGAAAAAGATGCTGAGGAAGTGGAAGCTGACGCATTCGCGCTGGAATTGTTGACTGGGCGACCCAGGCCTGAGTTAGTTGTCCAGGGGGAGGGGCGAGGAGCGCGGCAACTTGCAAGAGAAGCGATGCGCGTCGGTTCAATAGAGCATATCGAGCCGGGTACCGTTGCTATGGCCTTCGGTCATTCGACCGGCGCTTGGCCAACAGCTATGTCTTCCCTCACCCATATCTATGATCGGGCGATCGACGTCTGGCGTGTGGTCAATCAGCTCGCCACTAGGCAGTTGGTCTGGAGGGAGCTGCAGGATGAATCGCAGAGCTTCTTGCGTGCTGTGATGGGAGGCGCGCATGGCTAACGCGGCGGTCGACAACGACATAATCCTTAAGGGGGTCTCGTATGGCTTCCTCAACGAGCTGCTAGCTTCGATACCCAATGCGCCACACCAATGCGGAATTCTGGGGTCGGCGAAGTACGTCCTACGCAAGGCGCTCCAGAAGAGACCGCCCAGTCGCTTTAGCGCCGCGAAAGAAGAGCTTGAAGCGGCGCTTGCGCTGCTTGAGATCCTTGAGCCGACGGAACAGGAGGCGGCGCTGGCTGCGCAGCTAGAGTTTCAGGCGCAGCAACTGGCGATACCGATGCACGTGGGTGAATGTCAGCTTGTCTCTATGCTGGTGACCCGCGATCTCCACCATGTTTTAACGGGGGATCGAAAAGCCATTATGGCTTTGGCTTCTATCGTTTCGCCCGCAGGAATTAGCGCGCAAAACTTGTCCGCACGCTTTATATGCTTCGAACAAGCGGTGCGCCATTTGGTGAACTCCCAGGGGGCGGTCGAAGTTAGGGCGGCCATATGCGCGGAACGCGAAGTGGACCTCGCGATGCGCATCTGCTTCAGTTGTGCTTCACCGGAAGTCGGTGAGGCGTCATGGCTTGCGGGTTTGGACAGCCATATCGAAGAGCTGCGTGCAGCTTCCGGGGACTTGCTGGCTGCCTAGTTTACTTATTACGGAGAAAAACCGCGTAAGGCTCTCTTAGCGTGGCGACTAGACCGATTGGCGTGGAGTACTCATCTGGAGCCAGCGGCACGTCCACATCCTGTCCAAGTTGCAGGCAAGCCTTGTCTACGCGCCCGGAAATATACGTGTTCCCAGCTTTGCCCAAGCTTGGGCCCCAAGCCACTTTGGAACGAGCCAAAGATAGGGAAAGATCGGCCTCCTTCAGATCCTTGATCACGAGCGCGAAACGCGAACCGCGGACTTCGATCATGTCGGGCACCGGGACCCATTTCTGGCCGTCAATCGAATACTCCTCTGCTCTGCCTTCGGCCCAGTGGTTCGACGCCATCTTTTGCATGACCAGATGAATCGGTGCAGCGTTGTCCACGGCGTGCTTGGCGAACGGCTGAACCATATTGGTGGGGTGACATGTATTCCCGCCGTAGCCCCAAAAGGCCATGCCCGTGTCATCAATCTCCTTGAGTTTTCTCTCGATGATGCTCTCCAACGGCTCTTTCGCATGAATGCCGACCTTCATGAAGAGCACGTGTGCTCCGGGTTGAATAATCGAGCTCATCTCATACCTCCATGGGTTCGATGGCGTATTCCTCGTCATGCGCCTTGCCATAGTCCACGCGTTTTCGTTCGCGCACGTATCTAATGGTCAGCGGCTGGCCCTGTCCATAGAAGTTGTCCAGTCGCTCCTTCTCGAGTCCCTTGCTCACGACGGACGGTCGTTCCATCGGGAGAGCTTTAAAGAATAGATTGCATGAGCGCAGGTTTGGGTTGTCGTCCAAATGGTAAAGATGCATCTTCGAATGCATCTTCTGAACAAACTGGTCCCTTTCGAGTGCGAATTTCTGGACCTGAGCCAGTACATGCTGTGGCCATTCAAGCTCATGATCGTCCGCGATAACGACCAGGCCCTCGCCGCTGTTGCCGGTCGCTTCAAATCCTCGTTCCATGAAGACCTTAACGCTCTCTCCTGCGTTGCTCGCGCCCCATGGTGGATTAGTATAAAAGCAGTCGAACTGCCCGATCATGTCTTCTGGGAACGCATCGGCGCAGTTGTACAAGCGTGATTCTAAGTTGGTCATCTGCTCGTGGTCAGCTATGCGAGTGATCGCGCCGCAGATTCGCTCGTCGAAGTCGAATACGGTGATGTGAGATGGACCTTCATCAAATATTTCCCTGGCTTTTAGCAATGCCACGCAGACACTGATTGCATCGCCATCGCCGATAAACGCAAGTCGCTTGTCCTTTGCCCAACGAGCTACCAGTTCGCTCTGCATGACCATGTCGCCAGTCTTCATGTAGATCTGGTCGAATTCGCGCAGCGGGCGTGGACGGTTCTGAACCACGTCGGATACAGCATTGATCGCGTCTTTCAGGTTGATCTCACGTGCCATAGTGTGGCTCCTGCGATGCGTGGATCTCTAGATCAGACCGGCGAGAGCTCTTACCCGTTGCACCAGTTGCATGCGATCGACGCTGCTATCCACAAGGTGGCATGGCCGGCCAGAGAGGACTGAATAAGTAGCCACCACTGACGCCTGTAAGTTGACGTGTACGGCCAATTCGAAATCGCTTGGGAGGGGGCGTCCCTGGGCGTCAAGCTCTATGCGTTGCGCCATCACTTTGGGATCTGCGTACAGGCAGATGAAGTAGTCAATCTTGAGATCAAGCAATCGCTGAAGCTTGAAGGGCGTGACGCGGAATCCGTAGTTCTCTTTGGTCACAGGATGGCTGTCGATCAGCAGGTTTCCGCCGGACTTGCGGCAGGATTCGGCTTCGGCCTGTAACAAGTCGTCGACTTCATCGACGTGTTTCGATGTAACAACCTGGGCTGATTGCCTACGAATGTCGGCCTCATCCAGAGCGATGCCCGCCTGACGATTGACGTGGTCTCGTAATCGTTCGCTGTAGCAGAACGAGTGGATAGCTGGATCGGCACTTAGAGTGCGGCACAAGGTCGACTTACCGGTCGCAGGTGCTCCGGTTACATAAATCACTTTCCCCATGATTCCATTCCCCTGAATTTCCTTCTCAGGACCCGCAACTTTGCCAGTGCAGCAGAGAATTCCGTTTTCAGCCTACTAGTTTTAGGAGCCAACGTGGAAGGACGCCGATTCAGGTCGGTGCCGGGCGCCGATGGCCTGCCCTAAGCTGGTTGGTAATGGCTCAGCGGCGTTTGGGGCCTGAAAGCAGATTTCTACCGGGTACTGGCCCGCCCTCGTCGGCGATCAAGTTCGGAGTAGGGTGCTCCCCCGGCTCCCGTTAAGGTGCGCTATTTGTGTAAGTATTTGATTTTTATGGATCATCCTCCGGCGGTTACATAGCTGCGCGCCGCTGGAGATCAAATGGCCGCTGCTGCCCTCCTTTTGGGCAATCAAAACCTAAGGTGAATTTCTAAGTAATTGATATTTATCGTATTTCTTTGGCGGTCAGGAGCGTGCTGACATAGTTAGCAGCCGCTGACATCGTTATTGCAGTTGCTGCCACCGTTACTGCAACTCGACATCTCGACCTCCCGCTTACGGGCCCCCGCACACACTCCCCGGCGCCTGAACGCGCGCCATCCGCAGGCCTCCCCGCCGTTCCAATTGCGCAACACTGCGGAACTTCCCCCGCCTTTAGCAGTCCTATAGGCCGACTGCTAAGATCGCTGCCATGACCTCTATCGCCCAATCCTCCGCTCTTATCACCAACAACCTGCCTGTGCCCAGCGCGCTCGGTTCGCTGGATGCATATATCGGCGCGGTGCACCAAATCCCGGTGCTGACCGTCGAAGACGAGCAGGCGTTGGCCCGCCGGTTCCGCGACGAGGAAGACCTCGACGCGGCCCGCGAACTCATCCATTCCCATCTGCGCTTCGTGGTCCACGTGGCCCGCGGCTACAACGGCTACGGCCTGCAGATCGGCGACCTCATCCAGGAAGGCAACATCGGCCTGATGAAGGCGGTCAAGCGCTTCGACCCCGAACAGGGCGTGCGCCTGGTCTCCTTCGCGGTGCACTGGATCCGCGCCGAGATGCACGAGTTCATCCTCAAGAACTGGCGCATCGTCAAGGTCGCCACGACCAAGGCGCAGCGCAAGCTGTTCTTCAACCTGCGCAAGTCCAAGACCCGCCTGGGCTGGATGAACGCCGAGGAAGTGCGTCAGGTCGCTCAGGACCTCAACGTCTCCGAACGCGAAGTGCTGGAAATGGAATCGCGCCTGTCCGGCCGCGACATCGGTTTCGACGCGCCCAGCGACGAAGACGACGACCACGCGCCGCCGTCGCCGGCCGCCTACCTGCGCGCCGCCGAGGAAGACCCCTCGCAGAGCTACGAGCGTGAGGACGAGGAAGACAACCAGCTCGCGCTGCTGCGCGAGGGCATGGCCGGCTTGGATGCGCGTTCGCGCGACATCATCAAGCGCCGTTGGCTCGACGCCGACAGCAAGGTCACGCTGCAGGAACTGGCCGACGAGTACGGCGTCAGCGCCGAGCGCATCCGCCAGATCGAAGCCAACGCGCTGAAGAAGATGCGCGGCCTGTTCGCGGCTTAAGCCGCGAAGCGCTACCAAAACGAAACGGCCCGGGGCGACCCGGGCCGTTTTCTTTTGCGCGCCGCGCTCAGCGGCCGGCGGCGCTTTCCTTTTCCAGCGCCTTCGCCAGCCGCCGGTACAGCGCTTTGAGCTGGGAATGCGAGCGCAGGTCGCCGTTGCGCACGCTCAAGTCCAGCGTGCGGGTTTCGGCTTGCAGCACGCGCGCGACGTCGGCGGCCGGCGGGTCGCCGCCGCCGGCGCGATAGACCGCCTCCAGCATCGGATACAGCGGCGCGTGCGGAAAATCCTGCGCGGCCTGCGCGAGCATGGCGCGATACGCCGGGTCGGGCGCGACGCCCGGACCGGGCTCGGCGTGCTGCACGCGGCTGAGCGCGAAGCGTTCGTCGCGGTAGCGTTTCCAGCCCAGTTCGTCGGTCTGCGCCAGCCCGGCCGCGTCGCCGGCGCTTTGCTGCAGGTAGGCCAACACGCGCAGCGCCTGCGGATCGTCGCGTTTGCCGGTGGCGCGTTCGCGCAAGGTGCCGCCGTGGCGGGCGAGCAGCGCGGCGAAGTCCGGCGGCTGCTCGGCGCGGGACACGAGCCGCGCCAATGCGACCAAGCCCAGCGTCGAACTGGCCGGATAGGGATGGCCGCCGACGAGCACGCGGCAGCGGTCGAGATCCTGCTGGCCGAACGGCTGCTCGCGATCGCGCAGCTTCGGCCACAGGCAATCCCATTCCTGGCGTTCGCGCGTCTGCGCGCTCCACTGCGTACGCGCCAGCGCGATCGCCGCGTCCTGCGCCGCCGGCTCCGGCGCGGCGTTCCACCAATCGGTGTTCCAGTCGAACGAACGCGCCAGCAGGCTTTCCAGCGCGCCGCGGTCGCCGCCGGCGGCCTTGCGGTAGTCCCGATCGAACCCGATCAGCTCGGCGGGGCCGCCGAACACTTCGTAGGACATTTTCTCGGCGCCGACGTGGTGCTCGTCGATGTCGGAGGACTGCACGATCGCGACCGCGCCGCGCAAATCGCCGCTGGCCAGATGGCAGTACGCGGCGAGATAGGCGGCCTGCGCGGGAATGCCGACGCGGGTAGGGCGCAGGCGTCGCCACAGCGGCAGCGCCGCGGCGCAGTCGTCCTTGCGGGTGTAGTGCAGGGCCAGTTCGTACAGGATTTCCGGCTGATCCGGCTGCGCTTCGTCGGCGGCGCGGTGCAGGCTCAGCGAGGCTTCCGGCGCCAGCGACCACAGCATGTTGCCGATGGCGAAACGGCGCGCGGCGCCGCCTTGTTCGGCGTAGGCGACCAATTCGGCGACGGCTTGGTCGACGCGGCCGGAGAATTGCAGCGGGCGATGGCGTTCGCCGAACGCCTCGGCGGCCTCGCTTTCCGCGCTCACTTGAGCGAGGAATTCGTCGGAAGGCAGCGCCGTCTTCGCGCGCGCGGCCGCCGGCGCGGAGGCGTCGAACTCGGGATGGGCGGCGGGTTTGGCCGGCTCCTTGCCCGAGCACGCGGTCGCGGCCAGGATCAGCAGCAAGCCGAGCGGCAGGCGCCGCCGCCGCGGTGTTTCGGTGTCGATGACGCGGTTGTCGCTCATACGGTCCCCCCGACCTCGCGCGACCGCAGGGCCGCATCGCGCGCCAGCCTAAACCAATGCGCGCGCCGCGCAAGACGCGGATATCGGCGCCTGTGCGGCGGGACTAACGTGGCGCCACCCACTCAAGGAATCCGCGCCATGCACGCTTACCGAATCGACGGCCTCGCTGCCGAAACCTTCGCCCCGCTGTTCGCGCTCGACGACGAGGCGCTGCGCGCCCACGGCATGCGCCGGGTCGTGGCCGACTCGCCCACCGGCTATCCCTGCCGGGTGTCGCTGCAAGATGCTTCGCCGGGCGAACAGCTGTTGCTGCTGACTTTCCAGCATCACGACTGCGACGGCCCCTACCGCGCCAGCGGTCCGATCTTCGTGCGCGAAGGCGCCGCGCGCGCGCCGGCGCTGCGCAACCGCTTGCCGTCGATGCTCGCTACCCGCCACCTGTCGCTGCGCGCGTACGACGCCAACGGTTGGATGCTGCAGGCGCGCGCGCTGGAAGGCCGCGACGCCGAGGCGGCGGTGCAGGAACTGTTCGAGGATCCGCGCGTGGCCCAGATCCACGCCCACAACGCGCGCTACGGCTGCTTCCTGTGCAGGATCGAGCGCGATTGAAAAAAAAACTTATGGGTGAGCCGTCGCGTCCGCGTTTTGCGAGTACCCGATGCGAGCGATCGAGCGGCCGCCTCCACGGACGGCCGCGAAGGCCGCGCGTGGATCGGACCGCAGGGCCGGCGCGGCCACTAGCGGTTGCTCGCGCTCGCAACTTCGCCGCCGTCGCGCCGCGCCGGCGGCTGAGAACTGCAAGCGGCGTCGCATCGCCGCCGTTCCGCCCTTGCCGGCGCGTTCGCGCCGTGCCGAGACTGCGGCGCCGGCCGCAGCGGCCGGCTCACAACATAAGGAGGGGGTCATGGAAGTTGGCAAGATGCTGATCGCGGCCGGATTCGCCGCCGCGCTGTCGCTGACGGCGCTCGCGCCGGCGCGCGCGGGCGACCTGAGCGGCGCGCAACTGGAATGCTATGTGGAGACCATCGCGTACGACGTGCCGCAGGCCGGCTGGTGCCAGAGCGTGTGGACGCCGGGCACCGCGTCGAATCCGTCGGCCGCGTACTTCAACGTGACCGGATTGCCGGCGGGCAACTACAGCTACGTCTGGACCGATCTGGAAACCGGGCAGGCCCCGGCCGGCTGCGGCAATTCGCCGGGCTGGTGCGGCGTGCCGATCGCCACCGAAACCCGCGGCGACGGCGAAGCGCGGCTGCGCGTGGTGGTGACCGATCTGGCCACCGGCGCGCAGCGCACGCTCAACGCCACCGCGTATTTCTGGGACGGCTACAACTGATCGCGGCCGCGGCGCGCGTCGGCGGCGTCCGTCGCCGCGCGCCGCCGTTCGTTCCCGGCGCGCGCCGCGGCGCGCCGCACGCTCATCGAAGCACGCACTCGACAAGGAGAGTTTCATGCGCATCAACGCAGCAATCGGCCTGAGCGCGGTCGCGCTCGCGCTGGCCATGGGCCACGCCGCGCCGGCGCACGCCGGCAACGTCGCCGGCGCCGGCATGGAGTGTTACGTCGACACCTTCCGCTACGACATCGCCACACCCGACACCTGCAGCTCGCTGTGGGTGCCCAACGGCGCGCACAACCCGACCGTGGCGGTGTTCAGCGTGACCGGCTTGCCGGCCGGCAACTACGGTTTCGTCTGGCGCAATCTGGAAAACAACGCGATCGTCGCTTCGTGCGCGAACCAAAACGCGTGCGCGGTGCCGATTTCGACGGATCTGTCCGGCGACGGCGTGGCGATCCTGCAAGCCACCGTGACCGACCTGGACACCGGTGCGAGCCGTCAGGTGCAGGCGACGGCGTACTACTACGACGGGTACACCTGAGCGAACGCGGAGCCGCGAAACGGAAAGGGCGCCCTCGGGCGCCCTTTTTTTCGGTTCTGCCGCGCCGCGGCTCAGTCTTCGTCGTCGGTTTCTTTATCGCCCGCGCCGCCCAGGATGATGCGGGCATGGCGCTGGTACGTGTAGTACGCCCACGACCAGTTGAGCATCACGATCAGGCGGTTGCGGAAGCCGATCAGGAAGAACACGTGCGCGGCCAGCCAGAACGTCCACGCCAGCACGCCGGAGAAGTGCAGCCCGCGCAAGTCCACCACCGCCGCGCGCCGGCCGATGGTGGCGAGGTTGCCGAAATCGACGTAGCGGAACGGCGCCGGCGCCGGTTGGCCGAGCACGCGCGCGCGGATGCTTTGGGCGACGTGGCCGCCCATCTGCTTGGCCGCCGGGGCGACGCCGGGCACCGGCTTGCCGTCGTCTTGCTGCAGGCTGGCCAGATCGCCGGCGACGAAGATCTCCGGGTGGCCGGGCACGCTGAGGTCGGGCAGCACCTGCACGCGGCCGGCGCGGTCGCGCGGGGCGTCGAGCAACGCGCCCAACGGCGAGGCCGCGACGCCCGCGGCCCACAGCACCGTACGCGCCGGAACGAACTCGGCGCCCAGGCGGTAGCCGTTGGCGTCGATCGAACCCACCGGTGTGCCGGTGGCGACTTCCACGCCGAGCCGCTGCAACTGCGCGCGGGCTTTTTCCGACAGCGATTCGGGAAAGCTCGACAACACCCGCGGCCCGGCCTCGATCAGGCGCACGCGCGCCTTGGCCGGGTCGATGCGGCGGAACTCGCGGCGCAAGGTCTTGCGCGCGATTTCGGCGAGCGTGCCGGCCATCTCCACGCCGGTCGGTCCGCCGCCGACCACGGCGAAGTGCAGCCACGCCTCGCGTTCTTCCTCGGTCTGCGCGGCTTCGGCGCGCTCGAACGCGAGCAGCACGCGGCGGCGGATGTGCAGCGCGTCGTCGAGCGTCTTCAGCCCCGGCGCGTGCTCGGCCCACTCGTCGTGGCCGAAATAGGCGTGGGTGGCGCCGCTGGCGAGCAGCAAGAAGTCGTAACCGATGCGTTCGCCGTCGGCGAGCGCGACGTGGCGCGCGTCGGCGTCGATGCCGACGACTTCGCCCAGGCGCACCTCGACGTTGGCCTGATTGCGCAGGATGTGCCGCAGCGGCGCGGCGATGTCCGGCGAAGACAGGCCGGCGGTGGCGACCTGATACAGCAGCGGTTGGAACAGATGGTGGTTGCGGCGGTCGATCAGGGTGATGCGCACCGGCGCCGAGGCCAGTGCGCGGGTCGCCCACAGTCCGCCGAACCCGCCGCCGACGATGACGACGTGCTTGCGGGTATCGGACATGGCGGTCTCCTCATCCGTTCAAGCGCTGGGCGAGCAGCTCTTCGAGCTTGCGCTGGTCGGCGGCGAAGCGGCGGATGCCGTCGGCGAGCTTGTCGGTCGCCATCGCGTCCTCGTTGTGCTGCCAGCGGAACGCGGCCTCGCTCAGGCGCTCGCCCGGCGCGGCGCGCTGGCCGTCGTCGTGGAGCGCGCGCGGCACCTCGCCGTCGCTGTCGGCCAGTTCGCCCAGCAGTTCCGGCGAGATGGTCAGGCGGTCGCAACCGGCCAGCGCCAGCACCTGGCCGACGTTGCGGAAGCTCGCGCCCATCACCACGGTCGCGTAGCCGTGGCGCTTGTAGTAGTTCCAGATGCGGGCGACCGACTGCACGCCCGGATCGTCCTGCGGCGTGGCCGGCTTGGCCATGCCGTTGGCGAGGTGCCAGTCGAGGATGCGGCCGACGAAGGGCGAGATCAGGTACACGCCGGCCTCGGCGCAGGCCACGGCCTGGGCGAAGGAGAACAGCAGGGTCAGGTTGCAGTGGATGCCTTCGCGTTCGAGCTGCTCGGCGGCGCGGATGCCTTCCCAGGTCGAGGCGATCTTGATCAGCAGGCGGTCGCGGCCGATGCCGGCGGCGTCGTAGAGCTCGACGATGCGCCGCGCCTGGGCCAGGGTGGCCGGGGTGTCGAAGCTCAGGCGCGCGTCGACCTCGGTGGAGACGCGGCCGGGGATCAGCTTGAGGATTTCGCCGCCGATGGCCACGGCCAGGCGCAGGCCGGCGTCGGCGACGCGCGCTTGCGCGTTCTCGCCCTGGGCCTGGGCGACGGCCGCGTCGATCAGCGGCGCGTAGGCCGGCAGGCCGGCGGCCTTGAGCAGCAGCGAGGGGTTGGTGGTGGCGTCGAGCGGGTGGAAGCGGGCGATGGCCTCGATGTCGCCGGTGTCGGCGACCACGGAGGAGAGTTGGCGCAGTTGTTCGAGTCGGTTGCTCATGGGGGATCGTATCGGTCGTTGGTATCCCCGCCATTTTCGCCCATCGCGGTTAGCCCGTCATGAAGCCGGCGCTATCTTCTGACTGTCGGCCGCGCGCCGCGCGACCTTCCGGCGCGCGTTGCGCTAGGCTGGCGCGGTCGGCCGCGCCGCGGCCCGGGAGTCCGGAACATGGCCGTGGCCACGGAAGAAAAGCGCATCGCCCTGCTGATCGACGCCGACAACGCGCCGGCGGCCAAGATCGAGGTGATCCTGGCCGAGGTCGCCCGCTACGGCGCGGCCAACGTGCGCCGCGCCTACGGCAACTGGAAAAGCCCGAATCTGAAAAGCTGGGAGGCGGTGCTGCACGAGTACGCGATCCGCCCGATCCAGCAATTCGCCTACTCCAAGGGCAAGAACGCCTCGGACATGGCGATGGTGATCGACGCGATGGACCTGCTGTACGCGCGCAACCTCGACGCCTTCGCCATCGTCTCCAGCGACGCCGACTTCACCCCGCTGGTGATGCGGCTGCTGACCGACGGCGTCAAGGTCTACGGCTTCGGCGAAAAGAAGACGCCCGAGCCGTTCGTCAACGCCTGCTCGAAGTTCACCTACGTCGAAGGCCTGGGCCAGCCGGCGGCCGAGGTGCAGGCGGACGAGACGGTGGCGACGGTCGCGCCGCGCAGCGCTCAGGATTTGCGCAGCGACACGCGACTGGTGCGCATGTTGCGGCGCGCGGTGGAGGCGGCCAGCGGCGACGACGGGTGGTCGCACCTGGGCGCGGTCGGGCATCAGATCGCCAATCAGGCTTCGTTCGATTCGCGCAATTACGGTTATCGCAAGCTCAGCGACCTGCTCGAGGCATTGGGGTTGTTCGAGACGCGCCGCGACAACAAAGTGGTATGGATTCGCGATAAGCCCAAAGGCAAACCGGGCCAGGACGGCCCGGCCAAACCGAAGGTCAAGAGCAAGACCGGAACCAAGTGATGCGCACCGATGGCATGCGCGTGATACGGCCACGGCAGGCCGATTGCGCATGCGATGCATGCGGCGCATGACCGCGTCGACGAGTCGCGCAGCGGCGCCGCCGCGATGCGCTAGTCTGGTCGCCCTTTCCTCGTTTCCGCTGGAGTCCGCGATGCTCGTTCGCGCCGCTGCGTTGGCCGTTGCCTTGTCGTTGTGTTCGTCCGCCGCGTTCGCGGCCGATGCGGTGAAGTCGGTGCCCGTGCAGTTCGCCAAGGGCGCGACCGGCGCCACGGTGAACGGCGCGATCAAGGGCTACGACAGCGTGGAGTATCTCGTCGTCGCCCGCGCCGGCCAGAGCTTGCGCACGACGCTGACGGGCAGCTCCAACGCCGCTGTCAACGTGTACCCGCCGCGCGGCGGTGGCGCGTCCGGCCCGCAGGCCGAGGCCTTGGCGGTGGAGACCGTCTACGGCCAGGGCAGCGCGACCGGCAGCGCGACGCTGCCGGCCGACGGCGAGTACCGCATCCAGGTTTATCAGCCGCGCGCGGCCGCGCGGCGCGGGAGCGTGGCGAAGTTTTCGTTGAAGATCGAGGTTCGCTGAGGCGCGATCGCGGCACGGCGATGCGGGCGGGACGAACGTTTCATCGTGGTTGCGGTTTCGCGGTCGCAGCTTGCGCAGCTGCTACAGTCTGAAACGAAACCGGCCGGAGCCCCTTGTAGGAGCGGCGTAAGCCGCGACCGCGCCAATGGAACGGCGGCGAATCTGGATCGCGCGCGTGGCCGCGCTGTTTCGACTTCGTGCGTGCGCCGGCTTGCGAGACGCGTGGTCGCAGCTTACGCAGCTCCTACAGTCGGATACGAAACCGGCCGGAGCCCCTGTAGGAGCGGCGCGAGCCGCGACCGCGCCAATGGAACGGCGGCGAATCTGGATCGCGCGCGTGGCCGCGTTGTTTCGACTTCGTGCGTGCGCCGGCTTGCGAGATGCGCGGTCGCAGCTTACGCAGCTCCTACAGTCGGATACGAACCATCCGCAGCCGCTGTAGGAGCGGCGCGAGCCGCGACCGCGCCATTCGGCTACGGCGAAAGTTCCGTCGCGCTCAGTACAAATCCGCCGGATCCACATCCAACGACCAACGCACCTTGCGCGCTTCCGGCGCGGCGTAGATCGCCGGCAGCGCGGCGTCGAGCGCGGCGTGCAACACGCGGCGTTCCGGCGCCGACAGGATCAGCTGCGCGCGCAGGTAGCCGGCGCGGCGCGGCATCGGCGCGGGCACCGGGCCGTTGATCTCCAGCGCGCTGCGCTCGATGCCGTCGTGGCGCGCGCGCTGCGCGGCGGCGTGCTGCAACTCGCGTCGCGCCATCGCCAGGAAGGCGTTGGCGGCTTCGACTTGCTGCGCCTCGGCGCGGATCAGCGCCATGTGCGCGAACGGCGGGAAGCCGGCGGCTTCGCGCTGGGCCAGTTCGACTTCGGCGAAGGCGTGGTAGCCGCCGGACAGCAGCGTGGTCAGCAGTTCGTGTTCGGGGTGATGGGTTTGCAGCACCACCTCGCCCGGTTTGTGCGCGCGGCCGGCGCGGCCGGCGACCTGGATCAGCAGCTGCGCGAGTTTTTCCCGCGCGCGGAAGTCGGCGCTGAACAAGCCTTCGTCGATGCCGACCACCGCGACCAAGGTCAGGTTGGCGAGGTCGTGGCCCTTGGCGAGCATCTGCGTGCCGACCAGGACGCCCGGCGCGGTGCCGAATTCGGCCAGCAGCGTTTCCAGCGCGTCGCGTTTTTGCGTGGTGCCGCGGTCGATGCGCAGCACCGGGAAATCCTCGAAGCGCGCGGCCAGCGATTCCTCGATGCGCTCGGTGCCGGCGCCTTGCGATTGCAGCGCCAGACCGCCGCAATCGGGGCAGGCGTCGGGCGCGGGGCGACGGGTGCCGCAGTGGTGGCATTGCAGGCGCCGGCCGCCGCCGTGCACGGTCATCGGTGTGGCTTTGAGCGGGGTGCTGCAGCGCGGGCAGTGCGCGGTCCAGCCGCAGTCGTGGCACAGCAGCACCGGGGCGTAGCCGCGGCGGTTCTTGAACACCAGCGCCTGGCCGCCGGCGCGCAGTTCGCCGTGCAGGCGTTCGAGCAGTTCCGGCGACAGCCCGGCCTGCAGCGGCCGCTTGCGCACGTCGAGCACGCGCACCCGCGGCGGCTGCGCCTGGCCGGCGCGGCGCAGCAGGCGCAGGTGGCCGTAGCGGCCGGCCTGGGCGTTGCGCAGCGATTCCAGCGACGGCGTGGCGCTGCCGAGCAGCACCGGCACGTCCAGCGCCTTGGCCCGGACCAGGGCGAAGTCGCGGGCGTGGTAACGGATGCCGTCGAGCTGCTTGAAGCTGCCGTCGTGTTCCTCGTCGATCACGATCAAACCGGGTTCGAGCATCGGCAGGAACACCGCCGAGCGCGTGCCGACCGCGACCCGCGCCTCGCCGCGCGCGAACGCGGCCCAGGTGCGCGCGCGCTCGCCGTCGGCCAGCCCCGAGTGCAGCGCGTGCACCGGCACGCCGAGGCGGGCGCGGAAGCGCGCCAGGGTCTGCGGGGTCAGGCCGATTTCGGGCACCAGCACCAGCGCCTGCTTGCCGCGCGCCAGGCAGTCGGCGATCGCGCGCAGGTAGACCTCGGTCTTGCCGCTGCCGGTGACGCCGTCGAGCAGGAAGGCGGTGAAGCCGGGCGCGGCCAGGATCGCGTCGACCGCGGCCTGTTGTTCGTCGTTGAGCGGCGGACCGGGCTGCGGCGCGGGAGCGTGGGCGACCGCGGGCACGGCCAGACGCTCGGCGTGGCCGCGCTTGGCCAGGGCGCGCGCGGCGCTGCGCCAGTCGTCCAGCAGGTCGTCGAGGCGGTCCTCGTCGAGTTCGCCGTGTTCGTCGAGCAGGTCGGCCAACCGCCGCGGCTTGCCGGCGCGCAGGCCGGGGCGGGCGGTGGCGCCGGCCTCGGTCAGGCGCCAGGCCCAGGCGTGGGTGTCGGGCAGCGGCTCGCCGTGGCGCAGCGGGCCGGGCAGGGCGGTGGCGAGCACCTCGCCGAGCGGGGCGTGGGTGTAGCGGGCCAGCCAGCGCAGCGACTCCAGCAGCTCGCCCTGGAGCAGCGGCTGCGGGTCGAGCCGGGCCAGCACCTGCTTGAGCGCCGCCGGGTCGGTGCCGGGCTCGGGTTCGCCGACCTCGGCGACCCAGCCGACCAGCTCGCGCCGCCCGAACGGCACCCGCACCCGCGCGCCGACCGGGTCGCCGCCGTCGTCGTCGGCCGGCGGCAGGTAGTCGAACAGGCGCGGCAGCGGCACCGGCAGGGCGATGCGCCAGACGGTCGGGGGCGGGAAAAACGAAGCCTCGGGCATCGCATCAGTCTAGCGAGCCCGGCGGCCGCGGCGGCAGGCGGGCAGTTGCGGACCATAGCTGCGGCCGGCCCGACAAAGCCCGCGCAAGTGGCCGCCGATTAAGGAAAATTCCCCTTATCCACACGGGTTGTGGATAAATCTGTGCATGGTGTGTCGGCAGCGCTGCGCGAGGGCGTTGAATCAAGCGCTCGGGTTAGGTTGGTGAAAAAATCGCCAATCGCCCTATTTTCTTTGGAATCATGCGCTTAGCCGTGAAACATCGCTGTAATGAGGTGTTTTTGTTCCGTGAAAGAGCGACACATGACGGTTCCATTACTGCTGTGCACAACCGGATTTTCGGCCAGACCGCGTTCCGCCTCGCGCAAACGCGGTTTGGCGGTTTGTCAAGCGGTTTCGCGCCGGTCCGGCGGCGCTCCGGCCTCGCTATGATGGGCCGTATGGTGAAGTCGTCCCGATGAGTTCCACATCCCCCGCCCCGGGTTCGTCCGCGCCCCGACCCAACGCTTCCTCCTCCGCCCCGGCCGCCTTGTCGGCGTTCCTGCGCGGGGTCGAACGGCGCGGCGCGGTCCTGGCCGAATTGCAGGCCGGCGACGCCGCCGCCGGCGACGCCGCGCTGGTCGCGGCCATGGCCGGGTTCCGCGCGATCGCCGCGGAGACCTCGCTCAACGAGTGGCCGGCGCGGTTCTGGTCGCTGCTGCTGACCCAGCCCGGCCTGCGCCGGCGCACCCCGGTGGCGATCCCGCTGGACGCGACCGACCGGCTCGGCGAGCTCGGCAGCGGCCCGCGCGCGGCGCTGCTGCTGCGGCTGGCCGCCGGCCTCGGCGAAACCGAGGCCTCGGCGGTGCTGCACGTGGCCCCGGCCACCTACCGGCTGGCCCTGCAGCGGGCGCTGCCGCGCCACCCGGACGGCCGCGCCGACCCGCAGGCGTGGCAGCAGCTGCGCGAACAGGTCCATCGCCGGATCAAGACCTTGCCGCCGGAGCGTCTGCAACGGCTGGCCGAGGCGCGCGAAAAGGCGCTGCAGGGCGCCGCGCCCGCCGCGTCCGCGTCCG
Organism: Lysobacter sp. K5869; assembly: GCF_018847975.1. Classification (NCBI taxonomy): domain Bacteria; kingdom Pseudomonadati; phylum Pseudomonadota; class Gammaproteobacteria; order Lysobacterales; family Lysobacteraceae; genus Lysobacter; species Lysobacter sp. K5869. The sequence continues at coordinate 455,516 of NZ_CP072597.1, read as the reverse complement.
CGCGCGGCGGCGCGACGCCGCGTCCGCACCCGCGCTGGCTGATGCCGCTGCTGTGGAGCCTGCTGGCGCTGTGCGCGCTGGCGTTCGCGGCGACCTTCTGGTGGCCGTCGGCCTTGCTCGGCGAAGGCCCCGAGGGCGTGACCGTGGCGCCGTTGCCCGAGGGCGGCGGCCCGGCCGAGCGTTACGGCCGCGAGGCCGGGCTGATCGCCGACGGCGATTTCGATCTGATCGCCGACCCGCAGGGCGAGGCGGCCGCGGCCGACGTCGACTTCCGCAGCTGGTTGGCCGCCCGCGACGCCGGCACGATTCCGGCGGTCGCCGCGCCGCCGCCGCCCGAAACGACGCCCGCCGCGACCGCGCCGGGCAACGAGAGCCCGGGTCTGGAAACCGATGCGCAGGAGGGCGAATGAGCCGGGCGACGTGCGTATGGATTGGCGCCGCGTTCGCCGTCGCGCTGGCGGCGTGGACGCCGGCGCGCGCGTTGCCGCCGGAACTGGAGCGCGGCTTGGACACGCTGCCGGCGCCGGTGCAGGCGCGCATCCGCGCCAACGGCCAGCGCTGGGACGGCTGGAGCGAGGCCGAACGCCACGACTTCGCCCAGCGCGCCGCGCAATGGAATCAACTCAGCGCCGCCGAACGCGGCGCGCGGCGCGAGCGCTACCTCGCGTGGCAGGCCTTGAGCTCCGAAGAGCGCGCGCAAACCCAAGCCGCCGCCGCGCGCTACGCCGCGCTGCCGGCGGAACAGCAACACGCGCTGCGCGCGCAGTTCGACGCGCTCGACCGCAGCGAACGCCGCGGTTGGCTGCTCGGCCCGGGCCTGGGCGCCGATTACCCGGCGCTGCAGCCACTGCTGGCGCAACTGCCGCAAGCGCAACACCCGGCGATGCTGGCCGCGCTGCGCGGACTCAGCGCCGAACAGCGCAAGCAACTGGCGGTGCTGGTGCAGCGCACCCCGCCGCAGGAACGCGAGCGCTTGCGCGCGGACTTGCTGGCGACGCCGGCGGCGCAGCGCGGGACGTGGTTGCACGACGCGCTGGCGCGGTGAGCGGAAGCGACGCGGGCTTCGTGTAGGAGCGGCGTAAGCCGCGACCGTGCCATTGCGATTGCTGCGAAGGTTTCGTCGCAGCTGCGGTTTCGCAGTCGCAGCTTGCGCAGCTCCTACAGTCTGAAACGAAATCAGCCGGAGACCCTGTAGGAGCGGCGCGAGCCGCGACCGCGCCAATGCGATTGCTGCGCAAGTTTCGCCGTGGTTGCGGTTTCGCAGTCGCAGCTTGCGCAGCTCCTACAGTCTGAAACGAAACCGGCCGGAGACCCTGTAGGAGCGGCGCGAGCCGCGACCGCGCCATTGCGGCTTCTGCGCAAGTTCCGCCGTGGTTGCGGTTTCGCGGTCGCAGCTTACGCAGCTCCTACCGTCTGAAGCGAAACCGGCCGGAGACCCTGTAGGAGCGGCGTGAGCCGCGACCGCGTCATCGCGGCTGCGGCGAAACGTCCGTCGTGGGTGCGGCTCCACGTTCGCGGCTTGCGCCCCTCCTACGAACGCCAACGCGTTCAGCGCGGCAAGATCCGCATCACCCGCCGCGAGGCCTCGAACTTTCCGGCGAACCGCGCCAGTCCGTCGGCGCGCATCCGCGGTGCGTGGTCGCGCAGGTAAGCCTCCAACGCCGCCGCGTCGCGCAGGCGGTAGCGCACGCACAGCGCCGTGCGGCCGGCGGCGGGCGCGGGGTCGCGGGTTTCGTGCAGGTCGGCGCCGAGGAATCCGGGCAGCGCGCAGATTTCGGCGATGTGCGGGCGCAGCCAGTTCAGGAAGTCGGCGCGGATCGACGCGTCGACGTCCAAGGTGACTTCGTAAATCGTCTCGCCCGCATCCATTTCGCTCGCCTCCGAACCGGCCGCATCCGCGTCGTTCAAACCCGCACCGCTTACATCCGCACGATCGCCGCGGTCATCAGCGCGACCGTCGCCAGACTCAACAAGAAGAAGTAAGCGCCGCCGATCACGGTGTAGCGCAGCAGCGTCAACGGCCAGCCGTTGTTGTAGACGCGCTTTTCCATGATCAGCAGATAGATCGGCATCCACGTCCACAGCAAGCCGATGCCCAGGCCCTTGAACCAGACGAAGCCGGCCCAGTGCGGCGCGATCGCGTCGCCCAGCAGCATCAGCACGAACATCGCCAGCAGCGCCAGGCACAGGTAGATGTGGCTGTACAGCGCCACCACCAGATGCTCGAGATAGCCGCGGCCCGAGCCGACGTAGGCGAGCTTCAGCAGCAGGGCGAAGATCGGCACCATCAGGAACAGCGCCGAGGGGATCGCGCCGATCAGCGCGTGGATGTACAGCGCCGGGTCCTTGCTCGCGCGCTGGAAATTGACCTCGCCCTTGCCGACCTGACGGTTGAGCCAGTCGTTGGCGAACTGCGGCCACCACTGCACCGTCAGCGGATTGGTCTTCGGATCCCAGGGGCGGCCGTTGAACGACAGCGGGCCTTCGTCGTCGTCGCATTCCGCGTCGCCGTAGCGCTGGCGGTCGGGCGGACGCACCGCCGCGCCTTCGCTGGCGGCGGCGTGGGCGACCTGCAATTCGGCGATGCGGCAGCCGGCTTCGATGTTGGCCTGACGGATCAGCCCGGGGTAATCCGAGGATCGGCGCGCTTCCGGCGTGGCCGCGTCGCGCTGCGCCTGCACGGTGGCAATGCGCTCGTCGCGCAAGCGCTCGACGTCGGCCAGATTCTTGGCGCTTTGGATCGAGCCCGGCCGCGGCGCGCCGGCCAGACGCACGCCCTCGGCGCGCTGCTGGGCGACTTGATCGGCGTCGAGCCCCTGCAACGCGCGCAAGGCCTCGATGCGCTTGTCGGCCTGACGCTCGACCGCGACGATCGACGCCTCGATGGTGTTGCGCGCGACCGGCGCGGCGGCCGCGGCGGTGCGCAGGTCGGCGACCATGCGCGCGCGCAGTTCCTCGACCTCGGCGACGCTGTCGGCGTTGCGCATCTGCTTCTTGACGTTGCCCAGGCGCACCGTGGTGCTCTGCGCGGTGTCGATGTCGAAGTGGCCGCTGCTTTCGATGTGGATCGCGAACTGGGCGACGAAGAAGGTCACCACCGAGACGATCACGAACAACCGCAGCGGCGGGATGTAGCGCACGCGGCGGCCGGCCAGATACTCGCGGGCGACTTTGCCCGGAGACAGCAGATCGCGCAAAGTGCGGAACACGCGGCCGTCGAGGTGCCAGAACGACTCGAACACCTCCTCCAGCGCATGGCCGAGGTTGCGCACCGGGTTGTGCACCGATTGGCCGCAGGCGTGGCAATAGTGGCCGTGCAGTTCGGCCTGGCAGTTTTCGCAGTGGCTCGGGTGCTCGTCGTGGCCGTGACCGGCCGGCGCGGGCGCCGTGGCTTCTGTAGGTGCGCTCATGCGTGTCGAGCTCGTGCTGATTGGCAGCGAAGGCTCCCCTGGCCTTCACTTTCGAGCGGGTAAGATAGCCGTCCGCCGCGACCCGGCGCCAGCGCCCCGACCGGATGCGCGGCCGCAGTCGCCGTTGGTTCCCCCCATGTCCGCGTCGTCCCCCTCCGTCTCCCGTCCCGGCCTGCTCCGGGAAATCCGCACTACCTTGGTCCTGGCCGCGCCGCTGGTCGCCGGCCACGTGTCCACCGGCCTGATCGGTTTCGTCGACAACACCCTGGCCGGCCACCACAGCACCACCACGCTGGCGTCGGTGACCATCGGCACCGCGCTGTGGTGGCTGCCGATGATGGTTCCCATCGGCACCCTGCTGTCGGTGCCGCCGTCGGTGTCGCAGCTCGAAGGCGCCGGCCGCCGCGGCGAAATCGGCGCGCTGTTCCGTCAGGCGCTGTGGATGGCGCTGCTGCTGAGCGTGTTCTTGTTCGCGTTCCTGACCTTCATCCCGTTCGCCCTGCCGGCGATGGGCATCGCGCCGGAAATCATTCCCGGCGCGCGCGAGTTCCTGCACGGCATCCGCTGGGGCGTGCCCGCGCTGACCCTGTTCTTCTGCATGCGCTACCTCAGCGAAGGCCTGCACTGGACCTTGCCGACGATGCTGCTCAGCGCCGGCGGCCTGCTGGTGCTGCTGCCGCTGGGCTACGTGCTGACCTTCGGCAAGTTCGGCCTGCCGGAACTGGGCGCCGGCGGCCTCGGCATCGCCTCGGCGGCGATGCTGTGGGTGCAGGCGATCGGTTTCTTCTTCGTCTTGCGCAACGCCAAGCGCTTCGCCGATCTGCACCTGTTCGAGCGCTTCGACAAACCGCATTGGCCGACCATCCGCGGCCTGCTCGCCACCGGCTTGCCGATCGGCGTGACCGTGCTGATGGAAGGCAGCTTGTTCATCGTCACCGCGCTGCTGATCGGGCGCCTGGGCCAAGTGCCGGCGTCGGCGCACCAGATCGCGATCAATCTCTCCGCGCTGTGCTTCATGGTGCCGATGGGCTTGGCCGAGGCGACCACGGTGCGGGTCGGCCACGCGCTGGGCCGGCGCGATTACGCCGGCGTGCGCCGCGCCGGTTTCGCCGGTTACGCCATCGTCCTGTGCACGCAGCTGTTCTCCGGCATCTTGCTGCTGAGCGCGAACGATCTGCTGGTGGGCTTCTACACCACCGACATGGCGGTGGCCTCGATGGCCGCGTCGCTGCTGCTGTATTCGGCGATGTTCCAGTTCCCCGACGGCATCCAGGTGCTGTCGGCCGGCGCGCTGCGCGGGCTCAAGGACACCCGCGTGCCGATGATCCTGGCCGCGCTGGCGTACTGGGGCGTGGGCATGCCGATCGGCGCCGGCCTCGGCCTGGGGCTGGGCTGGGGGCCGAAGGGCATGTGGATCGGCCTGATCGCCGGCCTGACCGTGGCCGCGGTGCTGCTGTGCTGGCGCTTCCTGCGTTCCAGCCAGCCCGAGCGGCTGGCCGAGCGGATGGCGCGGGAACGCCCGCACGAGGTCGATCCGCACGAGACCGGCTGCACCTGAGGCGCGCTGCGGCCGGCCCGGTCCGGAACCGGGCCGCCCCGGCCGCCGAGCGTTGCGCAAATGAACGGATTGCGGCCGGATCGCAACTTTGCAACCACCCTACGTTACGAATGGCGGGTGAAACCCCGCCCCGCGCCGGGTTAGTCTGAGCGCGTACACACGGAGCCTGTGCCAATGAACGAGACCCTCCCACGTCGCGGGCCGCTGGCCCGTTTCTTCGTCGGCGTCTGGGACGCGATGAACTTCACCCGCCGCCTGGTCTTCAACCTGGCGTTCTTCGGGTTCATGTTGATCGTGCTGATCGCGATGATGTTCGGCGGCAACACCAAGCCGTTCCAGGACCGCACCACCTTGGTGATCGCGCCGGAAGGCGCGCTGGTCGAGCAATACAGCGCCGATCCGGCCTCGCGCGCGCTCAACCGCGCGCTCGGCGACAAGAATCCGGAAGTGCAGCTGCGCGACGTCGTGCGCGCGCTGGACTCGGCCAAGGACGACAAGCGCATCGAACGCGTGGTGCTGCGCCTGGACAAGCTCCAGGCCGGCGGCATGGCCGGGCTGCGCGAAGTCGCCGCGGCGGTCGCGCGGGTGCGCGCGGCCAAGAAGGAAGTGATCGCCTTCTCCGAAAGCATGGACCAGAAGCAGTACCTCATCGCCGCGCAGGCCAACGAGGTCTATCTGGACCCGATGGGCGGGATGATGCTCGAAGGCCTCGGCCGCTATCGCCTGTATTACCGTCAGCTGCTGCAGGACAAGCTCGGCGTGGACGTGCACCTGTTCCGCGTCGGCGAGTTCAAGTCGGCGGCCGAACCCTACATCCTCGACGCGGCCTCGGAAGAGTCCAAGACCGCCGACCTGTTCTGGATGAACGACCTGTGGCAGCGCTACCTCGGCGACGTGGCCAAGGCGCGCAAGATCGACGCGACCGCGCTCAGCGCGGCCATCGACGAACTGCCGGCGCGCCTGGACGCGGTCAAGGGCGACCTGGGCAAGTACGCGCTCGGCCTGAAGCTGGTCGACGGCCTGAAGACCCGCGAGGAAGTCGACACGATGCTGGCCAAGCGCGGCGTCGCCGACGAAGACGCCGACGGCGGCTTCCGTCAGATCAACATGGACGCCTACCTGTTCAACCTCGACCGCCTGAGCAACCCGGCCGATAGCCGTCCGCAGGTCGCCATCGTCGTGGCCGAGGGCGAGATCACCGGCGGCGAGCAGCCGCCGGGCACGGTCGGCGGCGTGTCCACCGCCGCGCTGCTGCGCGAGGCGCGCGACGACGAGAACGTCAAGGCGCTGGTGCTGCGGGTCAACTCGCCGGGCGGCGAAGTGTTCGCTTCCGAGCAGATCCGCCGCGAGATCGTCGGCTTGAAGGCCGCCGGCAAGCCGGTGGTGGTGTCGATGGGCAATCTGGCGGCGTCGGGCGGTTACTGGATCTCGATGAACGCCGACCGCATTTTCGCCGACCCCTCGACCATCACCGGTTCGATCGGCATCTTCGGCCTGATCCCGACCGTGCCGCGCGCGCTGGAGAAGATCGGCGTGCATTCCGACGGCGTCGGCACCACCCGTTTCGCCGGTTCCTACGACATCACCCGTCCGCTGTCGCCGGAAGTCGGGCAGGTCATCCAGACCGTCATCAACAAGGGCTATGCCGACTTCACCGGCCGCGTCGCCGAGGCGCGCAAGAAGCCGGTGGCCGACATCGACGCCATCGCCCGCGGCCGCGTGTGGAGCGGCGCGCAGGCCAAGGAGCGCGGTCTGGTCGACGAGTTGGGCGGCCTGCAGGCGGCCATCGACGACGTCGCCCAGCGCGCCAAGCTGGGCAAGGCCGAGGACTTCCGCGTGCGCTACGTCGAAAAGGCGACCACGCCGTTCGAGCGCTTCTTCGCCAACCTCGCCGGCAGCGGCGCGGGCGCGGCGGTGCTGGGCCGTTCCGACTTCGCCCGCAGCCTGCTGCTCAAGGCCGTGCCGCAAGCGGCCGCGGATCTGCGCTTCGTCGAGAACGCCACGCAGCCGGGCAACGGCGCGCCGGTGAAGACGGTGGCTTACTGCTTCTGCACGCTGTAAATCGCGAGGCCGGCGTCGCGCCGGCTCCTCGCGCGAACGAAAACGCCGCATCGGTTCCGATGCGGCGTTTTTCGTTTGCGCGGTCGCGGTGCGGTTGAGCGAGGCGTAGCCGCAGGTTTCGCGCGCTTACGAAGGCGCAGGCGGCGAGCGTGGGCGTCGCGCGGCGAAGCCCGGACATCGGCCGCGGGCGCCGTTGCGCGAAGCCGGGCGCGTTCGCGGACGATCCGCGAGCCCGGCGCCGTTCGCGCAGGCCGCGAGCCGAATCCTCAGCCGCCCTGCGCCTCGACCGCGTCGCGGGTCTGCTGCGCGCCCTGATCGACGCTGGGCTCCACGCTCTTGGCTTTCTCGATGGGCTTCTGGATCGCGTCGCGCATCTGCGTGGCCTGCGGATCGACCGGCCGCTCCTTCTCCGGCGGCTGCGGCTTGGAACAGGCCGCCAGGGCGGCGACGAGCGCGGCGCTGGCCGCAACGACGGCAACGGGGCTGGACTTCATCGCGGCATCCTCTCGACGGTCTGGCCGGTATGCTACGCCGGTCGCGCGCCGCGCGCGCAACCCGCAACAGCCGTGACGGAGGCAGCGATGGACCCCAAGCGTTGGCGATTGGACGGACAGCTCGCGCTGGTCACCGGCGGCAGCGCCGGCATCGGCCGGGCGATCGCGCGCGAACTGCTGGGCTTCGGCGCCGACGTGCTGCTGGCCGCGCGCGACGCGGCCGCGCTGGAGTCGGCGCGCGCCGAACTGGTCGAGGACTTCCCCGAGCGCGAGGTGCAGGGCTTCGTCGCCGACGTCGCCGACGACGAACAGCGCCGCGAACTGCTGGACTGGGTCGAGGACTTCGGCGAAGGCCTGCACATCCTGGTCAACAATGCCGGCGGCAACCTCAGCAAGCCGACCAACGACTACACCGAAGACGAATGGCGGCAGGTGTTCGAGATCAACCTGTTCTCCGCGTTCGAGCTCTCGCGCTACGCCCACGCGCTGCTGACCCGCCATGCGGCGTCGAGCATCGTCAACGTCGGCAGCGTCTCGGGCACGACCCACGTGCGCACCGGCTCGCCCTACGGCATGAGCAAGGCGGCGATGCATCAGATGACCCGCAATCTGGCTGTGGAATGGGCCGAGGACGGCATCCGCGTCAACGCGGTGGCGCCGTGGTACATCCGCACCCGCCGCACCTCCGACAAGCTCGCCGACCCGGATTACCTGGACGAAGTGCTGCTGCGCACGCCGGCCGGGCGCATCGGCGAACCCGAGGAAGTGGCCGCGGCGGTCGCGTTCCTGTGCTTGCCTGCGGCGGGCTACATCACCGGCGAATGCATCGCGGTGGACGGCGGGTTCTTGCGCTACGGGTTCTGAGCGGCGGGCGCCGCGCGAAAGCCCTGGACAGCGATGCCGTAGCGCGACACGGTGGCGGCGATTTCGATCCGCCCGCTCGCGGCCAATTGCTCGTACAGCGCGGAATCGCGCACGCACAGGCGCAGCCCTCGCAACGGCGTGTCGCCCTGGATCCGCACGCGGCGCTTGCAGTTGCGGCTCCAGCCGGAATAGCCCGGATCGGCCGCTTCGATCGCGGTCAGCGGTTGCGGGTCGGCGCCGCGGTGCAGCGCGATCGGAACGGCGCCGAGCAAGGCGTACAGGCCGATCGCGATCAGCATCGTCAGGATCAGGTGGAGGCCGGTCGGCCTGCGGCCGAGCGCGAGGCGGGGCTGCCAGCGGCGCAGCGCGGCGAAGCAGCCCAGCGACAAGGCCACGAGCAAGGCATGCGAGGCCCACGGCATCCACGCGGCCTCGCGCGAGTAGCGGAAGGGCTCGTCGTACTCGCTCGACCAGACGATGCTCGCGCACAGGCCGGCCCAGGCCAGGATCAGTTCGATCCAGTACAGGCGATGGAGGCGGCGGAGTTCGTCAGGAGCGGGATGCGGCATGACGCGCGGATCGCGACGGCGATGCGCGGACTGTGGCACCGGGCTCCGGGCTTGGCAAACGGCGCGGCAGGCGCGCGGCGGCGGACGCTTGCTGCGTTATTACTTGCCGCAGGTGCTCTCCACCACGATGCGCTGGATCCGCGCGAACTCCGCCGACGAAGCGTCGCGGTTGTCGGCGCGGCCGAAGCGCAGCGCCGATTCGGCTTCGCGCAGGCGCTGCTTCCAGTTATCGCACAGGCGCTCGTCGGGAATGCGCTGGCATTGGTCGTCGACCATCTGGCAGGCCACGCCCGCGCCGGTGCCGACGTTGCCCAGGCCGGTGGTCTGCAACGGCGCGCAGCGCTGCGGCGGCTTGCCGTCGTCGTTGAGGTAGCGGCCGTTGTCGTAGGTGCGGCACTCGAACAGCGCCGGCGGCGGCAGGCGGTCGGCGTCGGCGATGGATGATTTGGGCAGCGGCGACGGCGCCGTGGCGGCCGGCGGCAGCGCCTGCGGCGGACGCGCCACCTGCGGCAACTGCGAGGACACCGGCTGATGCATCGGCGGCGCGGGCGGCCCCGGATTGGGGTACTGGCCCGGCCCGGTGATCACCGTCGGCGGCGCCGACGACACCGGCGCGTCCTCGATGACGCGCTTTTCCTGCGTGCTGCCCTTGGGGCACGGCGTGTTGTTCTGCACGGTGAGCTGGCCGATCGCGTCGGTGCAGCGGTAGATCACCACCTTGCCCTGAGCCTGCGCGCCGCCGGCGGCCAACAACAACACCCACAAGCCCCACACGCGCATCAGTAAGCTCCGCAATCGGCGTTCAAGCGCGCGTCGATGCCGCGCTGTTCGGTGGTGATCTGCGCGCGCTCGCTCTGCAGCGCGCTGTTGTAGCGGCGGTCGCCGGCCCAGCGCTGGTCGCGCAGCCGCGAACACACCTCCTGCTGCGGCAGCGGATGGCATTCGTCGCGCACCAACTGGCTGCCGTAATACGCCCCGTAGCCGTAATTGTAGCCGCCGGGAATCACGTAGCCGCGCTCGTTGGAATACGAAACATGGCCGTGGCGGCCGCCGATGGCGATGCGGGTGGAGGACGAATCGGCGATGCGCACGTTCGGCTCGATGCGGCCGGCCGGATCGCCCAGGCGCGGCTCCGGCGCGCCGATGCGGCGGCCGAGCGAGGTGCCTTCGTAGTACGGCACGCCGTAGCCCAGATCGACCAGCGGCATCATGCGCGGATTGCCGTCGCCGTTGTCGCTGACGTAGCGGCTGCCGTCGGGGCGCACGCAGTCGTACATCGGCTGCGGCGTGCGCACCACCAGATATTGCGGCGGCGCGGCGGACGCGGCGCGTTCGCTCGGCGGCGGCGCGGCGTCGCGTGGGCGCGGCGGCGGATCGACCGGACGCATCATGCTCATCGTCTGCTGGCGCTGGCCGGCGGCGCAGGGCGTGTCGCGCAGGCTCAGCTGGCCCTGGGCGTCGGTGCAGCGGTAGATCAGCACTTCGCCGCCGGGCTTGGCCGGCGCGTCGGCGGCCGAGCCCGTGCCGGACGCGAGCAGCCACGCCGCGGCGACGGCGGCAACGATGCAGCGACGGCGGCGGTTCGAGGCGGAACGCATGTGCGCATCTTGCGCCACCCGGGCGTTAGGGAAAAGTCGATCCGGGCACCGTCCGGCGGCGGTTCAGCGCCGCCAGACCAGCACCACCACGCCGAGGCCGACCAGTCCCAGCCCCAGCCATTCGCGCGGCGCCGGCCGTTCGCCGAGGAAGGCCACCGCGAACAGCGCCGCCAGCACCACGCTGAGCTTGTCCACCGGCGCCACCTGGGCGACTTCGCCGAGCTGCAGGGCGCGGTAGTAGCACAGCCACGAGGCGCCGGTGGCCAGCCCCGACAGCGCCAGGAACAGCAGCGAGCGCGCCGGCAGGCTGCGCGGATCGACCCATTGCCCGCTCAGCGGCACCAGCAGCGCCAACACCGCGAGGATCACCACGGTGCGAACCAGCGTCGCATAGTCGGCCGAGATGCCTGCGACGCCGACTTTGGCCAGCACCGCGGTGAGCGCGGCGAACACCGCGGAGAGCAAGGCCCAGATCGACCAGGCCGGGAGGGAGGTCATGGCGCGGCTCTCCGTTTCGGGTTGGGGTGAGGCTAGCGCTGGGTGGGTAGCGGTGGTGTCGGAGTGGAGGGGGAGCGAGAAACGAGGAATGAGGAACGAGAGGCGAGGGCGAGGGGCGGGAAGCTGAGCGCGAGGAGCGAAGAGCAGAGAGCAGCGGGGAGCGGGAGCTAGGAGCGAGGGGCGGGAAGCGCGAAGGGCGGTACGGGGGCGACAGGGGCGAGGGTGTCGCGGCGGGAGCTCGGCCCGATGCTTTTCGTCAGTCCTGACGTCCGTGCCGTCGCGTCACCCGATTTGTGCGCATCCTCAAGCCCGTCATCCCCGCGAACGCGGGAATCCAGAGACTTCAGCGCGCCTCCGTCCCGCGGCGCGAGCGCTCACCCGCGCAGCACTTCGCCCGTCGATGCCACCCGGATCGGCGTCGGCGCGGTCAAGCCGCCGGTCTCGCCCTCGCACACGCCGTCGGCCAGCGCCAACACCGCGCGGTCGAGCTGTTCGCGCCGGAACGCCGGCGGTTGCCCGGCGAGGTTGGCGCTGGTCGACACCAGCGGCCCGCCGTGCGCGCGGCACAGCGCGCTGGCTTGCGGATGCGCGCTGACCCGCAGCGCGACGCTGCGGTGCGCGCCGCTGATCCACGCCGGCACGGCCGCGGTCGCCGGCAGCGCCCAGGTGTGCGGGCCGGGCCAGCTCGCGCGCACGGCTTGCGCGCGCTCGGGCGGCAGCGCGGCCCAGTCGATCAGCGGGTCGAGTTGCTCGAGCGAGGCGCCGATCAGGATCACGCCCTTATCCACCGGCCGCTGCTTGATCGCGAGCAAGCGCAGCACCGCGGCCTGATCGAACGGATCGCAGCCGATGCCCCACACCGCCTCGGTCGGATACACCAGCACGCCGCCGCGCGCCAAGGTCGCGGCGGATTGTTCGATGCTCAACGGCGAGGCGGACATGCGGCGGCTCTGCGGGGAAAAACGCAGTGTCGCACGCGTCGCGGCGGCGCGCCGATGCCGCCGCGACGCCGGCGCGTCAGTGGCCGTGATGGGCGTGATCGGCCGCGGGCTTGGCCGAGTCGGGCAAGCGCACGTCGAACGCATAGGAACGGTTGCCGCTCAGATACACGCGGTTGTCGGTGCCCGACTGCGCCTGCACCTGACCGCCGCGCTGCTGGCCGATGCGGGCGAACTTGGCGTGCGCGTTGACCTGCGCGGCGACGCGCTGCGGCCACTGCGCGGTGGAGGTCTCGCCGGCGCGCAACACGGTTTCGATCTTCTCCGCGTCGCTGCCGTCGGGGTTGAACACACGCAAGGTCACCGCGGTGCCGACCGGATAGTCGTTGACGACGTTGAGCGGGCCGGCCTCGCGCCACGGCGAATTCGCCTCGGCCAGCGAGTTGGTGAAATTGACGTCCATGCAGGTGTAGAACGCCTCGGTCGAATCCGAGCGCTGCCAGGTGTTGTAGATCACGTGGCGGCCGGTGCGCGCCGGCAGCGTGCAGGTGATGTGGTAGTTGTTGCCGCTCGACAGCGGCACCTTGCCGGTCTTGCAGAACTGCTGCATGTCGCCCCAGCGCAGCGCCGAATTCGGGTTCCAGCCTTGCGGGGTGACATAGAACGTCCAATCCTTGGTCGCGTGCGGCGCGGTCGCATAGAACGTGAAGGTGTAGCTGCTGCCCGAGCGCACGTTGGTGGCCTGCCAATCGCTGCGCAGCACGTCCAGTCCCTTGAACGTCGGGTTGTTGCCGCTGCACAGCTTGCCGTCGGGCACCACGGCCTGATGGTTGCTGTTGGCGTTGGCCTGATTGATGCCGTTCCAGTCGTAGAACAGCTGCGAGCCGGCCACGGCCCAGGCCGCGCGGCAGGCGGGATCGGAGGGGTTTTCCTTATTGCCCAGATAGCACTTGTAGATGCGGCTCTGCGGATTGACGAAGGTGCCGTGGGCGAAGGCGGTGGAAGCGGGCAGCGCGCTCGCGCACAGGGCGACGGCGGCGGACAGCAGGGTGCAGCGCTGGATGCGGGTCATGACGACTCCTGTCGATGGGCAAGATGACGGGCCCCCCAACAGGTTGTGGCGATGGCGAGTGCTCGCGATCGTGAGCTTCCGGCGCGATTGCGATCGCGTCTCGGGACGGGTGCGGCCGCGCGGCGGCGCCCCGGCGTTTGTGCGCCCGATCCTAGTGGCGGCGCGCGGGCGATTCTGTGCGGGCGGTCGCCTGGGGGGACATGCGCGGGCGTGCGGTGGCGCGGGTTGTGCGGGAAACGCGGGGTGCGTCACGGATGGCGGGGCGGGGTGCGGCGATGGGTCGCTGGCGGTTGGGGCGATGTCGATGGGGTGCGCGGTGGTGATGGATGTTTGCGGGAGCGGCGTGAGGCGCGATTGCGCGATCGCGGCGGCGGTGAGGCTTTCGGCCTAGTTGTGGTTTCGCGGTCGCAGCTTGCGCAGCTCCTACAGGGTCTCCGGCAAGTTTCGTATCCGACTGTAGGAGCTGCGCAAGCTGCGACCGCGGCAACGCGACGACGGCGAGCGTTGCCCATCAACACGACAGCAACAACCGTTGCTGTTGCTGTTGCTGTTGCTGTTGCTGTTGCCGCTGATGTTGCTCTTCGCTTTGACGTATGTCCAACCGAAGCCCACGCCCCACAGCCCCGAAGGGCGTGCGCATGGATGCGCACGCGCGCCATGGGAGGATGACCCTTATGGCGCGGCCCCGCGCCCGGTGCTGGACCTAGTGGCTCTTGATTCGAAAACAAGGAAAGCGCCTTTCTTTGGTTACTTTCTTTGGCAAGACAAAGAAAGTGACCCGGCCGCTTGCGGACGGAACGCTTTGGATTGGAGCTTGTCCTCACTCGTTGTTGCGCTGAGAGCGAGCTCTCAGCAAAGTCAAAATGGGTTCCGGCTTTCGCCGGAATGACGGGAGTGAGGGTGTTCCACCACGTGCGAGAAGCGCAGCTCACACGCCGTCATTCCGGCGAAAGCCGGAATCCATTTTGATGTTGCTTCCGCTTTCTCTCGCAAGAGCGCGCGACGACAAGCGAAGATCAAACGCTAAGAGCTTTCGTCCGCAAGCGGCCGAGTTACTTTCTTTGTCTTGCCAAAGAAAGTAACCAAAGAAAGGCGCTTTCCCTGTTTTCGAATCAAGAGCCACTAGGTCCAGCACCGGGCGCGGGGCTGCGCCGTAAGGGGCATCCATGCCCCTACGGCGCACGCGCGCATCCATGCGCGCGCCCTCCGGGGCTGCGGAACGTGGGCCTCGGGTGAGGTTGCGTCCGGTCAAGAGCCAGTGCGGGAGCAACAGCCGCAGCAACAGCCGCAGCAACAGCCGCAGCAACAGCCGCAGCAACAGCAGAGGCGACCCGAAAACAAAAAAAGCGAGCGCCCAAGGACGCTCGCTTTCATGCTCCGGCAACGACGCGACTTACCGCGCCGCTACCCGCCGCGATCACTTCGCCGCGGTTTTCTTCGCCACCTTCTTGACCGCCTTCTTAGCCACGGTCTTGGTCGCGCTCTTACCCGCCGTCGTCTTCGCCGCAGCCTTCTTGACGACCTTCTTAGCCGCCTTCTTCGCCGGCGCCTTCTTCGCGACGGCCTTCTTGGCGGGCGCATCGCCCTCCGCGCTCTTGATCGCCTTCTTGGTCGCGGCCTTCTTCGCCGCCGGTTCCTTCTTGGCCGCCGTCTTCTTGCCGAAACGCCCGCGCACCGGCTTGCCGGTTTCCTCCAGCAGCTTGGTCACTTCCTCGAAGGTCAGCGAAGCCGGTTCGCGGTCCTTGGGGATGCGGCCGTTGAGCTTGCCGTCGCTGATGTACGGACCGAAACGGCCGTTGAGCACCTGGATGTCGCTGCCGTCGAACTGCTTGATGATGCGGTTGCGCGCGATCTCTTCCTTCTCTTCGATCAGGAACACCGCGCGCGCCAGATCGATCGTGTACGGGTCGTCTTCCTTCTTCAGCGACGCGTAGGTGCTGCCGAGCTTGGCGAACGGGCCGAAACGGCCGATGCCGACGCTGACTTCCTCGCCGTTGTGCTGGCCGAGCTTGCGCGGCAGCTTGAACAGCTCCAGCGACTCTTCCAGCGAGATCGTGTGCATGCTCTGGCCCGGACGCAGCGAAGCGAAGGTCGGCTTCTCCTCGTCCTCGGCGGTGCCGATCTGCGCGTACGGCCCGTAACGGCCCAGGCGCACGCTGACCGGCTTGCCGCTCTTGGGATCGGTGCCCAGCTCGCGCGCGCCGGTGGCCTCGCTGCGGTCGACCGATTCCTTCTTCTCTTCCACCAGCTTCTTGAACGGTTCCCAGAACCGCTCCATCAGCGGCACCCACTCCTCTTCGCCGCGCGAGACCGCGTCGAGCTCGTCCTCGAGCTTGGCGGTGAAGTCGTAATCGACGTAGCGGGTGAAGTGGCCGGACAGGAACTTCGACACCGCGCGGCCGACGTCGGTCGGACGGAAGCGGCGGCTGTCGAGTTCGACGTACTTGCGGAACAGCAAGGTCTGGATGATCGAGGCGTAGGTCGAGGGACGGCCGATGCCGTATTCCTCGAGCGCCTTCACCAGCGAGGCTTCCGAATAACGCGGCGGCGGCTCGGTGAAGTGTTGGTCGGCGTGGATCTGATCCAGCGGAATGCGGTCGCCGGTCTTCATCGCCGGCAGCTTGCGGCCTTCGTCCTCGTCCTCGGCGGCCTTGGCGTCCTTGCCTTCCTCGTACACGGCGAGGAAGCCCGGATCGACCACGGTGGTGCCCGAGGCGCGGAAGCTGTGGTCGGCGCCGGCGGCGAGATCGACGCTGACGGTGTTGAGCGTGGCCGGCACCATCTGGCAGGCCACCGCGCGCTTCCAGATCAGTTCGTACAGGCGGCGCGCGTCGTCGTCGAGGAAGCGCGCCATCTGCGCCGGCGTGCGCAGCGCGGCGGTCGGGCGGATCGCTTCGTGCGCTTCCTGCGCGTTCTTCGACTTGGTCTGGTAGGTGTTGGGCTTGTCGGGCAGCGCCTTGGTGCCGTAATCGCGGGCGATCACGTCGCGGATTTCCGCCACCGCTTCCTGCGACAGATTCACCGAGTCGGTACGCATATAGCTGATGAGGCCGACCGTGCCCTCGTCGCCCAGCGCCACGCCTTCGTACAGCTTCTGCGCCACGCGCATGGTGCGCGAGGTGGTGAAGCCGAGCTTGCGCGAGGCTTCCTGCTGCAGGGTCGAGGTGGTGAACGGCGGCGCCGGGCGGCGCTTGCGTTCCTTGCTGGTCACGTCGGTGACGTGCAGGGCGCCGTTGGCGGCCTTGACCAGGCGCTTGCGCGCGTCCTCGGCGGTGTCGCCGTCGGTGATGGTGAACTGCTCGAACTTCTTGCCGTCGAGCTTGAGCAAGCGCGCGGTGAAGGCCTGCTGCGGATGCGCGCACTCGGCCTCGATGGTCCAGTACTCGCGGGCGACGAAGGCTTCGATCTCTTCCTCGCGCTCGACGATCATGCGCAGCGCCGGCGACTGCACGCGGCCGGCGGACAGACCGCGCTGGACCTTGCGCCACAGCACCGGCGACAGGTTGAAGCCGACCAGATAGTCGAGCGCGCGGCGCGCCTGCTGCGCGTCGACCAGGGGCGCGGCGATTTCGCGCGGCTGGTTCATCGCTTCCTTGATCGCGCGCGGGGTGATCTCGGTGAACACCACGCGCTGCAGCGGCTTGCCTTCGAGCAAACCGCGCTCGCGCAGGATCTCGCCGATGTGCCAGCTGATCGCCTCGCCTTCGCGGTCCGGGTCGGTCGCCAGGAACAGATTGTCGGCGCCGCGCGCCGCCTTGGCGATGGCATCGACGTGTTTCTCGTTCTTCTCGATGACCGCGTATTCCATCGCGAAGTGGTTGTCCGGATCGACCGCGCCTTCCTTCGGCACCAGATCGCGGACGTGGCCGTAGGAGGCCAGGACGGTGAAGTCCTTGCCGAGGTACTTGTTGATCGTCTTGGCCTTGGCGGGCGACTCGACGATGAGGAGGTTCTTCGCCATGGGGACTCCGCAGGGCCCGGGGCGGGGCGCTGCTCGACTGCTCGTTCTCGTTTGGGGGCGGCGGCGCGGGCCGGAGCCGGCGCGGCAAGGGGGTTTAAGAAGGCGACGCCCGCGACGTTCGGCCGCGGGCGTTCAGGTTTCCTTTTTCTAGTGGAATCATGAGGCGGGCGCGGCTGTCAAGCTGGACGATCCGGCCGGGGCCCGGCCGGGCGCCATAAAGTGGCATCGAATTGCCTCAAGGGCACGTGACGAAGTGTGCCCCGTTCAGCTTGAGACGGCTGTGACCGCGGCCCGGCCACGCTCAGCGCATGCCCAGGGCGAGGGCGGCGCCGACGAAGCCGATCGCGCCGATCCAGACCACGCCGCCGAGGATCAGCACCACCCAGGTCACCGGCCCGAGGTCGCGCCGCTGCAGGTCGGAGCGGGCGGTGTAGGCCCAGCGGTCGACCACCTGGGTGCGCGCGACCAGATCGTGCAGGCCGCGCTTGCGGTCGGTGAAGGCGACCATCAGGTAGCCGACCCCGAAGGTGGCGTAGCTGACGAAGGACGAGGCCCAGCGGGCCAGCGCGCGGCCGCGGCTGAGGCGCTCGCCGTCGGCGCCGACCGCCTTGATCCCGACCGCGAGCTTGCCCAGGGTCGCCTGCATCGAGGACGACTCCAGGCCGGCGTAGTAGGCGACGCTGACGATGCCGTACAGGCCGTAGCTCACGACCATCATCAGCGCGGTCATCGCAGTGGCGTTTTCCAGCCATTTCGTGCCGTCGCCGACCAGTCCGACCACGAATACCAGCAGGAACAGCGTGGTGAAGATGGCGTAATACGCCATGCCGACCAGGGTCGAGTCGATCAGGTAGGCGGCGGCGCGGCGCCAGAAGCCGGCCGGGACCACGTCCGCGCCGTGCACGACCTCGCTGTTTTCGGCGACTTCGGCGCGCGGGGCGCTGTAGGGCGAGTGCGGGGCGGCGGCGCCTTCGGCGGACTGCGCGGCGGTCGTGCCCGCGCCGGTCGCGATAGGCGTGGAGGCCGCACGCGCGCCGGACAAGGCCGCGCCGGTTTCGGCCTGGGCCAGCGCGGCGGTGACGGCCGCGGCGGTGCGCTCGGCGCTGGCCCGCTCGGCCTGGGCGGGATCGGCGGCGGGCGCGAAGCCGGGCGCGGCGATCAGCTCGCCGGCGAGTTCGCGCCACGGGCGCCACAGGCTCAGGCCGTCGCGCCAGACCAGGGTGTCGGGGCCGAGCTCGCCGCGCTCGTGCAGCGCGGTCATTTGCGCCGGTTCCAGCGGCCCGTGCCGGTTGCGCTCTTCGTCGCTGTAGTACCACTGGGCCATCGCGGCGTCCGTTTCCTGGTCTCGATCGGCGGCCATGATGCCATCGCGGCGCAGGCCGATCATGGCGATTGGCGCGGCGAGGCGCCGCGGGGGTGGGATGCGGCGGCGTAGGGCGCGATGCGCGCGTGGCGCGAAGCGGGTTTCGCGCCGCGGATGCGCGCGGGCCTCCGCGCGCTCGCGGCCGAGCGAACGCGCGCCTGCGCCGCGCGCACGCCCCGCGGAAGCGGACCCGCGCGGCGCGCGGCCGCGCGGGCAGGCGCGAGGGTCAGTCGCGGCAGACCTGCGGCAACAGCGCCTTGCGTTCCACGTCGGAGCTGCAGGCCCAGGCCGAAGTGGCCGGATCGAAGGTCAGCCAGACCTTGTGCCCGTCCAACTGCTCGCGGTTGAAGCCGCGCAGTTCCAACTGGATCGCGCACTCGCCGCCGCCCTTGATGCGGCCGAATTCGACCGAGGCGACCTGCGGGCCGGCGTAGTCGGCGGCCGGATGGAAGCCTTCGCTGGCGTTGGTCGGGCAGCTTTCGTGCGCGGCGTAGTACTGCGCGACCTGCATTTTGTAGTCGTTGCCGGCGAACAGCGCGTTGGTGAGCTTGGCCCGGTGGGTGTAGTCCTGGTACGCCGGCAGCGCGATCGCGGCGAGGATGCCAAGCATCGGAATCGCCAGCACCGCGAGCACGATCAGCGCGATCGCGCAGCCCGACAGGCCGCGCTTGGGCGGCGGCGCGGCCTGGCGGCGGACGTGGGCCGGGGCGTAGTCGGCGGGGCTGACGCTGCGGTGGGCGTGGGTCTGCGACGAGGACGGCGCGGCGGAGACGCTGAGCGTGTCGGTCGCCGCATTCGCGGCCGCGGGCGCCGTGGCGGAGGCGTTCGTCGCCGCGGGCGCGGCGGATTCCTGCGGCGACGGCGCGGCCGCGGCCGGCTGCGCGCGCGGCGTGTCGGCGGCGTCGAGCGCGGCGGTGAAATCGGCGCGTCCCTGCGCGGAGGGCGCGGGCGTCGCGGCCGGTTGCGGCGTCGTCGCGGCGGCTGCCGCGGCCATGCCCGGCGGCAGCGGCGGCGGTGTCGCGCCCAGGCCGAGTTCGCTCTCCAGCCGTTGCAGCGGCTGCCATTCGCGCAAACCTTCGCGCCACACCAAGGTGTCGCGATGGATGCGGCCGGCGTGGAAATGCTCGCGCATCGCCGCGGCGTCGATCGGGCCGACCCGGCCCTGCGACGGATCGTGATAGAACCAGTTCGTCATCAGTTGTCCCCCCGAAAACCGCGGCCGGCGTTGCGGCGGCCGCGGGCGTCCCTGTCATGAAAAGCGCCGCTGCGTCGATAGCGCGTCAGCGTTGCGCAATGGCGCATCGCGCAGCCACCCCGGCATGCGCGAGCCGCATGAAACTACCACGCAGCGCACAAAACGCTACATGGGTTCGACGCAAGTTTGGACGGCGGCGACGGATGGGCGCGCGGGCGGCGACGAGCGGGCGAAGGGAGTGCGTCGCGTGGCGAGGCGATACGAGCGGCCGGCGCAGCGGCGCGCGGCTGGACGCGTTGCCGTCGATCGCGGAGAGCGACGCCCGCAACGGCATCGCCGACCGAACGGGAAAGCCACGGCACGGCGACGCCGTGGCGGTAAACGAACGCAACGACGGCGCCGCGCGGGCGCCGTCGGGCCGGCTCAGTGCACCGGCTCGGGTTCGTCCTCGAACATCTGGGTTTCCATCCAGGCGTAGGCCGCCTCGGAGCCGGGCTGGTTGAACAGCACCATCAGCACGACCCACTTGAGGTCGTCGAGGTCCAGTTCGTCCTGATCCAGCGCCATCGCGCGGTCGAGCACGAGTTCACGCTGGTCCGCGTCGAGGATGCCGTGTTGTTCCAGGAACAGCAGGAAGCCGCGGCATTCGACATCGAGCTTGTCGAGTTCCGGTCCGAAGTAGATCCGGGTCGGTCCGCCCGCGCGCGGACGGCTGACGCTGGGCCGCTGCTGGGCCAGGGCGTCGAGCCATTCGATGGCTTTGTTGATCTCGGCGGGGCTGAAACCGGCCTGGCCCAGTTCTTCGAACAGGGGGCCGCTGCGGAGCGAATCGCGGTCGCGGACGAGGTCCGCATCGTCGGTGAAGTAGTGCTCGAACAGGTACAGCAGGACGTCCAGGATGCTCTCTTTCATTTCCCTCGGCCTGCGCCGCATGCGGCGCGGTGGGTCAGAACTTGCTGATTGGCCGGGTGAACCGCCGGTGGGCGACACCGATACGAGTTCAGCGGTTGCGGAAGTAACGGCCGTGCTGCGCCGAAACGCGACCCTCAAGCTCCATGACCAGCAGCATGGAGGACAGTTCCGCGGTCGTCAATCCAGTACGGTGGACCAGTTCATCCATACCGGTGGGGTCGAAGCCCAGCGCATTCCACAAGGACTGGTAGTCCGGGTCGGCGAAATCGGGCGGATCGGAGTCTCCTGAGACGGGACTGGGATCATCCTGACCGGCCTGTATGACCGCCGCGTGGCCACCGTCAATGGGGGCGCCCAGGCGCCGACGCAAGCCGTCGGCCAGTTCGGCCGCGACCGGGGCCAGGGCGGCGGCCACTTCGGCGGCGCTTTCCACCAGCCCGGCGCCCTCGCGGATCAGCCGGTGGCAGCCGCGCGCGAGCGGGTTGTGGATCGAGCCGGGCACGGCGAACACCTCGCGCCCGCATTCGGCGGCCAGCCGCGCGGTGATCAGCGCGCCGGAGCGCTCGGCCGCCTCGATCACCAAGGCGCCGAGGCTGAGCCCGGCGACGATGCGGTTGCGCGCCGGAAAGTGCGCGGGCCGGGCCTCGGTGCCGGGCGGGTACTCGCTGACCGCGACGCCCTCGGCGGCGATGCGTTCGAGCAGGTCGGCGTGGCGGCGCGGATAGGCCAGATCCGGCCCGGTGCCGAGTACGGCGACGGTGAGCCCGCCGGCCTCCAGCGCGGCGCGGTGCGCGGCCGCGTCGATGCCGGCGGCGAGCCCGCTGGTCACCGCCAGCCCGCTGCGGGCCAGGGCGCGGGCGAAATCGGCGGCGTTGGCGGTGCCGGCCGGGGTCGGCGAGCGGCTGCCGACCACGGCCACCGACGGATGCCACAGCCGGCCGGGTTCGCCGGCCACGAACAGCGCCAGCGGCGGATTCGGCGCGCGCCGCAGCAGCGCGGGGTAGTCCGGGTCGTTCCAGGCGATCAGCTGGCGGCCGGGCCGCGCGAGCCAGTCGAGCAGGCGCCGGTCGGCGTCCGCGCACCAGCCGGCCGAGCGCCAGAGCGCTTCATCGGCCGGCCCGCGCAGCCGGGCGATCTGTTGCGCCGACAGCTCCGCGCGCGCCCACGCCGGCGCGCCCGCGGCCAGGGCCGCCGAGGCGCCGCCGCAAGCGTCGAGCAGCGCGCGCCGGGCCGCGCTGGCGCCGCCGGCGGCGAGCAGGCGCAGCAGGGCGAGGGCGCCGGTTTCGTTGCCGATGGCGGCGCCGGAGCGGGTCGCGCCGCGAGGCGCTGGGTCGGGGCGAGCCGCGTCGGAATGCGCCGGTCCGAGGCGGGAGCGGTCGCAGCGAGCCGGATCGCGCCGCGGCCGGTCGGCGCGCGCATCGAAACCGGTTTCGCGCGCGGCCGCATCGTCGAAATGGGCGTCCCGCGCGCCGGCTGCGCCGGGGCGGGAATCGGAAGACGGGTCGGAAGCATCGCGATCGGGCATGCCCCAGCCTAGCCCGCAAACGACGACGGCGCCCGAAGGCGCCGTCGCTGGAAACCGTAGGAGAACTCCGCGTCGCGGACTCAGTACGGGGAATCCGGATGCTTGAGCTCGTAACCGACCTTGGTCGGGCGCACCGCGTCCATGACCAGCGCGTAGCTGACCTTGTCGAAGGTGCGGAACACCATCGCGTGGCCGGCGAATTCGTCCGGCAGGCGCACGCGCGAGTTCTTGCCGACCGTGGTTTCGTCGCGGTCCGGGCCGACCTTGACCCGATCCACCGCGCGGCTGCCCACGCGCCAGGTCGAGAACACGGTGCCGTTGTCGATGCCGTCGCGGGCGCCGACCGACAGCGCGATCACGTCGCGCGGACCGCCGTTCTTGACCAGATCGGCCACCGACAGCACCTGGGCGCGGCCGTAGTCGAACTGCGCCTTGGGCGGATGCGGGAAGAACTGCAGGTCGTAGGGCTGGGCTTCGACCGGGATCAGGCGGTCGCCGACGCGGATTTCGCGGCCGGTGTCGTCGATCACGAGCGTCGAGGCCTGCATGCCGCCGACGGCGCCGCGGCTCAGGGTGCCGGTGGAGATCTGCAGCAGCTCGTAGCCGAGCAGCTCGCGGCCCTTGTCCGGCACGACCACGTCGGTCCAGATGGCCTCGAAGTCGACCGTGCGCTTGCCGCGGAAGTCCAGATCGGCGGCGCGCATGATGTCGCAGCAGGCCACGCGGTCCAGGCGGGTGTAGCGCTGGGTCGGACGGACCACGGCGTAGCGGGTGCCCGGGCTCGATTCCGGCAGGCCCTTGATGTAGGCGACCTGGCCCTGGGTCACGCGCAGGCGATCTTCTTCCAGGCCGACCACGTAGGGCAGATCCTCGAACTTGTCGACCACGCGCAGGTTCTTCAGGAACGGTTCGATCTCCGACAGCGGCACGCCGGTGATCGGAGCCTCCTGGCGCGGACCCGGCTGGACCTGGGCCTGGGCCACGCGGTCCAGGTAGGCCAGCGAGATGACGTCGCCGGGATAGATGAGATGCGGGTTCTTGATCTGCGGGTTGGCCTGCCAGATTTCCGGCCACAGCCACGGCTTCTTGAGGAAGCGCGCAGAAATGTCCCACAGGGTGTCGCCCCGCTTGACCGTGTAGGTCGAGGGGTGGTCGCCGCGCAATTCCGCCGCGATGGCGTAAGTGGCGACAGTCAGCAACGCGGCGGCGAAAACCGCGCGGATCGGTTTAAACATGGCGGCCATCTACCTGATTCCCCTTCCAGGTTTGCCCTATGCGGGCACCCGGACTATAGCCCAGAAGTCGCGCAACACTATCAGGCATTCACGGTCCGTGACGGCCTGGAATGGGGGTACAATGCAACGAAAACTTGCGTATGTGACCCACGCCCCCATTTTAGGTGCCCTATGGCCCTGTTACCCATCCTCGAATTCCCCGACCCGCGACTGCGCACCAAGGCGGCGACGGTCGACCCCGCGCGCGTGACCGAACCCGCGTTCCAGCAATTGCTCGACGACATGTTCCAGACCATGTACGAGTGCCCGGGCATCGGCCTGGCCGCGAGCCAGGTCGACGTGCACCAGCGCTTCATGGTGATCGACGTGTCGGAAGAGAAGAACCAGCCGCTGGTCTTCATCAATCCCGAAATCGTCGAACGCGCCGGCGAGCAGGTCTATCAAGAAGGCTGCCTGTCGGTGCCCGGCATCTTCGCCGACGTGACCCGCGCCAACCAGATCACCGTGCGCGCCGTCGGCCGCGACGGCCAGCCGTTCGAGCTGACCACCGACGGCCTGCTGGCGGTGTGCGTGCAGCACGAGATGGACCACCTGGAAGGCAAGCTGTTCGTTGACTACCTCTCGCCGCTCAAGCGCGAGATGGTGCGCAAGAAGCTGGCCAAGCAGAAGCGGTTGTCGGCGTAACCGCCGGAGCCGGAAAGCGGGAACGAAGGGAGCAGGGTGTGGGCGCGATGCGTCTGTCCTGTTCCCTTTTTGTGTTTCCGTTGCAGCCAAGGGCATGAGGGGAGCGGGGAAAGAAGGGAATGGGGCGGTTTCGGCCTTCGGCTCCTTCCATCGCCTGTGTAACCTCGTGTCCCGTCGATCCGCGATTCCCGCGCCGCCGCCATTCCCCTGTTTCCCCACTCCCCCCATTCCCCTGCTCCCCCCACCATGCGCATCGTCTTCGCCGGCACCCCCGAATTCGCCGTTCCCGCCCTGCGCGCCGCCGCGCAGTACAACGAGGTCGTGGCCGTCTACACCCAGCCCGACCGGCCGGCCGGGCGCGGGCGCGAGGTGACGCTGTCGCCGGTCAAGCGCGAGGCGCTGCTGCGCGGGATTCCGGTGCTGCAGCCGGAGAACTTCAAGCAGGCAGTCTCGCGCAAGGCGCTGCGCGCGTTGGAACCGGACCTGATGATCGTGGTCGCCTATGGGCTGATCCTGCCGCAGTCGGTGCTGGACATCCCGGTGCACGGCTGCTGGAACCTGCACGCCTCGCTGCTGCCGCGCTGGCGCGGCGCCGCGCCGATCCAGCGCGCGATCGAGGCCGGCGACGACGAGACCGGCGTGTGTCTGATGCGCATGGAAAAGGGTCTGGACACCGGGCCGGTGCTGCTCGCCAACGACACCGAGATCGGCGCCAGCGAAACCGGCGGCCAGCTGCACGACCGCCTCGCCGACATCGGCGCGCAGGTGCTGCGCGATGGCTTGGGCTTGCTGCGGGTGGGGCTGGTGCCGCAGCCGTATCCGCAGCCGGAGCAGGGCGTGACCTACGCGCACAAGCTCGACAAGGCCGAAGCGCGTTTGGACTGGAACTTGCCCGCGACCGCGCTGGCCAACAAGGTGCGCGCGTTCAATCCCTGGCCGATGGCCGATGCGCTGATCGCCGGCGACCGCGTGCGCGTGCACGGCGCCGCCGCGCTGCCGCTGGAACACAACGCTGCGCCCGGCGCGGTGCTGCTGGCCGGGCGCGAGGGCATCGACATCGCCTGCGGCCAAGGCGCGCTGCGCATCCGCGTGCTGCAGCGCGACGGCGGCAAGGCGATCACCGCCGCCGATTATTTGAACGGACGCCGCGATCTGGCGATGGTGCGCTGAGATGAGCGAGCGCCGCGAACCGCCGAAGCCCGACGCGCCGCGCGACGGCGATGCGCGCCCCACCGCCGGACGGTTGCGCAAGCTGGATTCGCTGGACGCCGCGCGCTACCCGCCGGCCGCGCCCGAGCGACCCGCCGCTGCGGACGGCGAGCGCGCGGCCGCGCCGCGGCGCCGCGGCGAGCAGGACCCGCTGCGCACGTCGGCGGCCCGGCGCGAGCGTCGCGAGCGCGCAGCGGCGCGCGCCGGCGCTGGCGCAGGTCGCGAGCGCAATCCGCGCAGCGATGGCCCGCGTGGCGAGAGCCCGCGCGGCAATGACGCACGTGGCGACGGCGCACGCAGCGACAGCCGCCACAGCCCAGGCGCACGCGGCAACGGTCCGCGCAGCGCGGCGCGTACGCCCGGCCGGCGCGACGACGCCCCCCGCGCCGCCGGCGCAGGCCGCGCCGCCGGTGAGCGCCGGCGCGAGGGCGCCGCAGGCCCGGGCGCCGCGCGCGCCGGCGCCCGGCCGCGTCCGCCCGGCGCACGCGGCCCGGGCCGCGAACCCGGCGCCGTTGCGTCCGCGCGCGTCCGCAACGAACACACGGCCGCGCCGGCGCTGCCCGCCGACGACGGCCACCCAGGCGCGCGCGTGCGCGCGATCGCCGCGCGCACGCTCGACGCGGTGCTGCACCGCGGCCGCTCGCTCAAGGCCGAACTGGCCACGGCGCTGCCGGCGCTGGCCGATTCGCGCGACCGCGCCCTGGTCGAAGCGATCTGCTTCGCCGTGCTGCGTCAGCCCTTGCGCCTGGAAGCGGCCTTGACCGAATGGATGCCGCGCCTGCTGCCGCCGCGCGACAGCGAACTGCGCGCGCTGCTGCTGGCCGGTCTGGCCCAGCTCGATCCGCTGCGGTTGCCGGCCCACGCCGCGCTCGACGCCACCGTGCAGGCCGCGCGCCTGCTCGGCCGCGCGCATCAGGCCGGGCTGGTCAACGCGCTGCTGCGCCGCGCCCAGCGCGACGGCCTGCCGGCGGTCGACCCGCGCCACTCGCATTGGCCGAGCTGGCTGCGCGGGATGCTGCGCAAGGACTGGCCCGAACACTACGACGCGATCCTCGCGCAAAGCGCGCTGGCGCCGCCGATGTGGCTGCGGGTCAATCGCGCCCAGGCCTCGCGCGAGGATTACCTGCAGCGTTTGCACGACGCCGGCATCGCCGCCGCCGCGCCGGACGACCTCGCCGACGCGCTGCGCCTGGACGAGCCGCACGCGGTCGCCGCACTGCCGGGCTTCGCCCAGGGCGCGGTGTCGGTGCAGGACGCCAGCGCCCAGCGCGTGGCGCAGGCGCTGGCGCCCGCGCCCGGCGCGCGCACGCTCGACGCCTGCGCCGCGCCCGGCGGCAAGAGCGCGCACCTGCTCGAACGCGACGCGTCGCTGCATCTGACCGCCCTGGACGTGGACGCCGCGCGCCTGCAGCGGGTGCGCGCGACCTTGGCGCGCGCCGGCTTCGACGCCGACGGCGAACGCGTGCGCCTGCGCGCGGCCGACGCCGCCGACCTCGACGCCTGGTGGGACGGCGCCGCGTTCGACGCGGTGCTGCTGGACGCGCCGTGCTCGGCCACCGGCATCGTCCGCCGCCAGCCCGACGTGGTCCTGCACCGACGCGAATCCGACATCGCCGCGCTTACGGTCCTGCAGGCGCGCCTGCTGGACGCGCTGTGGCGCACCCTCGCGCCCGGCGGCGCGTTGGTCTACGCCACCTGCTCGATCCTCAAGGCCGAGAACGAAGATCAGGTGCGCGCCTTCCTCGCGCGCACCGCCGACGCCCGCGTCGAGGCGCTCGGCCCGGCCTTCGGCCACGACCGCGAGGTCGGCCGCCAGCGCCTGCCCGGCGAGGACGGCGGCGACGGCTTCTTCTACGCCCGCCTGCGCCGCGCGGGCTGAGCGGGCGGTCCGAACGCGGCGCCGCGCCGGGCGCCGCATGAGCCGAAGGTGAGCGGCGGCGCAGTTGTGCGGTGCGCCCTCTCCACCCGTCACTTTCGCCTGCGTATCATTCCCCGCATGTTCAAGAACCCCTTGTCCCGCCACGCGTGGCTGTTCTGGGTCGCGGCCTGGCTGGTGCTCGGAGCCGGCCTCGGCCTGCGCGATCCCTGGCCCGCCGACGAACCGCGTTTCGCCCTGGTCGCCAAGCAGATGGTCGAGACCGGCCAGTGGCTGTTCCCGCACCGCGGGGTCGAGCTGTACTCGGACAAGCCGCCGCTGTTCATGTGGACCGAGGCGGTCTCCTACCTCGTCACCGGCAATTGGCGCGTCGCGTTCCTCATCCCCTCGCTGCTGGCCGCGCTGGGCACGCTGTGGTGCGTGGTCGATCTCGGCCGCCGCCTGTGGACCCCGCGCGTGGGCTACTACGCCGGCTGGGCGCTGCTGACCACGCTGCACTTCGCCTATCAGGCCAAGAAGGCGCAGATCGACCCGTCGGTGGTGTTCTGGATCACCTTCGCCAACTACGGCCTGCTGCGCCATCTGCTGACCGGCCCCGCGTGGCGCTGGTGGGCGCTGGGCTGGTTCGCCGCCGGCATCGGCGTGATCACCAAGGGCGTCGGCGCGATCGCCTTGCTGATGTTGCTGCCGCTCGCGCTGGCCGCGCTGCTGCGGCCGCTGCAGGCGCGCATGGCGCCGCAGGGCTTCGGCGCGCGCGCGCTGGCCTGGGTGCGCATGCCGGTGCGCGCCGGCATCGGCGATGCGCGGTTCTGGCTCGGGCCGCTGGCGTTCTTGTTCGCGATTTCGCTGTGGGTCGTGCCGATGGTGCTGGTCGCCACGCAGGCGGGCGATCCGAGCTATCAGGCGTATCTCAACGACATCCTGTTCCGCCAGACCGCGGGCCGCTACGCCAAATCCTGGGACCACCCGCAGCCGGTCTGGTACCACCTCGGCGTGATGTTCTCGATGTGGCTGCCGCTGATGCTGGCGCTGCCGTGGGCGCTGCGCGCCTGGGGCCGGCGCATGGGCCGGCTGGATCCGCGCTACCTCCTGCCGCTGGTGTGGTGGCTGCTGGTGATCGTGTTTTTCTCGATCCCGCACGGCAAGCGCGACGTCTACATCCTGCCGGCGCTGCCGATGGCATGCCTGATGTTCGCGCCGCTGCTGCCGGGCCTGCTGCGCAAGGCGTGGCCGCGGCGGGTCGCATTGGGCTTCACCGTGGTGCTGACCCTGGCCATGCTCGGCGTCGGCCTGTCGATGTGGTTCGGCGATCCCAAGTTCGAGACCAAGCTGATCGCCGACCGCGGCTTCGCCGACCACGGCCGCGCGCTCGCCGCCGGGGTGATCGCGATCGGCGCCTGGGGCGCGGCCTGCCTGCTGTGGGCGGGCTGGCGCCGGCCGGCGCGGGCGATGGTGGCGACGCTGTGCGGCGTGTGGGTGCTGTACGGCCTGCTGATCACGCCGGTGCTCAACGATTCCTCGTCCGCGCGCGGGGTGATGACCCGCACCGCGCAGCGCATCGGCCCCGACGCCGAGCTCGGTCTGGTCGCGTGGAAGGAACAGAACCTGTTGATGTCGCAGTCCAAGACCGCCAACTTCGGCTTCCTGATGGGCTGGCAGAAGCAGCTCGAACTGGGGCTGGCCTGGCAGGCGCAGGCGCCGCAGCAGCGTTGGCTGTTCGTGCAGGCGCCGGCGGTGCCGGACTGCGTGGACCGCGCCAAGGCCGAGATGATCGGCCGCTCCAACCGCCGTGAGTGGTGGCTGATTCCGTACGCCGCGCGCGTCGACTGCCCGGCCGCGCCGGCGTTGCCGTTCAACGACGACGATCACGAGTACGACTGACGGGATCGAGAGTGCCCGCATTGCCTTCCACCCCGTCGATTCCGCCGGCCGACGCCGGCCCCGCCGCGTCGCGCGAGCGGCTGGCGCTGCGCCTGTTGCAGGCCGGCCTGTTCCTGCTGCCCGCGCTGCTGTTGTCCACGCCGTGGGGGCTGACGCCGTTCGCCGCGCTGGCGCTGATCGCCTTCGCCCTGGCGCCGTCGGCGTTCGCGCGCGGCTGGCGCGAGGTCGGGCGCGAGAACCGCTGGCTGCTGGCGATGGCGGTATTGGCGGCGGTCGTGGTGCTGTTCTCCAAATTCCACTTCGACGTGCGCTGGCGCGAGGCCGACAACCGCCTGCGGCTGCTGGCGGCGCCGTTCTTCGCCGTGCTGATCTACGCGTGGCGGCCGTCGCGGCGCTGGCTGTGGCGCGGCGCGCTGTTCGGCATGGCCGGCGCGTTCGTGCTGGCGCTGTATCAGGTCTCGACCGGCACCGAGCGCGCCTTGGGCTGGACCGCCAACGCGATCGTGTTCGCCGATGCGCTGATCGCGCTGATCGTGCTGGCGGTGTTCGCGCGTCCGCCGGGCGAATTGCTGTGGACCGCGCTGGCCTGCGCGCTCGGCGTGGGCGCGGTGATCCTCAGCGGCAGCCGCGGGGTGTGGCCGGCGTTGGCGATCGTGCTGCTGGTGGCGTTGATCGTCAGCGGCGGACGCGCGCGCAAGCTGTCGTGGGCGGTGTTGGCGGCGCTGCTGCTGATGGTGGCGGCGAGCCACTGGATCGCGCCGCTGGCGCAGCAGATCCGCCTGACCGAGCTGGTGTCGGACATGGACCGGGTTCAGCGCGGCGGCGACTACGAGTCCTCGCTGGGCGCGCGCATGACCTTGCTGGAACTGGCCGGCGACACCTTCGCCGAGCATCCGCTGGCCGGCGTCGGCGTCGGCCGGTTCGAGACCGTGGTGATGGCGACGCCGCAATGCGCGCCGCCGGCGCCGCGGGTCGGCTTCTGCAAGCTCGGCCACGCCCACAGCGACGCGTTCGAATGGGCGGCGACGATGGGCGTGCCGGGGCTGTTGGCGATCCTGGCGATCTATCTGGTGCCGCTGGCGTTGTTCGCGCGCCGCTTGCGCGCGCTGAGCGCCGGCCGCGCGCGCAGCAGCGCGCTGGCGGGGCTGGTGCTGGTGCTGGCCTACATCGCCTGCGGCCTGACCCAGTCGATGTTCGCCCACCAACTGATCGCCTCGTTCTACGCCGTCGCCGTCGGCGTGCTGTACGGCTTCGCCCTGATCGAACGCGAAAGCGGCCCGCAGTGAGCCGCGGCGCTCAGTCCGCGCCGCCGTCCTTGCGCTCGGGCGTGGTCACCGGCTGACCGTTGCCGAGCATCCACAGCATGATCGTCTTCTGCCGCACGTAGTTGGCGCGCACATAGGCGTAGACCAGCCCGTGCCAGCCGTCGCGGAAGCCGCCGCGCAACAGATAGCCGCGCCAGAACCGCCACGCCGGCGCCAGCACCAGCTTGGCCAGGGTCGCGCGCTTGCCGCGCGCGTGCTCGTGCTCGGCCATCATCCGCGCATAGCGTTCGGTTTTGGCCAGCTGCTGTTGCAGCGAGCGGTACGGGTAATGGATCAGATCGCCGCGCAACGTGACGACCGCGCCGTCGACGCTGGCGGCTTCGTGCACTTCGCGCTTGCCGCGCCAACCGCCGCGGCGGCGGTCGAACAGGCGCAGCACGCGGTCGGGATAGGCGTTGCCGTGGCGCAGGAAGCGGCCGAAATACTCGGACAGGCGGGCGAAACGGTAACCGGCGGCATCGCCGAAGCCGCGCTCACGCGCGGCCAGGATCGCGGCGCGCAATTCGTCGCCGACGCGTTCGTCGGCGTCCAGGCACAGCACCCAATCGTGCGCGGCTTGCTCGATCGCGAACTGCTTCTGGCTGCGGAAGCCGTCGAAGCGCCGCTGCAGCACGCGCGCGCCGGCGGCCTGGGCGAGGGCGACGGTGGCGTCGGTGGATTGCGAATCCACCACCACGATCTCGTCGCAGAACGCCAGCGAGGCCAGGCAATCGCCGATCCGGTCGGCTTCGTTGAACGCGATGATGCAGGCCGACAGCCGCGGGCGGGCGGCGGGATCGGTCGGCGCGGGCGGGGGCGGGGGCAGGTCGATGGCGGCGGTCCGGCGGGGGCGGCTTGGGCGCGAGCATAACGCTTGGGGCAGGAACGAGTGGAGAGGAACGAGTCGGCTGGCGGACGCATCCGCTCGTTCCTCGTTCCTCTACACTCGTTTCTCGACTCTTCCGCGCCGCCGCCATGTCCGACTACCTGCTCTTCGCCACCGAACGCTACGCGCTGCCGATCCTGCAGCCGCTGGCGCAGGCGTTGCACGAGGCCGGCCACGTCGCCCACGCCTGGTTCGCCGACGGCGCCGCCGGTTCGGCGCTGCCGGCGCCGGTGCGCATGCTCGAATCCGGCCGCGCCGGCTTGCGCGCGGCGGTGGCGCTGAAGCCGCGCGCGGTGTTCAGCGCGGCCAATTGGGTGCCGCCGTTCGTGGCCGGGGCCAAGGTGCAGTTGTTCCATGGCTTCAACGTGGAAAAGCGCGCCGACGCGCGCGGCCATTTCCGCGTGCGCGGCCTGTTCGATCTGTATTGCACGCAAGGGCCGGCGACCACCGCGCCGTTCCGCGAACTGGCCGCGCAGGCCGGCCACTTCGCCGTGGTCGAAACCGGCTGGCCCAAGCTCGATCCGCTGTTCCGCGACGACGACGGCGCCTCCGCGGCCTTGCGCGCGCCGGCCGGCGCGCGGCCGGTGGCGATGTTCGCTTCCACCTTCACCGAGCGGTTGAGCGCGGCGCCGCATCTGTTCGACGCCATCGCCGCGCAGGTCGCCGAGGGGCGGCGCTATTGGTTGCTGACCTTGCACCCCAAGTGCGCGCCGGAGCTGTTCGAGCGCTACCGCTCGCTGGCCGGGCCGAACGCCGCGTTCGTCGAGACCGAAGCGCTGATCGCCGCGCAGCGCGCGGCCGATGTGTTGGTGGCGGATACGACCTCGGTGGTGTCCGAATTCGTGGTCCAGCGCAAGCCGGTGGTGACCTTCCGCAATCGCGCGCCGAAGCCGCACATGATCGATTTCGACGATCCGGCGCAGCTCGAACAGCGCCTGGCGCAGGCGTTCGCGCCGACGCCGCAGCTGCAGGCCGCGATCGACGCGTACGCCGATGCGATCCATCCGTATCGCGACGGTTTGTCCTCGCAGCGGGTGATCGCGGCGACGGAGGATTTGCTCGCGGGCAAGCTCGGCGCCTTGCGCGGCAAGCCGCTGTCGGCGTGGTTTCGCGGGCTGCAGATCCGGCGCGAACTGGGGTATTGGGGGCCGGGCGCCTGAGGGGTTTTCGGTTGGGCCGATTTCGTCGCGGGTGAATTGTCGCGGTCGCAGCTTACGCAGCTCCTACACCAAGCCCCTGTAGGAGCTGCGTAAGCTGCGACCGCGAAAAACACCCACGGCGAAAGCATCAACCCCGCGACGCCCTCACCACCGCAACGGCCGCTTCGCCAACGACGCCGCCAACCGCTCGTACAGCGCCCGCGCATCGTCCACCGGCAAGAACCGGATCCGCAGCG
The DNA here is from genome assembly GCF_018847975.1 of Lysobacter sp. K5869. Taxonomy (NCBI): domain Bacteria; kingdom Pseudomonadati; phylum Pseudomonadota; class Gammaproteobacteria; order Lysobacterales; family Lysobacteraceae; genus Lysobacter; species Lysobacter sp. K5869. The sequence goes on along the minus strand of NZ_CP072597.1, from coordinate 423,027 downwards.
GCGCCGCGAGCGCGCCCGCGCCGGCGGTGTCCAGCCACAGCGTCGCCGTCCCGCAGCGGCGGTCCAGGGGCGAGCGGGTGATCTGCAAGGCCTGCAGCTTGTCGAACTCGGCGAAGCGCCAGTGGCGGTGCCACCAACCTTCGCGCACCGCGACCAGTTCGGCGTCCATCGCATAGCCCATGCGCCGCGCGCGCCGCTGCGCCTTGAACGCCGCCCACGGCAGCCACAGCAGCGCGAGCAGGCTCCATTCGCCCAGATGCCAGTAACCGACGAACGCCGCCAGCAGCGTCCACGGCAGATCGGGCAGGAACAAGCGCCACCACACCGCCTTCGGCAGCGGCCGCCAGTGCAGCGCGTCCCAGCGCGCGTGCGGCAGCAGATGCGCGATCAGCCCGTCGCACACCGCCGGCGTGGCGATCGGCGCGAGTTCCTTGAGCGCGCGGCCTTCCTCGTGTTCGTCCGCGCCGACCGTGTCCACCGCCAGCCGGCGCCGACGCAGCAAGCGGTGCAGCACGCCTTCTTCCAGCGTCCACGCCTGGATGCGCCGGCGCGGCACCGTGGTGCGCCAGCGCGCGAGCAGGCCGCGCTCGGCGGTGAGGCGGCGGCCTTGTTCGCTCAGTTCGAAGCCGTAATAGCGCAGCAGCGCTAGCGCCACCGACAAGCCCTTGAGCGCGGCGGCGACGGCGAGGATGCCGGCCACGGCCAGCAGCGCGTAGCCGGTGGTGTCGAAGTGATAGCCCTCGACCCGGCCGAACAGCCAATGCGCGCCGCCGCGCAGCGTCCGTTCGGTCAGGCGGCGGCTGACGTCGGGTCCATATTGCATCACCGTGGCGAGGCCCGCGCCGGCCAGCACCAGGCCGCCGTTGGACACCAGGCCCAACCGCAATACATCCGCGGGCGTCAGCCGCAGCAGGCTTTCGGCGCGGTCTTCCGCGGCCTGCGCGGGATCGGCGCCGCGACGCCGCACCAGGGTTTCCAGCGCCAGCGCGTCGGCCAGCTTGAGCACGCGCATCTGCGCCTCGGGCTCTTTGCCGCCGGCCGATTCCATCCGCACCTCGGCGACGCCGAACAGGCGGTGCAGCACGGTCTGGTGCACGGCCACGTTCTGGATGCGCACGAACGGAATCACCCGCAGGCTGCGGTTGAGCAGCCCGCTGCGCACCACCAGCCCGTTGCCGCCGACGCCGTAGCGATAGGTGAAGTACTGCCACAGCGAGAACAGCACCAGCAGGCCGACGCTGATCAGCGACCACAACTCGTTGCGGTCGCCGCCGCCGATGAAGATCACGGCCAGCAGCGGCAGGATGTAGTGCTTGAGGTTCTGCACCAGCACGAACAGCCACGACATCGGATGCAGGCGGCGGTCGGCGACCGGTTCGCCGGCGGCGGATGCGATGTCCTCGACGGGCGCGGGCGCGCTCATCGGGCCTCGTCGTCTTCGAGATCGAGCTGGCGGCCGAGGCGCTCGCGCAGGCGCTGGGCGTCGTCGGCGTCGAGATGGTCGATCGCCACCGAACTGTGGCGAGTGCCGGCGGTGTGCACCACCAGCGTCGCCAACCGGCGCATGCGCTGCAGCGGGCCGTGCTTGAGGTCGAGGTGCTGGACCCGGGTCAGCGGCACCGTGGTCTCGCGCTGCCAGGCCACGCCGCGGCGCACCGCGAAGCCGTGCGCGTCGAGTTTCCACAAGGTGTTGCGGTAACGGCGAAAGCCGATCCACATGCCGATGCCGGCGCCGAACAGCGCGCCGATGAGGCCGCTGGCGAGTCCGCTGTGGCGGCCCAGGCTGAGCACGCCGACGATCACCGCGGCGATCGCGAACACCACCGCCAGCGACAGGCTGATGTCGATCGTGCACAGCGGGATCGCGCGCGCGGGCAGGCGCTGCCAGCCGTCTTGCGGCGCGGGCGGTTCGGCCGGCGCGTCGGCGTGGCGTGGCGGTTCGGTCGCGGCCGGCTGCGTTTGCATCGGTTCGGCGGCCGTCGTCGGCTGCGCTTGCGTTGGCTCGGCCGTCGTCGCCGGTTGCGGTTCGTGCGCGGCGACGCCGTCGGCGGCGGGCGGCGACGGCGTTGCGGGATCGGAGCCGGGCGGTGTGGGCGTCATCGTGCGGTCGAGGCGAGGTTCTTCCGCAGTGTAGCGGGGCGAATGCGTGCGCGGCTTCCGTCGCGCGGCGGATCGCTCGCGTCCGCGCGCGGGCGTCGCGAGCCGGCTCGCGCGCGCTGGCGCGGGCGGTTCGGCTCAGCGACGGTCGGTTTCGATCGACCGATACGGATTGTCGCGCCCGTCGCCGGACGGACGCAGGGTGTAGCGCTTGTACGTCCACTGGTACTGCGCCGGATCGCGCCGGGCGATGCGTTCCACCGCTTGGTTGAGCGCGGCGCAGGCGCGGCGCGGGTCGGCGTCGGCGATGCCGTCGGGCGCGGCTTCGATGCGCAGGGCGAAGCCCGGCCCGTCGGGATGCTGGTCGATGCGTTCGCAATAGCAGAACAGCACGGTCGCGCCGGTGCGTTCGGCGAGCCGGCCGAGCAGGGTCATGGTCAGCGCCTGCACGCCGAAGAACGGCGCGAACTCGCCGTCGCCGGCCTTGGGCTGCTGGTCGGGCAGGATGCCGACCACGCCGCCGGCGCTGAGCCGTTTCCACAGTTGGCGCACCGCCGAGCCTTCGGCGCGCACCTGGGTCACCCGCTCGGCGTCGGTGTCGGCGCGCACGAGGTTCAAGAACGCCTCGCCGACCGGCGACTCCGGCGGCTTGTACAGGATCGCCAGCGGCGTGCGCATCGCCAGCCATTGGTTCAGCAGCTCCCAGTTGCCGTAATGCGGCGCGGCCACGATCAGCCCCTTGCCCGCGGCCAGGGCGGCGTCGAACAGCTCGGTGCCGTGCTGCTCGCGCAGCAGGCCGAGGTTTTCGGCGTGCGGGCGGGTCCACAGGCGCACGGTTTCCACCGCTTGCCGCGCCGTGGTGCGCACGATCGCCTGCTGCCACTGCTCGCGCTCGGCCGGCAGCAGCTCGGGGTAGGCCAGGCTCAGGTTGACCCGGGCCACTCGCGCCTCGCGCCCGTCGCGGCGCTGCCAGACCGAGGCCACCGCGTCGCCCAGGCGTTGCTGCCAGGACCACGGCAGGCGGCCGATCAGGCTGGCGAAGAAATACAGGACGCGGGCGGCGGCGCGGGCGGTGGCGGGGCTCATGCCGGCGAGTGTAGCCGCCGCGCCCACGCCGGGGTTCGCGCGGGCGCGGCGGCGAATGCGAACGAAGGCCGCCGTAGCCAGCGCGTTGCAGGCCGTACACTGGCGATCCCTGAACTTAGAGGCGGTGCGGCGGCATGCTGAGCTTGATCCAGCGGGTGAGCGAGGCGCGGGTGACGGTCGACGGCGAAACGGTCGGGGCGATCGGGCCGGGGTTGCTGGCCCTGGTCGGGGTCGAACCGGGCGACGGCGAGGCGCAGATCGCGCGGATGGCCGAACGTCTGCTCGGATACCGTGTATTCGCCGATGAGGCCGGTCGCATGAACCGGGGGCTGGCGGACACCGGCGGCGGGCTGCTGCTGGTCAGCCAGTTCACCCTGGCGGCCGACACCAGCAGCGGCATGCGCCCGGGCTTCAGCACCGCGGCCGCGCCGGGGCTGGCTGAACCGCTATTCAACCGTTTGCTCGAAACCTGTCGGCAACGTCATGCAGGAGGGGTGGAAACCGGCCGCTTCGGCGCCCATATGGTCGTCAGCCTGGTCAACGACGGCCCGGTCACTTTCCTCCTCCGGTCCTGATCCGGCCCGCCGCCCCCGCATTGTCCGGGTCGGGGGCGCCGGACCTGATATACTGGAGCGTTCCCTACCCTCAAAGCGCGGTGGCGCAGCCCATGGCCAACGAACGTCAGCCCCCTCCGTCCGATATCAAGCTCCTGATCTCCAAGGGCTTGGAGCAGGGCTATCTGACCTATGCCGAGGTCAACGATCACCTGCCCGACGATCTGGTCGACGCCGAACAGATCGAAGACATCATCGGCATGATCAACGGCATGGGCATCGAGGTGCACGAAGTCGCGCCCGATGCCGAAACGCTGTTGCTCGCCGACGGCAACACCGGTAACCGCGAAGTCGACGATACCGCCGCCGAAGAAGCCGCGGCCGCGTTGACGGCGCTCGACGGCGAAGGCGGCCGCACCACCGATCCCGTGCGCATGTACATGCGCGAGATGGGCACGGTCGAGCTGCTGACCCGCGAAGGCGAAATCGCCATCGCCAAGCGCATCGAGGAGGGCCTCAACCAGGTCCAGGCCTCGCTCGCGCTGTACCCGGGCACGATCCAGCTGATCCTCGACGATTACGAGCAGCACAAGGCCGGCAAGAAGCGCCTCGCCGAAATCGTGGTCGGCTTCAACGACCACCTCGACGAAGAGCCCGAGCCGCCGGCTCCGCCCGCGCCCGCGGCCGAGGATTCCGATGCCGACTCCGACGAGGACGAGGAAGAAGAAGCCGGCGGCGGCGACGAAGAGGCCGAGGAGACCGCGTCCGGTCCCGATCCGGTCGAAGTCGCCGCGCGCATGGAGGCCATCGCCGACCTGCACGCCAAGTTTCACAAGGCCCACGCCAAGTACGGCGCGGCGCACAAGAACGCGACCAAGCTGCGCGAAGAGATCGCGGCGGTGTTCATCACGCTCAAGCTGCCGCTGGCGCTGACCGACACGCTGATGCGCAACCTGCGCGAAGTGGTCGGCTCGATCAAGGACCGCGAGCGCAAGATCCTGGATCTGGCGACCCGCGTGGCCAAGATGCCGCGCAAGGACTTCATCCGCGCCTGGGAAGGCAACCAGACCAATCTGGAGTGGGTGGACGAGCTGCTCAAGCGCAAGCAGAAGTGGTCCTCGGGCCTGCGCGACGTCAAGGACCAGATCGTGGCCGAACAGCAGGCCACCATCGAGCTCGAGACCAACTCGCTGCTGACCCTGGAAGAGCTCAAGGAAATCAGCCGCGCCGTCGCTTACGGCGAGGCCAAGGCGCGCAAGGCCAAGAAGGAGATGGTCGAGGCCAACCTGCGCCTAGTGATCTCCATCGCCAAGAAGTACACCAACCGCGGCCTGCAGTTCCTCGACCTGATCCAGGAAGGCAACATCGGCCTGATGAAGGCGGTGGACAAGTTCGAGTTCCGCCGCGGCTTCAAGTTCTCGACCTACGCCACGTGGTGGATCCGTCAGGCCATCACCCGTTCGATCGCCGATCAGGCGCGCACCATCCGCATCCCGGTGCACATGATCGAAACGATCAACAAGCTCAACCGCATCAGCCGCCAGATGCTGCAGCAGTACGGCCGCGAAGCGACGCCGGAAGAGCTGGCGAAAGAAATGGACATGCCGGAGGACAAGATCCGGAAGGTCATGAAGATCGCCAAGGAGCCCATCTCGATGGAGACTCCGATCGGCGACGACGAAGACTCGCATCTGGGCGACTTCATCGAGGACACCAACGTGGAGTCCCCGGTGGAAGCGACCACCAACATCAACCTCTCCGAGACGGTCCGCGACGTGCTCGCCGGGCTGACCCCGCGCGAGGCCAAGGTGTTGCGCATGCGCTTCGGCATCGACATGAACACCGACCACACCCTGGAAGAGGTCGGCAAGCAGTTCGACGTGACCCGCGAGCGCATCCGCCAGATCGAAGCCAAGGCGCTGCGCAAGCTGCGCCACCCGAGCCGGTCGGAACAGCTGCGCAGCTTCCTCGATATCGACTGATCGGTCGGGCGAGTCCGCGTACGAAGAAACAGGCCCCGCTCGCGGGGCCTGTTTCGTTTGGGCCATTTACCCGGGGCGGTGTTATCTTCGCTGCGCAGACGGTACGGCCGCAAAGGGGCGTGCATGGAAGATGACGTTTACGCCAAGGGAATCGATCCGGCGGTCGCCGCGCTCGACCCCGCCACGCATTCGTCGTTGCCCTGGTTCACGCTCAGAGCCATGTTCGTGGCGAGCCTACTGGCGACGCCGGTCGCCGGCGTGTGGATGATTGCGCTGAACTACCGCGCACGCGGCAATCGTGGCTGGGCATGGTTCTCGTTTGCGATGGCGGCGCTGCTGATCGCTCCGACGGTGGCGTTCGTCGATTACGGGGCGATGGCCATTAGCTACAACCATGATCCGCAGCGAGTGCCGTTGCAGATGGGCGCGTTGTTGGCGCTGCAGGCTGCGGCCGTCATGGCCGTCGGCTATATCCTCCAGGGCGACGAATTGCAGGCCCGTCGCCGGCGCGGTTTGCCGCGGAGCTCATGGTGGGCGGCCTGTATCGTTTCCATTGTCGCGATGGCGTTGCTACTTATCTATCTGCTGGCGCCCGCGTTCTTGGCCGGGCTCGCGGCCGGGGTGCGTGCTTGAGCGAGCACGACATCTGGTCTGCGCCCAAGACCGAGGTGGCGGACGATCCGCGCGCATCGTCAGCTTCCCGGCTGTTCGGCGCCGAACAGATCGGCGTCGCCAGCCTCTTCGGCGGCCTGCTCGCCGGCGCATTGATGCTGTGCTGGAATCTGCGCTCCTTGCGGCGTAGCTCGCGGGCGAACACGCTCATCGGCCTGTCCGTGGTGGTGTTGTGGGCGTCGCCGTTAGCCTTCGCGGCGGTCGCGATCGCAACCTTGATGGAAGCAGAATCGATAGCGCTGGCGGCACTGATGGTCGCATTGTTGCAGCCGCTGTTGGCCTGGGGCGTAGCGATGACGCAACGGGCCTCCTGGCGCGCGCATCGAAGCGCGGGAGGCGCGTTGCGGCCGGCCTGGCACGCGCTCATCGCGGTGGTCTTGGCATGGCTGCCGGCGACGCTGCTCATCCTGGTTCTCGGCGTTATCGCACTAGTGTTCGGCTAAGCGGCGCACCGTGACGTACCGTTCGCGCTGGGTGCCTCAGCCGTAGAAGAACTGCTCGTGCACGATCTTGCCGTCGCGCACCTTGTACACCGCGACTTCGGACATCGGCATGCGGCCCATGCTCTTGTAGGTGGCGTCGATGCCCATGGCGAGGGTGAACCAATCGCCGCCGACGACCGGGTCGCTGCACCAGCTGCTGTGGATTTCGACCACGTCGTCCATGAACTTGCGGCCCTTCTCGCGGATCGCCTCCAAGCCTTCGACGTTGCCGAGCGGGCCGGACTGGTTGCCGGGCGCTTCGATGCTGACGGCGTCGTCGGCGTAGAGTTCGTCCTGGATCTGGGCGTGCTCGCCGGCGCGGCACAGTTCGACGTAGCGGTCGGCGATGCGCTGGATGTCCATGGCGGTGCTCCGGGATGAGGGGAGCGGCCAGGATAGAAGGGCGGATGTTGCGCGGTTGCGTAGGGAATGTCAGCGCTTCGGGGTGACGCGGGGCGTTTCCGACGGGCGGCGCATGAATGCGCGCATGGGGCGCTGGCGGTAGGAGCGGCGTGAGCCGCGACCGCGAACCCCCGCATACGACGCAAGCGAGGGTTCGCGGTCGCGGCTCGCGCCGCTCCTACAAGGGGCTTACGGGGCGCGCAGCCAGCGGATCACTTCGTAGCACGCGCCCATGGTGTGGTAATCGGTCTTGCCGGCGGGGCTCTTCTCGTCGCTGTACTTGCCGTTGCGGCGGTCGAGGATGCGATACCACGCGCCGTAGCGGTGATCGACCAGGTGCTGCCACGCATAGGCCCACAGCTTGTCGTACCACTGCCAGTACAGGTTTTCGCCGGTGCGCACCGCGAGCAGCGCCGCGGTGGCCAGCGATTCGGCCTGGACCCAGAAGTACTTGTCGTCGTCGCAGACCGCGCCGTCGGGCGCGAAGCCGTAGGCGAGGCCGCCGAATTCGTCGTCCCACGAGCGCGCGACCGCGGTGTCGAACAAGTGGCGCGCGGTCGGGACCAGCCACGCGGGCGCGTTGCCGCGCGCGGACAGGTGGCGGTCGAGGATCAGCAGCAGCTTGGCCCATTCGGTCTGATGGCCGGGCTGGAAGCCCCACGGGCGGAACAGGTGCTTGGGATCGTCGCGGTGATAATCCCAGTCGATGTTCCAGTCGCGGTCGTAGTGCTCCCACACCAAACCATCGCCTTGCGCGGCCTGACGCTGGGTCATGTTCTGCGCGAGCGTCAGCGCGCGCTCGAGGTAACGCGCGTCGTTGGAGGCTTCGTACGCCGCCAGCATCGCCTCGCACATGTGCATGTTGGCGTTCTGGCCGCGATAGCCGGTGAAGTTCCAGTCGGCGTCGGCTTCGTCGCGGTACAGGCCGTACTCGGGCTCCCAGAAGCGCGCTTCCAGCAGGTTCCAGGTTTCGTCCATCCATGCCGCGGCTTCGCCGATGCCGGCCTTGACCCCGCACGAGTACGCCAGCAGCACGAAGGCCACGCCGTAGCAGTGGTTCATGCGGTCTTCGGGCTGGCCGTCGCGGATCGTCCAGGCGTAGCCGCCGGTGTGCGGGTTGCGGTGCGCCTCGCGCAGATAGCGCAGGCCGTGGCGCGCGCGTTCGCGGTAGTCGTCGCGGCCGAATTCCACCGCCGCCATCGCGTAGTTGAAGACGAAGCGGGTCGAGCTGACCAAGTGCCGGTGCGAGGCGTCGTAGACGGCGCCATCGTCGCGGAAGTAATGGAAGAAGCCGCCGTTGGGATCGAGCGCGACCGGATCGTAGAACGCCATCGTGTCGCGGATGTGCGCCAGCAGCGTATCGGCCTCGCGGAAGTTCGGCAGCGGGTTCGACGGAAGATTCATGCGAGTTCCTGGGCTTGTTCCTGCATCAGCCGTTCGACGTCGGCGGCGCTGGGCATGGCGGCGAACGCGCCGTGACGGGTGGTGGCGAGCGCGCCGGCCGCGGCGGCGTAGCGCAGCGCGCCGACCAGATCGTCTTCGCGCTGGAGGAAATCGTTGAAGTTGGCCGCGTTCACGCCGAGCGCTATCAAGCGGCGCAGCAAGCCGCCGACGAAGGCGTCGCCGGCGCCGGTGGTGTCGCTGGGCGCGACCTTGAACGTCGCCACCGAACCGCTGCGGGTGCGCGTGTACCAGCGGATCGGCGTGGCGCCGTCGGTGATCAGCACGCAGGTCGCGTAGCCGTGCCACAGCCGCTGCAGCGCGGCTTCTTCGCCGCCGAGGTGGCGGGCGAGGAATTCGAACTCGCTGCCGCACAGCTTGATCAGATCGGCTTCCAGCAATGCCGCCAGCAAGCGCGGCGCGGGATCGAAACCGGCCGGCCACAGCGACGGGCGCAGGTTCATGTCCATGCTCACCAGCGCGCCGGCGAGGCGCGCGCGGCGCATGCCGGCGAGCGTGGCCGCGGCGATGGCTTCCTCGGTGAGGCTGTTGGAGCAGACGTGGAACACGCCGGCGTCGTCGAAACCGTCGTGGCGGAAGTCGCCGTCGCGGAACAGCAGATCGGCCGCGGGCGGACGATAGAAGCTGAAGCTGCGTTCGCCGTCGCCGTCGAGCGAGACGAACGCGAGCGCGGTCTTGGCTTCGCTGGTGCGGCGCACGTCGCGGGTGTCCACGCCGTAGCCGTTGAGCTGCTCGGCGATGAAATCGCCGAACATGTCCTGGCCGAGCATGCCGACGAAGCGCGCGTGCGCGCCCAGGCGCGCGGCGGCGACGGCGACGTTGGCCGGCGCGCCGCCGGCGTATTCGACGAAATGGCGCGGCTCGCCGGGGCTCTTGGCCGGACGGGCGAGGAAGTCGATCAAGGCTTCGCCGAAGCAGACGATCGCGCCGCTGGCGCGCTCGTCCGACGGCGTGGAAACGGCGGACATCAATGCATCACTCCCGAAGCTTGCGCGCTGGCGTGCTGGCCTTGGCCGGCGCGGATGCGCGAGCCGGACAGGCCGTACCAGACGATGAAGGCGTAGCACACCGCCGGAATCACGAACGAATGCTGGATGCCGATGCGGTCGGACAACACGCCCTGCAGCAGCGGAATCACCGCGCCGCCGACGATGGCCATGATCAGCAGGCTCGAGGCCTTGCTGGTCATCGGCCCGAGCCGTTCGATGGCGATGGTGAAGATGGTCGGGAACATCACCGAGTTGAACAGGCCGATCGACAGCACCGTCCACATCGCGACCGAACCCTGCGTGCTCATGGTCAGCGCCAGCAGCGCGATCGCCGCGACCGCGGCCAGCGCCAGCAGCTTGCGCGCGTCGACGAAACGCAGCAGCACCGCGCCGACGAAGCGGCCGACCATCGCGCCGCCCCAATACAGGCCGAGGTATTTGCTGGCGGTGGCGTGATCGAAGTGGGCGATCTGCGGTTCGGACAAGTAATTGACCAGGAAGCTGCCGATGGAGACCTCGGCGCCGACGTAGACGAAGATCGCGATCACGCCGAACAGCAAATGGCGCTGGCTCAACACCTCGCCGAAGCTGTGGTGGGCCGGGTCGGCGCTTTCGGTCGCTTCGGTCAGCGGCGGAATGCGCATCGTGTAGACGAACACCGCCAGCAGCACCAGGCAGCCGGCGATGATCATGTACGGGACTTGCACCGCCGCGGCCTCGTGGGCGCGGTAGGCGGCTTGATCGACGGCGCTCATCGCCGCCAGATCCGCAGCGCTGAGCACCGCGGTGGACAGGATCAGCGGGCCGATGAAGGTCGGGAACACCGTGGTGCCCAGCGAGTTCAGCGCCTGCGCCAGATTCAGGCGGCTCGGCGCGCCGGCCGGATCGCCGAGCAGGCTGATGTAGGGATTGGCCGACACTTGCAACAAGGTGATGCCGCTGGCGAGCACGAACAGCGCGCCGAGGAACAGCGGATACGAGGGAATGCGCGCGGCCGGGAAGAACAGCGACGCGCCGGCGGCGGCGACGATCAGGCCGATGACGATGCTGTTCTTGTAGCCGAACTTCGCCACCACCCGGCTGGCCGGCAGCGACATCAGGAAGTACGCGCCGAAGAAGGTCGACTGGATCAGCATCGACTGGGCGTAGTTCATGTTGAACACGGCCTTGAGATGCGGGATCAGCACGTCGTTGAGGCTGGTCAGGCCGCCCCAGGTGAAGAAGATCGTGGTCACCACCGCGAGCGCGGCGGTGTAGGACATGTCGCGACGGCTCATGCGGACTCTCCGGGCAGGTGCACTTCGCTGCTGCTGCGGGCCTGCAGACGCACCGGAGCGATGGTGTGGGCGCGCGGCATCGCCGGTTCGCGCAGGCGCTTGAGGATCAGCTCGGCGGCCTGGCGGCCGCGCGCGCGCGGATCGACCGCGATGGTGGTGAGCGGCGGCGAGGCGACGGCGGCTTCGGGAATATCGTCGAAGCCGACCACGGCGAAATCGGCGCCGGCGCGGCGGCCGCGCGAGACCAGTCCGGCCATCAGGCCGAGCGCGACCGCGTCGTTGTAGCAAACCGCCGCGGTCGGCGCGGGATCGCGCACGAACAGCGCGCCGGTCTGCTGCGCGGCTTCCAGGCGCGTGGGCGCGCATTCGACCAGCCACTGCGGTTCCGGCTCGATCCCGGCCTCGGCCAGCGCTTCGCGATAGCCCTGGCGGCGCTGCCGGCACGAGGACGAGTCGCGGTGGCCGCCGAAGAAGGCGATGCGGCGATGGCCGCGATCGAGCAAATGGCGCGTGGCGAGCCGCGCGCCGTGGGTGTTGTCGAGGGCGAGGAAGTCCCAGGTGGTGCCTTCGAGCTCGCGGTTGAACACCAGCACCGGCGTGCGTTCGCCGACCTGACTGCGCAGGCGCGTGCCGTCGCTGCCTTCGGCCGGCGAGAGGATGATGCCGGCCGGGTCGTGCTCGATCAGCGAGGTCAGCACCGCCTGCTGGCGTTCGACCGATTCGTTGGTGCTGCCGAGCAGGGTGACGTAGCCGGCCGTGGCCAGCCATTCGTCCACGCCCGCGGCGAATTCGGCGAAGAACGGGTTGGACAGGTCGTTGATGACCAGGGCCACGCCGGTCGACACCTTGCGCCGCAGATTGGCCGCGCCGCGGTGGTAGACGTAGCCTTGGCGCTTGAGCTCGGCTTCGACCCGGGCGCGGGTATCGGCATGCACCAGCGGGCTGCCGCGCAGCACCAGGGAAACGGTCGCGCGCGACAGGCCGCAGGCGCGGGCGATGTCGGCCAGGGTGACCCGGCCTCGGGGGGCGGGCGCGTCGTTCATCTTGGGCACCTCGCGGTGGGTGGTCGGACGGTCATGGGCCGGGCACGATCTGGAGAGGGGTTGAGCGCTTTTGGATCGTTCTAAATGCCGCCATCCTGCGGCCTGAGCCCCGTCGCTGCATTCTGCAATGCAGCATGAACACGTTCCGGGTGCGTGCTAGCTTGCCGATATTTAGAACGATCTAAAAGTGGCGGCCCGCCCCGCGGCCGGTCGCCGGTCCCATTCCCGATCACGAATGCTGACGGAGTACTGCGGATGGCCCGGCCGATCCAGTCCCGAACGACCCAGTTCCGAACGAGCCCGTCCCGAACGCGCCCGTCGCGAGCCGGCGCCCCCCCGGCGCCGGCCGGCCGCCTCCCGCGCTGGCGCCTCGCCGCCGCCGCCCTGGCCCTGGCCGCCGCCGCGTTCGCCGCCCCGGCCGCGCCCGCCGGCGACGCCGGCCGCCGCGCCTTCGAGGCGGTCGACCCGTTCATCGGCACCGGCGGCGAGGGCCACACCTTCCCCGGCGCCACGGTCCCGTTCGGCATGATCCAACTCAGCCCGGACACCGAGATCAAGCCGCGCAAAGAAGCCTACGGCTGGGCCGCCGGCTACCGCCACGGCGATCCGACCATCGTCGGCTTCTCCCACACCCATTTCTCCGGCACCGGCCATTCCGACCTCGGCGACGTGCTGGTGATGCCGATCGCCGGCGAGGTCAAGCTCGAACGCGGCGATTCCAAGACGCCGCGCAGCGGCTACCGCTCCGCGTTCCGCCACGACGACGAAGTCGCCCAACCGGGCTATTACGCCGTCACTCTCGACGACTACAAGATCCGCGCCGAACTCACCGCTAGCGAGCGGGTCGGCGTGCACCGCTACCGTTATCCGGGCGGGCAGGCGGCGCATCTGCTGATCGACTTGCGCACCAGCCTGTACGACTACCCCGGCAAGGTGCAGTGGTCGCGCGTGCGCCTGCGCGCGGACGGCACCGTGACCGGCTTCCGCGAAACCCGCGGCTGGGCGCCGGGGCGGCAGTTGTATTTCGCCATGCGCTTCTCGCGGCCGGTCAGCGGCCACGCCTTCCACGACACCGAAGCCGATGTCGTCTACAAAGGCTTCCCGCCGCCGGGCGAGAAAGACCCGACCCAGCGCGCGCAGATCGAAGGCCGCCAGCTCGTCGCCAGCCTCGATTTCAAGGACGCGCCGGGACAAGAATTGATCGTCAAGGTCGCGATCTCGCCGGTGAGCGAAGACAGCGCCATCGCCAACCTCGACGCCGAAGTGCCCGGTTTCGATTTCGACCGCGTGCGCGCGCAGGCGCGCGAGCGCTGGAGCGAGGCGCTGTCGGCGATCGACGCCGAAGGCGCCGAGCCGATGCGCAAGAGCTTCTACACCGCGCTGTACCACTCGCTGATGGGGCCGAGCTTGTTCATGGACAGCGACGGCCGTTATCGCGGGCCGGACAACGCCGTGCACGAAGCCAAGGGCTTTCGTTATCACTCCACGTTCTCGCTGTGGGACACCTATCGCGCGCTGCATCCGCTGCTGACCTTGGTGCAGCCGGAGCGGCGCAACAACGATTTCGTGAGCTCGCTGCTGGCGTCGCGCAAGGCCAGCCCGTACGGCATCCTGCCGGTGTGGGCGTTCCACGGGCAGGAGACGTGGTGCATGATCGGCTACCACGCCGTGCCGGTGATCGCCGACGCCTATATGAAGGACATTCGCGGCTACGACGCCGACGAAGCCTTGGACGCGATGGTCGCCAGCGCCGATTACGGCCCGTACGACGGCATCGCGCAGTACAAGCAACTGGGTTACGTGCCGATCGACGAAGAAGGCGAGGCGGCGTCGAAGACTTTGGAGTACGCGTTCGACGATTGGACCATCGCGCGCATGGCCGGGGCGATGGGACGCAAGGACGTCGCCGCGCGGTTCGAGAAGCGCGCCGGCAACTGGAAGCACGCGTTCGACGCGAAGACCGGGTTCATGCGCGCGCGCAAGCGCGACGGCAGTTTCCGCGAACCTTTCGACCCCAGCGTCAGCGGCTACGGCAGCGACTACACCGAAGGCAACGCGTGGCAGTACTCGTGGTACGTGCCGCAGGACGTGGCCGGTCTCGCCAGCGCGCACGGCGGCGCCGACAAGTTGATCGCGCGGCTCGACCAAGTGTTCGAGGCCAAGGTCGATCCGAAGATTTTCGCCCACATGGAAGACATCACCGGCCTGATCGGCTGGTACGCGCACGGCAACGAACCCAGCCACCACGTCGCCTATCTCTACGGCTACGCCGGCCAACCCTGGCGCACCCAGGAACGGCTCAAGCAGATCATGGACAGCCAGTACGCGCCGCGTCCCGACGGGCTCGCCGGCAACGACGACCTCGGTCAGATGTCGGCGTGGTACGTGTTCACCGCGCTGGGTTTCTATCCGGTGGCGCCGGCCAGCAACGAATACATCATCGGCCGCCCGTTCCTGCCGAAAGCCACGCTCAACCTGCCCAACGGCAAGCGCTTCACCGTGGTCGCCGAAGGTTTGGACGACGCGCACACCTACATCGGCGGCGCCACGCTCAACGGCCAGCCGCTGGATCGCGCGTTCCTGCGCCACGAAGAAATCGTCGCCGGCGGCGAGCTGCGTTTCGTCATGCAGGCACAGCCCAATCGCGACTGGGCCAGCCATCCGAAGCAGCGGCCTTATTCGATGAGCTCGGCGCGATGAACTGCGCGCGCAGGCCGCCTCAGTGCGGCCTGCGCGCGTTGCAATCGATCAGAAATCGTCGCGGCCATGAGTCGCGGCCGACCACCCGATGAACTCCGCCGCGTTCGCATCCGGCCGCCCGCGCTTGGTCGCGTTCTGGAAATTCGCGATCGGCGTACCGCGATTCATGTAGCCGTTGACCGCGATCTCGCTGTAGCCCGGATACAGCCCGTTGGAACGGCAATCGCGCACGCCTTCGCCGTACAAAATCGACTTGGCCATGTACTCCAGCCCGCGCGAGAACCGCGGCTGCGCCTCGTTGCCGACCTTGAGCAGCCACACGCTGGTATCGCCCTGGATCGTCGCCATCTCCGCCGCCTGGGCGATGCCGGCCAGCGAATACTGCGGATGATGGCAATCGCGCGCAGCCAACTCCTGCACCTCGCCGCTGCTGTAAACGATCAGCGGAATCAGCTGCTTCATCCGGTTCAAGCCGGCGTTGTAGCGATTGGCGTCGTCCTGATACACGCCGGCCGCCATCATCGCCAAGGCGCCGGACACGCCCCAATTGTTGGTGCGGGCCGAGGCTTGGTTCGCATAGCCATACAACTTATTGAGATAACCGTTGAACCGGTCCTGCGACGCCTGCGGCCACCCCGCCGCGCCGCCGTCGTGATGGCGCAGGATCTCCGCCGCACTGACCCACACCGGCAACCCCCACGCCGCCTCCAGCCACGCCTGCGGCGCATCCGTGCCCGGCGCCAGGGTGAAGCCGGCGAACTTCGCCGACCACGCATCGAGAATCTGGATCGCCTTGTCGCGATTGCGCGTATCGCCGGACACCGCCCAACGCAGCGCATTGAGATACGCCGCGAAGCCATCGTTCTTCCACCGCCCCTCCTGCGGCCCGCCCGCCGCGCGCACCACCTCCACCGTCGCCAGCGCCTGATGCGCATAGGTGTGCGAACCGCGGTTGTCTTGCAGCAAGCGGTTGTAGCCGGTCTTCATCGCGCTGCCGGCGCTGGATTGGGCGGCGGCGCGGATGTTGGTCAGGCGGTTTTGCGTCATCAACAGGCCGGGGTGCTTGAACGGCGGCACGGCGGTCGGCGCCGCGGCGATCGTGTCGTTGTTCGCCGCGTATGCGTTTGCGGTGGGATCGGCGGCGTGGACGGAACTCGCGGAGCCGATCAACAACGCGAGCGACACAGCGTGGAAACGAAGCGGGGTAGTGCGCGACATAAAGACCTCATTCGATGGGTGAGGCGATACCGAACGCTCGCCGTAGACGGCGATGCCTCCGGATCGTGGCCCCCCTCCAATGAGCGAGCGCGGCGATGTCGTCCTCGCGCTCGCAGCGCCTTGCGGCGCAGGCACGCGTCTGCCGCGCGTGTCCAGACCATGCTGCCGAGTCCCTGGCGCGAAAAATGCGACCCACCCTGGGCAAGTCGGGCCGCGGGAATCGTATAAAGGCGAGGGGATTCGCAGTTCCGCGAGCCGGGTGCGGGGACACGGCCATCGGCTAGCGGAGTTCGGTCCGAGCGGGCGGCCGAAAGCCGGGCTGACGAGCCCGCGCCGGTGCTTTAGAATCTCGCCTCTTGCGGGCCTATAGCTCAATGGTTAGAGCAGAGGACTCATAATCCTTTGGTTCCAGGTTCGAGTCCTGGTGGGCCCACCACGCCGCAACGTCAAGCGACTTCTCCTGCAGGACGCGGGATCCTAGGTCGGCAGGCGCGACTTTTTTCGATGGTGGATCGTCGGTGTCCGCGCCTCGACGGATAGCCTCGGCATTCGGACGTCGCCCCTGCGGCTCATTTCGCTGACGACAGTCGCTGAGTTGCGTTGCCTCACGAGCCTCCGCTCGCCTGTTGAGTCGCTCCCGAGCGGAATAGCCTCCGCAAGACCAGGGATGAGGGCGCAGCGGCGTTCCGAGCGTGTCCGATATCCCTGCTCGCGCTGCCAAGCGCCCCGCCATGCCATGCGTCTGTCGGCTAAGGTGTGCATCGCGCGATCGAGACCACAGCACCTTTTTGTTAAGCAGCTTTCGCGCGGCATCGACGTTGCTGACACGTGCACAGGGAAAGGCTGGCCCTTCTGCGTCGTGAGGACTCGTCATGTCGGAAGACTCGCAGATCCGTTTCGCCTCGGTTCCCGTGGGCCCGCTGCAAGTGGGCGTCCATCAGGCGGGAAATCCAAAGCGCCCTGCGCTGGTGCTGCTGCACGGGTGGCCGCACAGCAGTGCGCTCTATTCGACGGTCATGGAGGCGCTGGCCGCGGACAGGTGGGTGTTGGCGGTGGACTTGCCGGCGATTGCGAGCTCCCGCGGCGCACCGCCGTCCGCTGAAAAGTCCGTGCTGGCGGAGCTCGTGTTGGATGCGGTCGAGCGATGCGGCGCGCACTCCATCGTGGTGGCCGGACTCGATGTCGGCGGGATGATCGCTTTTGCTGCGGCTCGGGACCATTGCGAACGCATCGTGGGGGCGGCCGTGATCAACACCGTTGTTCCGGGCGTGGCCCCGTGGAAGGAAATCATCGCTACGCCGACCATCTGGCATTTCGCCTTCCACGCCTTGCCTCAATTGCCTGAAGTCTTGGTGCGCGGTAACGAAAAGGCCTACTTCGACTACTTCATCGACGCGCTTGCCTGCGATTCGAACAAAGTGGGCTCCGATCTTCGTCGCGCGTTCGTAGAGGCCTATGCACGCCCTGAGGCTCTGCGGGCTGGCTTCGACTGGTATCGGGCCATGGAAATGGACGCCGAGCGTAATGCGATACCCAAGCGCATCGACGTTCCGATGTTGTATCTGCGCGGCGCCGGAGGCGGGACAGACGGCGCGGAATATGTTTCGGGGCTTCGGGCCGTCGGCGCGATCCATGTGCAGGGCGATGTGATACCGGGTGGCGAATACTCCCCGTTGGAGGCGCCGTTGGAATTCGTGTCCGCGCTGCTTCGCTTCTGCCGCACGTGCGAGGCTTTTGAAAGATCGGGCGATTAAGCGGCCTGACGACATCCGAAGCTAAGGCGTGCTCGGCGACTGGGGCGGTCCAGATAGATCCCACCGGCCTTCAGAACGCCCGCGAGGGCGTGGGTCTGGAACCTCGAGGTTAAGCATCCACTTGCCGCTGCCTGAGTTCTTGCGCGCTCGCAGCACCCATCGAGCGTAGAGCTCTTCTTTGCCGATCCGACGCCGTTATGAGCGCCGACTTCAGCGTTATGGCATCCGCTAGCAGGAATGGTCTCGTGGTTGCCTGCCTTAAGGTCGAATCGCCTTTTTCTCCGAAGCATCAACGCCGATTCGGCTGTTGCATCGATGAAACCTCTCGCTCGTCGATTGCGAATGCTTTTGCGAGCGAAGTCGCACTGGCGCGTAACAGTCGCCGGTTTTTGTGAGCTGAATCAAGCATCGATCAAAAAAGTTGGCCGCAGCCTCCGCTCGACAGCGTAGTAGCTGGCGAAGGGCTAAGGCGCAGATGCTTGAACCTAAGACGACGGCGCTTGCGTTGAATCGCGGAGGCGGTCGTCCATGAAGCTCAAGACCATTTCATCGCTTATCGCCCTGCGTCGTTGATCAACGAAAGTCGCCGCGCGTAGCGTTCAGCGGCATGGCCGCTCGTGGAAGCGGCAGCGGCGCCTCACCCAGTCCTGGAAGCCCATCAATCTAAGGAGATTCCATCGTGGCAGGCATCCAATGGTCGGCCCCTCAGTCGCTGGCCTACATCCCCACCGGCAAGCTCGTGACGTTCACGGCGATGCATCAGGCCGCATACACGCAATACGTCCAAATCATCGACTCCGGCGGCCGGCCCATCAGTTTCTATGGTCTGGACGGCAGTCAGGAGAGCTTCCCAATCTCGGGCAGCGGCACGCAGGTCGGTTTCCTCCAGAACGGCGCCGGCCGGTTCACGATGGCGGACGGGATGCAGGTCCAGTTCGGCAGCAGCGGTCCGAATATTCCGCTGATCTCGGCGGGCAATCCGGTCGTGTTCTTCATACAGAACAAGATATTCGGCGGCGGCACCTTGTACGTGACGGAAGACGGCGCCGATATGGATTACAACGACACCAGCTTCGTCATCCAGTGGTACCAGTTCGCGGGCTGACCCGCCTCCGCCACGTCCCCCAGCGAAATGGGGCGGCACGATAACGCATGAATTCCCATGGCTGCCGCGATGGATCGTGGATTCACCACGCAGCGCAACAACGACGGAGTGCGGCAATGAAGACCAATATCCTTAT
The DNA here is from genome assembly GCF_018847975.1 of Lysobacter sp. K5869. NCBI lineage: Bacteria > Pseudomonadati > Pseudomonadota > Gammaproteobacteria > Lysobacterales > Lysobacteraceae > Lysobacter > Lysobacter sp. K5869. The sequence continues at coordinate 404,069 of NZ_CP072597.1, read as the reverse complement.
GTTCGGCGCGCTCGCCGGCGCGCTGGCGATGTCCACATCGTGTACGAAAACCGAACCCACGGCCGCCGTCTCGGCGGTCGCCAAGGATGAAAAAACCGTGTTTCCGGGCGGAGACCCCATCACGCCGACCGACCTGACCGCGACCCCGGCGGCTCTGCCCGCCGCGCCGCCGGCGTACAACTACGATCCCTACAACCCCAACATCACCCACGCGCAGTACGCGCGCTTCGCCTGGCGGCAGTTCATCCACTTCAATTCCCCCGCGCAGAAGAACGGCGTCAACTTGGCCGGCAGGTCGCCGGTCGTGCGGGGAGCCATCGATCCGGGCCGCAACTTCGCTGCATCGGGCGCCAACGACTTCTACCAGAGCGGCAAAAACATCAGGTCCAACTTCAGCAGCAACCAGTTGCTGTGGGAAACCTTCGCTCACCGCTCCGAGCTGTTCCCCGCGGGATCGGCCCCCAAGGGGAATCTCTCCACCCTGACTCCCGAGTACGTCTACCAGGGAAACCTGAAGGTCAATTCGATCGGCGCCCGGTTCAACAATCTCGACGAGAACAGCCAGATCGGCCAGAACCAGATCTTCTTCCCGAAGAACGGCAGCACGCCGTCGCCCAATCCCCAGGACGATCACATCATCCTGTTCCAGGCCAAGGTCAATCCGGTCGAGTACGACTACATAAAATCCATCTACAACGCCGACAGTCCCCCGGCGTCGCTGGAATTGCCTCCCAACGCGACGAACCAGGGGGAATCGGTGGAGGTGAAGTCCGCGTGGCGGGAAATGACGCCCGAGTTGATCGCGTCCGGCCGCTATCACACGGCCGACGCCGTGTACTACTACAAGGTCAATGGCGTGACCCAGTCCCGGGTGGCCACCTTCGGCTTGGTCGGCGTGCACATCCTGCGCAAGATGGAAAACTACCCGACGTTCGTCTACACCACCTTCGAACAGGTGGACAGCCTGACCACGCCGGATAAGCAAGACACCGGGCTGTATCTCATCAACCTCTATAACGAAATGCAGTACGACGCATCGGTACAGCCGGGTACGCGGCCGACGGCGATCCTCAACTCCGGGTCGAACCGGACCGCGGTAACGCTGCCCTTGGCGGGCCCGATCGACAGCGCCCACGGCTACGATGTCGTTCCCGGCCAATTCACCGTGCCGACCGGGTTTTCGGGGCCGATCAAGGTCCAGAATCCGCCGATAGCGACGAGCGCCGTCAACGACGTCAACAACGAAGTCCAGAAGGCCATGGCCAGCACGCCTGCGTTCAAGAATTCGGTGTGGCAGTACTACCGTCTCGTGGGGCTGCAGGTGTTGCCCACGAACGAAGACAGCTCGGTCACCCCGGCCAAGCCCGATCCGCTGACCCAGGACTTTTACCTGGCGAACATCGTGATCGAGAGCGGCCAGCCCGGCATCCAGTTGTTCAAGGGCGGAGTCAAGGACCCCAACCCCGACAAACAGGAATTCACTCTGCTGGCCAAGCGCGGGCTGTCGAGCATCCTCGGCGTGAAGAAGCTGCCTCCGAATTCCGACCAACTGGTGATGGGCGGATGCATGGGTTGCCACGGCAACGCGCAATATCCCAGGGGCACCGATGGCAAAGGTCCGAGCATCTTCAGTTTCCTGATCAACAAGGACACCCTGACGGGGCAGGGCTTCAGCGCCGACGTGCGCAACGAATCGTCTGCGGAATTGAGCAAGAAGCGTCTGGAGTATCTGGTCTATTAAGTCGGGCAAGACGCGGGCCCGGAAGCGTTCGCGCTTCCGGGCCGTGCGCGACGGCCGCGCGGCGTCCTCGGGACCTGGAGCGAGCCGCTTAACCCGGAATGCGCTCCGCGGCCCCGCTGGCCCCGCCGCCGTTCGCCTTAGATCGACCCCTCGTTTGCCTTGAAGCGGGCGGCTTCCGATTTAAGACGCATGCGGCCGCAACGTTCGCGGCGTGACGACCGCCGCATTTATTCGGAAACGGGCAACTTGACACGCGCGTCGCCGCCCACCACAGTCGGCGGCGACCGATAGCGCCGCACACGCATGCGGCGCACTGCGCGGATCGGCAACCGACCGCGCCACCGTTGTTCGTTAGTTCTCTGGGGGGAATGGCCGCGCCGCAGCGGGTTTGCCGCGCGTGGCTTGGGGTCGGCGCGTCCGCGCCCGCCTCCTTCCCCATCCATCAGGCACCGGAGAACCAACCTAATGAGCATCCGATCGACAGGCGTCTTGCTGTCCGGCTTTTTGCTGGCGGCCGGGCTGTCGTCCGCGCACGCGCAGAGCGTCAGCTGCGCGGGGATCGCCGACTGGAACGCGTCCACCATCTATAACGCGGGCAGCAAGCTCGTCTATCAGGGGCGGCTGTATCAGGCGACTACGCAGATCTGGAATACGCCGCCCACGCACTGCCCCAGCTGCGGCTACTACCAGGATCTGGGCGCCTGCAGCGCGGGCGGCAACACGCCGCCGACGGTCGCGTTGACCACGCCGGCGAACGGCGCGACCTTCAGCGCGGGCGCCACCATCAGCGTCGCGGCGAACGCGGCCGATGCCAACGGCAGCGTCGCCCAGGTGCAGTTCTTCCGCGGCAGCACGTCGTTGGGCATCGACACCACCTCGCCCTACAGCGCGACCTGGACCAATGCGGCCGCGGGCAACTACGCGATCACCGCGGTCGCCACCGACAACGAAGGCGCCAGCACGACGTCGTCGGCGGCCAATATCACCGTCAATGCCGGGACGCCCGACACCACCGCGCCCAGCGTGCCGGCCGGGCTGGCCGCGACGTCGGTGACTTCGTCCTCGATCAACCTGAGCTGGAGCGCTTCCACCGACAACCCGGGCGGCAGCGGCGTCGCCGGCTACGATGTCTACCGCGACGGCACGTTGGTGGGTTCGCCCACCGGTACGTCCTTCAGCAACACCGGCTTGACCGCGTCCACGGCCTACACCTTCCGCGTTCGCGCGCGCGACAACGCCGGCAACGCTTCGGCGCAAGGCACGCAGATCAGCGCGACCACCAGCGCCGGCGGCGGCGACAACACCCTGCCGCGGCATGCGTTGGTGGGTTACTGGCACAACTTCACCAATCCCTCCGGTGCGACCTTCCCGATCAGCCAGGTCTCCAACGACTTCGACGTCATCGTGGTCGCTTTCGGCGACGATGCGGGCAACGGCGCGGTCAGCTTCACGGTCGATCCGGGCGCCGGAACCGAAGCGCAGTTCAAGGCCGACGTGGCCGCGGCGCGCGCGCGCGGCAAGAAGGTGGTGCTGTCGCTGGGCGGCCAGAACGGCACGGTGACGTTGAACAACGCCACGCAGGTCGCCAACTTCGTCAACAGCATGGAAGACCTGATCCGCTACTACGGTTTCGACGGCGTCGACATCGACCTGGAAAGCGGCGCGGGCGTCTACCACGGCGCGGCCGTGCAGACCAATCTGGTCACGGCGATCAAGCAGCTCAATACGCGCATCGGTCCGTCGTTCTACCTGTCGATGGCGCCCGAGCATCCGTACGTGCAGGGCGGCTTCGTCGCGTACAGCGGCATCTGGGGCGCTTACCTGCCGATCATCGACGGACTGCGCCAGGAGCTGGACCTGATCCATGTGCAGTACTACAACAACGGCGCGATGTATTCGCCGTACAGCCAGAACGGCTTGCCCGAGGGGTCGGTCGATATGCTGGTCGGCGCCAGCCTGATGCTGATCGAAGGCTTCCGGACCAACAACAACACCGGCGTCGTCTTCAACGGCCTGCGGCCGGACCAAGTGGCGTTCGGATTGCCCTCGGGCCCGTCCTCGGCCAACAGCGGACAGGCCTCGGCGGCCACGATCGCCAATGCGCTGAACTGCCTGACGCGGCTGCAGAACTGCGGAACCATCCGGCCGCAGCAGGCGTATCCGACCTTCCGCGGCGTCATGACCTGGTCGGTGAATTGGGACCGGCACGATGGCTTCAACTTCTCCAAGCCGGTGCGGGCGACGTTGAACGCCTTGCCCTGAGCGGCGGCGAAAAAGTCGGGGGCGGGCGAGGCTTCGCCCGCCCTTAGACCGCTTACCTAATCGGCGCCCTGGGTGGGCGCCGATTTTTCGACGGCTTCTACAGCGCGGCGAAAGCGGTCGAGGTTTTCCAGCGGGCTGTCGGAGCGGTCTGTGTTCTGATCGAGATACGAGATATCTCCCGCGCCGAATCGCGCGGGGAATTAGCGTTCATCGAAGTGAGCGGCTTCCGGTGAAAGGTTCGCGCCGAGCGCTTTCGTCGCCGAACAATCGCCGCGCTCAAGACCCGAGCGTTACACTGACCGCCTGCGCAGCGTCCTTGGTGTCGAATCGCAGGTAGTTCACGCCGCAGTCCGATTGTTTCCCGCCGACGACCATGTAACGGCCCGAGGGATCGCGGATCTTGTAGACCTCGACTTGGTAGTTGCCCAGGTTCTGCGAGCTGAACTTGTAGCTGTCCACGGGAATGAACGAGAAGCGCTCGTTGCCCGAGCTGCCGGTGGGCCGTACGTAGCCGTCCGACTGATACCAATAATAGTCGCGATAGCTCCCGGTCAGTATCTTGATCTCGCACGCGAGGTGACCATCGGAATCCTTGCCGCAGTTCTTGAGCTCGAGCTTGCTGCCGCCGACGTTGGTCTTGAGCAAGTAGCTGGCGTAAGTCGCCCGCTGCACGACGCCGCAGTTTCCTTCGACCGCCGCGGCGTAGTCGAAGCCGGTCGAGTCGGTGGTCGGGTGGCTTGGGGTCGGCGCGCCGAGGTAGAGCTTGAAGACGTCGCCCTGCTGGATCGCGTGGGCGCTGATCGGAATCGCCAGCAACACAGACAGGCAGGCGAGGACCTTGGGCGATCGCGGTGTCTTCATGGCTCACGGCTCCTGTGTCGGATCGGGAGGAAGCGGGGATTCGCTGGAAGGGACGGCGTCCCGGGCGCGAAACGAACGTCAGTCGCAAGCGCCGGTCTTCAGATACCCATCGCAATTGCTGAGCTTTTTCGCATCCGCGGTCGACACCGTCACCGTGCTTCTACGCGGCGGTTGCGAGCCCAGCGCGAAGCTGCCGGGGCCGGTCTGCACGACATTGTTCATGTCGCGCTCGACGTGGCCCTGGCCATACGCGCATTGCGCCTGGATCGTGCAGTCGCCCGCGGCGGAGCGCTGGATGAATTCCACGGTGACGCAGGTCTTCTTCGCCGAGGAGGCGTCCCACGCGGCTTGGCAGGTCGGGTCGTGCGTACTGTAGGTGGTGGGCTTGTAGCCCGACATCACTTCAGCGTAGGTGTGCGTGGAGTATTTGGACGAAGAAGGACAGTCGGCTTCGTCGAGCTTCAGTTCTCCGTCGCAGTTGACCAATTTCTTGGTGTCTTCGAGGGAAATGCCCGAGGGATAGAGGGGGTAATTCTTGGGCAGGCATTGGGTCTTGCCGCCGCAGCGTCCGTTCTCGAGTTTCTGCATGACGCTGGTGCAGGACTTCGACGCGGACGATTGTTTCCAGGCCGCCTGGCACACATCGCCGGGCTCTTGGGCCGAGGCCGCGTCGGGAACGGAGGCTGCCAGCAGGATCGCGAAGTAAAGGGGAAGGGCCTTCATTGCTCCTCCATGGTCGCGTGCGGCCGATCGAAACGGATCGCGGCGGCGGAAATCGCGGCGCTCGCGAAGATCGATGTTTGCGGAGCGAAGTTAGGCGCATCGATCCCGGTGCGGTGTGATTGGCGTCATGAGGTGAGCTTCGGTGGGCGTGAGTGATCTTGCGCGCCGACGAAGTTCGGCGCCGCGCATCGGCGCATGCGGCGGCGCTCTCGCATCCGATGGTGAGAAGGCCGTCGATCCGCCGCTGCTCATCGGCTCTCGGTACGCGATCTTTCGTGGGATTTTTCGCGCCGTGTGCGGACTCGAATCGTTCAAGATGGTGAACGAAGCTCGCTGACGCGATGGACGCAGGCGCATCTTCGCGTCAGCGCCTTGGGCGCGTTGAGCGGTCATCTACCCAGTCGAAGCGATGCCGTCTTGGATCGCGCCGCTGGGAAACGTCCCGACGATGAAATCGATGAATGCGCGAACCTTCCGCGGAACATGGCTTCTGCTCGGATAGTAGATGTACAGCGGAAAGGTTTCGTCCGGCCACTGCGGGAACAACACCTCAAGCTGCCCGCTCTTGATGTGATCGCCGAGGCCGATGTCGATGACCTGCGCGATGCCATGGCCCGCCAAGCAAGCGCCGAGTTTCGTGCCCGCGTCGGTCACCGTCAGATGGCCGCGAACGTCGACCGCGATCTTGTCCTCGCCTTTGCAGAACTCCCACTCGAACGGCCTTCCGGTGGACGGGTCGATGGCCAGGATGCATTCGTGATCGCGTTCGACCAGTTCGTTCGGGTGCGTCGGACGGCCTTTCCGCGCCAGGTAGGACGGCGCGGCGACCGTCAAGACGCGGGTGTTGAGCAACCGGCGACACACCAGCGTGGGCAACGGCGGCGCGCCGAAGCGCACGGCGAGGTCGAAGCCTTCGGCGACCAAATCCGAAAGCTGGCTTTTGGTCTCCAGCTTGAGGTGCAGGTGCGGGTTCTCGCGCAGGAAGGCCGCGAGTTGCGGCGCCAGCACCAGACGCGAGAACAAGGCGTCGCAGGCGACGCGCAGCGTTCCGCGGATCGAGGGCGCGTGCTCGGCGGCCTGGGCCGTCGCCTCGTCGAGACCGCGCAGATGCGGCAGCGTGCGGTCGAGCAACTCGCGGCCCGCTTCGGTGATCTCGACATGCCGGCTGGTCCGGTGGACGAGCCGGGCGCCGAGCCGCTCTTCCAGGCGCGCGACCGCCCGGCTCACGGCGGGCTGGGTTTTCCCGAGGCGTTCGGCGGCGCGGCCGAAACTGTGGTGGTCGGCCACGGCGGCGAGCGCGATCAAGCCGCCCACCAGCCCGCCGTCGAGCTCTTCCATCATCGATGCGTTTCCGTAATGGCAGGAATGCCCGGATCGCAGTGGTGCGACGCGGGATGAGGCAGCACTATGCGGGCCTCGCAGATTTCATGAAGGGGGAACCGCCATGGACCAAACATCGAAGGTCGTATCGCTCGTCGGCGACTATTTCAGTCTCGCGTACGATCCCTCCAGCCGCAAGTTCGAGGAGGTCTTCCATCCGCATTGCCAGATCCAATGGCTGCGCGACGGGGCGCTCGAATCGATGACGGCGCAGGCGTATCGGACGCTGATCCACGGGCGAGCCAGTCCGGCCTCGTCCGGCGCGCCGCGCGACGAGGGGATTCTCGACATCCGCCATATTTCGCCGCACCTTTCCGCGGCGACGGTGCGCGTTCGCATCGGCAATAATTCGTTCGTGGATCATTTTGTGGTTCATGAGGTGGAGGGGAAATGGCTGATCACCAACAAGTCGTCGTTTCTTGCGGGGTCGTTCGCTTGAGGAGGGAGCAGGGTGCGTTCGGCTAAAACGCGACGCGAGAAGCCGCCGCGTTGTAGCGCTAGACTCGCACCCTTCTTCCCTTTGCTCCGAAGCGGACCGCAATGACGACGATGGCCCAGGCGTTGAAGACGATCCACGCGGCTCAGCGCGCGCTCAACGAAGCCGCCGCGGAACAGTGGGACGCCGACGATGCCGCCGATGAGGCGTTCGCCTATCCCGACCATCGTTCCCGCCTCGCCGCCGTCGACCTCGGCGGCGCGCTCGCAGTCGACTACCACGGCGACGATCACGACAGTTGGGCCATCGCGTCGGCCGCGCTGGCGCGGCCCGAGGTCGCCGCGCACATCGTGCAGTTGCGCATCGCCGGCCCGGACGAAGGCGCCAACGGCCTCAAGACTTGGGATTTCCGCGAGCTTATCGCCGCGGCGCCGCGCTTCGGCAAGCTGACGGATCTTCAGATCGCCGCCTCCGATCCCGGCGACCACAATCAGGCGACGGTCGAGGACGATCATCTGCCGGCCTTGCTCGCGCTCATGCCGGCCTTGCGCAAGCTCGTCCTGCCGCAAGCGCCCGAATCCGGATTCTTCGATCTCGACCTGCCCGATCTCGCGTCGGTCCGCACCGGTGGCGATTTCCGCACCCGCGGCTTCATCGGCCGTCTGGCCCGGGCGGAACGCTTGCCGTCGCTGCGCTTCGTCGATTTCACCGACTCGCTGGCGCCGTTCCTTTCGCTCGAGGCGCAGCCGGAAGACTGGAGCTCGACGCCGTTCGAGGACTACGAACGGTTGTTCCGTTCGCCGACGATGGAACGATGCTGGGGGTTCCGCCTGCGCAACGCGATGCTGACCGAGGCCCAGTACCAAGCGCTGCAGGCGCTGCGGCCGAAATGCCAGTTCAGCGTCGTGCTGGCGGCGCCGCATTGCTATGTCTCGCACTGGAACCGGTCGAACTTCCCGCACCGGCACCTGCTGCCGTTCGGTTGAGCCGCTCGCCGCGCGGCGCGCGGCCGTCTAAAGAATGACCGCGCGCGAACCTTCCTGGCGCCTCGCGGCGCGCGCCGGCGCCCGCGACCAGACCTGCGCCATGCGCTGCACCGCTTCGATCAGTTCCTCTTCCGGCCGCACGTAAGGGATGCGCAGCCACTGATCGCCGCCGCCTTCGACGCTGAACATCGGGCCGGGCGGGACGTGGACGCCGACGCTTTCCAGGTTCGCCGCCAACTGCGTCGCGCTGCCCTCGGGCAACTGCAGCCACAGCGTCATGCCGCCGTCGGGCAGGCGGAAGCGCCAGTCCGGCAGCCGTTCGCGCAGCGCTTGCGCCAGCACGTCGCGGCGCTGGCGCAGTTGCGCGCGCCGCGCGGCGATGACCTCGCTGTCGTCGAGCAGTTCGGTGACCACCAGTTGATCGAACAGCGCCGTGCCGAGGTCGAGCTGCAGCCGCGCCTTGATCAGCCGTTCCATGAGTTCGCGCGGCGCGCGGATCCAGCCGACGCGCAGCCCGCTCCACAGCAGCTTCGACACGCTGCCGACGGTGATCGCGTCCGGCGCGTGCGCGGCGAAGGGCAGGGGCATGGCGATGTCGGACAGCACGATGGCTTGCAGCGATTCGTCCACGAGCGGCGTCGCGCGGGTGGCGCGCAGCGCGGCGGCGTAGCGCGCGCGCTGGCCGTCGCTCATCAGGAAGCCGGTGGGGTTTTGGAAATCGGGAATCAGATAGGCCAGATGCGGCCGGGTCTGCCGCAGCGCGGCTTCGATGCCGTCCAAGTCCCAGCCCGCGTCGCCCAGCGCATCGCTCATCGGCGAGGCGACCAGACGCGCGCCGCCGAGGCGCAGCGCTTCGATCACGTTCGGGTACACCGGCGATTCGATCATCGCGCGGTCGCCGGGCCGCGACAGCGCGCGCGCGACGATGGCCGTGCTCGACAGCGCGCCGGCGGTGACCATGATCTGGTCGGGGTCGGTCGGCAAGCCGCGCCGCGCGTATTTCTGCGCGATCAGTTCGCGCAGCACCGGCAGGCCGACGGGACGGTGGCCGTCGCTGCCCAGATAGCCGGGCAAGCGTTCCAGCGCGCGTTCGTAGGCGGCGGCGACGCCGGCGATGGCGGTGGTGGACGCGCAGTTGAGGTCGATCGCGCCTTCGGGCGCGTGCGCGCCGGCGAACGAGCGCAGCGCGTGTTCGTGCGCGCGCCGGCGCTCGCCGGGCACGGCGGCGTAGGTGCCCGCGCCTTGGCGCGCGGTGGCGAAACCCGCGGCGGCGAGATCGGCGTAGGCGCGGGTCACGGTGTTGCGCGACACGGCCAGCACCTGCGACACCGCGCGTTCGCTGGGCAGGCGCGTGCCCAGCGGGATGCGGCCGTCGCCGATCAGTTCCTGCAGGATCTGGCGCAGCCCGCGGTAGGCCGGCTTGCGCGGGAACTGGCCGACCAAGGTGGCCAGGTGTTCCGGGGTCAGGGATCGGTTCATGAGGCCACTATGGCGGAAGTGGCTCTACGTGGAAGTGCCAATCGTCCAGATACTGGCGCCATGACCCCCGACTCCTCGCCCCTCGGACTGGCCAATCTCGGCCCCATCGCCCAACTCCGCGCCGGCCGCCTGCCCGAGCGCCTCGTCCGCCTGCTGGCGGGGCTGTGGCTGTACGGCGTGTCCAACGCCTTGCTGATGCAAAGCACGCTCGGCGGCTCGCCGTGGGTCGTGTTCCATCAGGGCGCGTCGCGGCATCTGCCGTTGTCGCTGGGCATGGTGATGGTGTCGGTGGCCGTGGCGGTGTTGCTGCTGTGGATTCCGCTGCGGCAGATGCCCGGACTGGGCACCGTCGCCAACACGTTTCTGCTGGGGCCGTTCACCGACCTCAACCTGCATTGGCTGGCGGCGCCCGAATCGTTGCCGTTGCGCTGCGCCTATCTGATCGGCGGCGTGGCGATGTGCGCGCTCGCCACCGCGCTGTATGTGGGCGCGCAACTCGGAACCGGCCCGCGCGACGGGTTGATGACCGGATTCGCGCGCCGCACGGGTTGGTCGATCCGGCGCGTGCGCACCAGCATCGAGATCGTGGTGCTCGCCTGCGGCGTGGCCCTGGGCGGCGTCGCCGGCCTCGGCACCTTGGTGTTCGCGCTGTGCGTGGGGCCGATCACGCAGTTCTTCATGCGCTATCTGGTGCTGCGCCTGGAGGCGCCGGAAGAGAAGCTGCCGGCCGCGGTTTCCTAGCGGGATCCTCGACGCTTCAATTCTTCGGCACGGGCACCGGCTCCGCCTGGGCAGGTTCGCCGGCCGGCGCCGCCGGCTGCTGCGACTCCGCCGGCTGCTCGCCGCCCAAGCGTTCGAGATCGCCCACGCTGACCGTCCCGCCCAAACGCTGCCGCCACAGCTTGTCCTGGCGGGTCCAGTAGCGCTGCGCGTTCCAATGGGTTTCCGCGTAGAACTTGCCCGGCGGAATCTGCTCGCGCAGTTCGGGCTGATCCGCGCGGCCGCCGCCGACGCCGATGTCCATGCCGACGTGGCTGCCGGTGATCTGATTGCGCTTGCGCCGGAGTTCGCGCTCGTAGCGCGGCTTCACGGTCGGGTCGCCGTAGGTTTTGTAGGCCGCCGGCCCCTTCTCCAGCGCGGTCTTGCGCTCGTCCGGCGTCATCGCCGCCCAATAGCGCTCGCGCAGCGCGACCAGATCGGGATAGCCGCGCTCGGCGGCCAGATCCATCCAGATGTAAGCGGTGGCGCGATCGGCCGGCGCGCCTTCGCCCTTCCAGTACATCTCCGCCGCGAACGCCTGCGAGGGCTTGTCGCCGTAGTAACCGGCGCGGCGGAAGCGCTGCAGCGCGGTGTCGAGTTGGCCGCGCCGATAGGCCTGAATGCCGAGCTGGCGATACTCCACGTCGGGATGCAGCGCCAGGTAGCCGCCTTCGAGCAGGGCCGGATCTTCGATCGGGTCCGCGACCGGCGCGCCGGCGCGCAGCGGCGCGGCGACGCAAAGCGCGATCAAGGCGATCGCGAGCGAAAGCGGGGCTCGGGGGGTGACGGTCATCGCGTGGTTCTCCGGCGGGAACGGCAGAGGATTCGGTGCAACGACGGCGCGGTTCGCCGCCGCGGGCCGGAGCCGGATATCCGTGGGTGCGCGGAGCGGCCGGTCCCGGGCCTGGTTGCGAAGATCCATCGTGCCGATCGTATCGATCAGGACACCGGTCGGCATCATCGCATTGGGTCGGCGGAATTGGACATCTCGAATTTCGCCGCCGCGGTGCGGAGGAAGGTTCGAGCGCCGAGGCGGAAGAGCGGGCTGCTGGAACAGGCCGTCGCCCGCGCCCCGCGGCGGGGCGCGAACGCTGCGGGGCGCGGGCGGGCGAACCGCGCCGCGCGCCGTGGGCACAGCGAAGGCGAAAAAACCGCGCCCGCGATGATCCGAAATGGCCGCGTCCTCCGAGTACCGGTACGCCCGCCGCCTCCGCGGCCGGGCGTTCGGCGCGACGCCCGCCCCGCGCGGGCGATCCCTCACGCCGCCCACCGCACGATTCCATGACAGGAGCAAGCACCATGAAATGGCTTTCGGCAAGCAGTCTGGCGTTGTTCGCCGCGCTCGGACTGGTCCAACTCTCCGGCGCCACCGCGGCCGCCGCGACGCCCACGTTCACTCTGAATCCCGCGTTCTGCACGCCGGTCTGCGGCGCCTCGCAGCTGGCCGAACGGTCCTGGACCAAGCCGGCGCGCGCGAACTACGAGGAGCAAACCGTCGAAGTCGACGTCGCCGCGTCCGACCTGCTGCAGGCCGGGATCGAGAACGTCTTCGTCAGCACCATGTCCGGCGATCAGGCCTTCGCGCCGTCGGGCCAGTTCACCGCCAACGCCACCGGCGGCGGCATCGGCATCGTGCTGGGCTCGGCGCACCCGCCGTATCACCCGACCTGCGTCGGCGCCGACTTCAGCAACCGCCAGTTCGGCATCTTCGCCTACAGCTGGGGCGACCCCTACGGCCCGACCGCGGGCATGGTCGCGTGCAAGAACATCGCCAAGTCCGCGCTCGCCAGCGGCACCGTGCGCATTTCGATCAACACCTATTGCGGCATGGGCCTGCGTCCGCTCTGCGATGTGACCGCCAAGCTGACCCACCTGCAGACCGGCGTGGTGTTGGCGACCGCGAGCGCGTCGAACGTGCGGATCAAGAACCCGCTCGCCGCGCGCAAGGTGTGGTACGGCGTCAGCAATTACGACGCGGCCGCGCCGAACTATCCGGTGACGTTCACGCCGCGCACGGAAACGTATTACGCGGACGTGGAGCCGGGGTGCAATCCGATTTGTCCGTGATGGAGTGTTCGTCGGAGATCGGAGCGTTTCGGAGCATGCTCTGAAGTGTCGATCAGCTCTCCGAGGGCCGGGCTCCGCGATCGTCGCGGGCCCGGCTTTTTCTTTTGTGGGGACGCAATGGCTGGCGACGGATTTACGGTTCCATCCGCTTCGATCCCTTCGCGCGCTTATCGCTCCAGCCCGCTGAGCAGCGAGCGCAACAGCCTGTCGCTCGGCATCTCGTCCACGGGAAGTCCGGCTTCCTCGAACCACGACTCATCCGCTTCAGGGTGCGGGCCGCTCAAGACGACCAAGCCTTTTCCGAGCGTGTAGCGCGCCGCGGCGAGGTCGTTGTTGGCGTAAGTCGCGATGGTTCTGAAGCCCGGGTCGTTCGCCGGGCGAAGCAGGTAGGGGCCGTCCTGGTAGAAAACCGTTTCTTTTCGGCCTTCCCAGCGCACGGCGACGACCGCGTCGTCGCTGGTGGCGACGGGAAAGCCGCGGCGCCCGACTTCCGAATTCAGTTCGTGCGGGATCAGGCCGAGGCCGGAGGCGCTGGCGAGATAAGCGCCCATGCAGATGCCGAGGTAGCGGCCGCCGCGGGCGACGTAGTCGTGGACGGCGTCGATGCGTGCGTCGCCGAGGCTCTCCAGCGCGCCGGGGATGTCCTGGCCGCCGCCGGGTTGGGCGTAGACGTCGTACTGCGACAAGGTCGCGGGCGTGATGTCGATGCGTTCGTCTTCGCCGACGAAGTCGACGCGGTAGCGCGGGCTCAATCGTTCGATCGCGGTTTTCAGGGTTTCCGAGCAGTTTTCGCACGAGGCGGGGCCGCGGTAGACGGCGATGCGGATCGTGTCCGCGCGCGAATCGGCGAGCGAGGGCGGGGCGAGCGCGCTCAGCACGACGAGCGCGGCGAGTGTCAGCGTGAGACGTCGGATGAAGTTGCTGGCGCTGTGCATGTGGGGGCTCGGGGCGGTAGTCGAAGTGCGTCGATGGCGTCGGCTGGAACGTCGTCGGGGCGGATGCGCGTGGAGGCTCGCGTGAATCGCGCGCAACTTTCGCGGTTCGGCGCCGATGGCCGCGCGCCCTTCGCGCCGAAGCGATGCCGCGTTGTTCGGTGAGCAATCGCGGTAAGGCGAGTCGCCGCCACAGTGCCGTGCGTTTCTTTGGGCGCTGTCCGGCAGCCTACCTCCGCTCGTTCGGCCGGTACGTAACGCTTGGTAATCGATCTGATGCGTTTGGTGCGCTCGAGAACGCCGCGCGCATTCGGCTCTGAGGAGTCTGTCGTTGCGATGCGGCGGCGTTGCCGTCGCGTTTGCGATTCGGCTGCAGGCTCTTGGCAGACGAAGGTCGCGACCGCGTCATTGCGGATCGCGCGCTCCGGTTCTTCGCGTTGGACGCGGCCGGGAAGGTGGGAGCCAGGAACGACGCAGAGGCCGGCCGATGGCGTGCCGATCGGGCCGCGGCGCTCAGCGCTGAGAACTCGTGTCCGATGCGCGGCGCGAAGCCAGGTTTCGACGTTGGAGGTGCTGGAAGAACCTTGGGATCGCGGCCCCGGCCGAGCCGGCACTTGGCCAGGCCCGAAGCGCCAGCCGGCAGCGACCGGGCGCCAGCCCGTCTGCGGCGCTCATCGACCGGTCGCCCTCGTCCTTGCCCCGATCCGTCCCCCAAACCCGCTCGACCGTCCGTCGGGACCGCTTGCTTTCATATCTTACGATATATATCTTAAAACACATCTTACGACACCCAAGGTCTCCATCATGCGCCGCTTCTTCCCGTTCGGCCCCGGCCGGGCCTCCTGCGATCACGACGATTTCCAGCGCTTCGAGCGCTTTTCCTTGCATTCGATCTTCCACGCCGGCGGCCACCACCCGCGCGGCGGCCGCGGCGGCGGACGCCGCGGCGGGTTCCCCGGCGGACCGGGCGGGCCGGGCTTTCCGGGCGGCTTCGACGACGGCGAGGGCTTCTCGCGCGGGCGCAAGTTCAGCTCCGACGATCTGCAATTGCTGTTGCTGGTTCTGATCGAGGAGAAGCCGAGCCATGGCTACGAATTGATCAAGGCGCTGGACACCCGCTCGAACGGTTTCTACAGCCCCAGTCCCGGCATGGTCTATCCGGCGCTGACGTATCTGGAAGAACTCGGCTACGTCACCGTCGAGCTGGAAGGCAACCGCAAGCGTTATGCGCTGGCCGAGCCGGGCATCGCGCATCTGCAGGCCCACCGCGAGCGCGTCGACACCATGCTGGCCAAGCTCAACCACATGGCGCGCAAGATGGATTGGGTGCGGCGCGCGCTGGCCGGCGAGGAGCCGGCCGATCCGTCCGAAGGCGGCTGGCTGCAAGAGCTGAGCCTGGCGCGCCGCGCGCTCAAGACCGCGCTGTACCGCCGCGACAACCTGCCGGTCGACGAACAGCGCCGGATCGCCGAGATCCTGCGCCGCGCCGCCCGCGAGATCGAAGGCGGCGAGGACTGATCGCCGCCGTTTCCCCCACGCAAGCGAACCACAGGACATCCCCCATGCAAGAAACCAGCGAACTGGCGGTCGCGCGCGTCCGCCATGCGTTGAAACTGCGGCTGTTGCGCGTGATCCGGGTGGAATCGGTCACGCCGCAACTGCGCCGCGTCGTGCTCGCCGACGACTCGCTCGCCGATTTCGTCTCGGCCTCGTTCGACGATCACGTCAAAGTCTTGTTCCCCGCGCCCGGCGAAGAACGCCCGAACATGCCGACGCTGGGGCCGAGCGGCTTCGTTTACGCCGACGACGCGCCGCGTCCGGCCGTGCGCGATTTCACCCCGCGCCGTTTCGACACCGAAGCGCGCGAACTCGAACTCGAGTTCGCCTTGCACGAAGCCGGCCCGGCCAGCGATTGGGCGCGGCAGGCGCGGGTCGGCGACTACCTCGGCGTCGGCGGCCCGCGCGGTTCGCGGGTGATTCCGGCCGGCTACGACTGGCACGTGCTGATCGGCGACGACACCGCGCTGCCGGCGATCGCGCGCCGCCTGCAAGAATTGCCGGCCGCCGCGCGCGCCATCGTGGCGATCGAAGTCGAAGACTCCGCCGCGCGCATCGAGCTGACCAGCGCCGCCGCGCTGGAAGCGCATTGGTGCTATCGCGACTACGCCGAGCCGGGCGGCGACTCGCCGTTGCTGCGAACCGTGCGCGGCTTGCGCTGGCCGCAAGACGGCGCGGGCTACGTCTGGGCCGCCGGCGAATCCGGTGCGATCCGCGCGGTGCGCCAGCATCTGTTGAACGAGCGCGGCGTCGACAAATCGCGCCTGCACGCCGCCGGTTACTGGAAGCGCGGCGCGCAAGGCGTGCACGAAACCTTGGAAGACTGAGCGCCTTTTCCCCCACCACCGCGGTCGTCGCGACCGCAAGGGTCCCCATGTACTCGATCACTCCCTCGCGCGAGCGGAGCCTGCTGTGGCTGCTCATGCTGACCCAGTTCACCCTGATCATGGACTTCATGGTGATGATGCCGCTGGGCCCGCAGATCATGCGCGCCCTGCACATCATGCCGGCGCAGTTCGCCGCCGCCGTCTCGGCGTATTCGATTTGCGGCGGGCTGTCCGGCCTGCTCGCCGCCACCTACATCGACCGCTTCGACCGGCGCAAGCTGCTGCTGGCGATGTACGCCTTGTTCGCCTTGTCGAACTTGGCCTGCGCGCTGGCCGACAGCTATCCCTTGTTGCTCGCTTCGCGCGCCTTCGCCGGCATCAGCGGCGGCGTGCTCGGCTCGATCATCATGGCGATCATCGCCGACGTGATCCCCTCGCAACGCCGCGGCGCGGCGACCGGCACGGTGATGACCTCGTTCGCGGTCGCCTCGGTGATCGGCGTGCCGGTCGGCGTCCTGCTCGGCGCGCATTTCCACTGGTCGGCGCCGTTCTGGCTGCTGGTGGCGCTGTCGCTGCTGATCTGGATCGGCGGCGCGCGTACGGTGCCGCCGCTGGATCAACACCTGTCGCGGCGCACGCCGCTGGCGCAGGCCTTGCCGGACCTGTTCAAGCTGTTCTCCAACCCGCGCCATCTCAACGCGTTCGCGCTGACCTTGATGCTGACCACCTCGCAGATGCTGGTGATCCCCTTCATCTCGCCGATGCTGGTTGCCAACCACGGCATCGAGCCGTCGCAACTGTCGTGGATGTATATGGCCGGCGGCGTCGCGGCGTTCTTCACCTCGCGTCTGATCGGCCGCTTGGCCGACCGCCACGGCAAGCAGCGCGTGTACCGCATCGCGGTCGCGGTGTCGCTGTTGCCGGTGTTGTTCATCACCCACCTGCCGGCGGTCGGCTTCCTGGCGATGCTGTTCTTCTTCCCGTTCTTCATGGTCTCGATGAACGGCCGCATGGTGCCGCTGCAGGCCTTGCAGGCCACGGTGCCGCAGGCCGAACAGCGCGGCGCCTACCTCAGCGCGAACAGCGCGGTGATGTCGCTGGGCACGGGCTTCGGCGCGTGGCTGGGCGGCTTGATGCTGAGCACCGACGCGAGCGGACACATCGCCGGATACGGCACGGTCGGCTGGATCGCGGCGGGGTTGGCCCTGTGTTCGGCCGTGTGGGTGGGGCGGGTGACCTCGGCGGACGTACCCGCGCCGGTGGCGGCGCCCGCGGCCGGCGAACCGGGCGCCGACGCGGCCTGAGCGGAACCGTCGGGGCGCACGCGCGAGTGGAACCGTCGGCGCGCGCGCGCGCCGCGGCGCGCGGCCGGCGGCTCAGTCCGCCGCGCCGGGCGGCGACTTCAGGCGCACGCCGCGGCCGGTGCCGTAGCTGGGCATGTTCTCGCCGATCAATTCCACACCGGCGGCGTCGAGCGCGTTGACGATCTTGGTCAGCGTGTCGACCACGCCGCGCACGTTGCCCTGGCTGGCCTCCATGCGCTGGATCGTCGGCAGCGACACGCCGGCCTTTTCGGCCAGGGTCTTCTGATCCATGCCGGCCAAGGCGCGCGCGGCGCGCAACTGGCTCGCGGTGATCAACGCCGCGGCTCCGAGGCCGGGGCGAAGCGGAAGCGGGCGGGTGCGGACAAGCGGGCGGTCATCGGCGGGTTCGGTGGCTTCGGCGGCGGGCGTACGGGCGGCGAATGATCGCCCATCGCGACCGGCTCGGCACCCGTCCGCAGGGTGGGCTTATTAGTTTCACATCTATATTGATGTATTAAACATCTATTGATAGGCTTCATCGCTCTGATCTGATGGCGTGCCGCCCCGCGCGGCGCGCCGCAGTGCGCGTCCGCCCCGCCGTGGGCGGCGCCAGCGACGCCTCGATTGCGGAGATCGCATGTCCCCAGCTTTGCCCCAACTGACCACGCTGACCCAGGTGGGCGTCCAACTCACCGCCGCGGTCGAGATCGAACTGCGCGGCAATCTGACCTTCCTCGAGGTCTACCGCGCCCTGCGCGGCGGCGACTTGCTCGAGGAAATCGAACGCATCGCCCCGGGCGCCTGCGACTTCGGCGTTTGCCCGCGCGGCAGCGCGCAGCGCGCGGCGCTGCACGAAGCGCTGCGGCGCGCGGCCGACACCGCCGAGGGGCGCGAGCGGCGCAAGCTCGGCCTGATTTCCTCCGGCGTGCATCTCGCCCTGGCCCTGGTCCTGGAAGCGATCCAACAGTGCTATTGGATCGCGCCGCGGGTGAGCCTGCACGGCTCGGCCGACGCCCGCTGACGCCGAGCGAACGCCCCGATGCCCCTGCACCCCGATCCCGAACTGGCGGCCTTGCCCTGGCCGATCCTGGCCTTCGTCGAAGACCACCTGAGCAACGACGCGCGTTCCACCGACGCCGAACTGGCGGCGCACTTCGTCGCCAACGGCCTGACCCGGGCGCAAGCCGTCCGCGCGCTGCGCTTCCGCCGCGTCTACCAAGACGCCTTGTTCCTGACTCACGAAACGCCGATCCGCTGCGGCGCGAGCCGGTCCGCGGCATGAGCGCGCAACGCCGCCCGCAGCCGCGATAATGCACACCCACGGCCCGGCCGCGCCGGCGCCGTTCCTTTGGAGTTCGATATGATCGTGAAAGACAGCAACGGCACCCCGCTCGCCGACGGCGATTCGGTTTTGGTGATCAAGGACCTCAAGGTCAAGGGCACCTCGGTGACGCTCAAGCGCGGCACCTTGTGCAAGAACATCCGCCTGACCGACGACGAAGAATTGATCGAATGCAACGTCGAGAAGGTCAAGGGACTGGTGCTGCGCACCGAGTTCTTGAAGAAGGCCTGATCCGCGCGGGCACTATCCGAAAACCACGCGCGACGGCGCGGATGCGGCAGCGTTTGGCGGGAGACGACCGATGACGCGCGACGAGCGGGATCTCGAAGACTTGCGGCGACGCATTCCGTCGTTCCGCTGCATCGACGGCTGCCACGATTGCTGCGGGCCGGTGACCGCGTCCTCGCTGGAGATGGCGCGGCTGCCGTTCAAGCCCGAGGCCGAGCGCGACGCGGCGCTGGCCGCGTGGAGCTGCCCGCACCTCGGCCCGAACGGTTGCGAGGCTTATGAGGAGCGGCCGCTGATCTGCCGCTTGTTCGGCACCACGCCGCGGCTGAGTTGCCCCAACGGCTGCCGGCCGGAACACATGATCGACGAGGCCGCGGAGTACGACATCCACGCCTTCCTGCGGCGCACCCGGCAAGTGCTGGTCTGAGCGCGCCGTGCCGGATCTGTCCGCCCCCGAACGCAAGGCGCTCGCGATCCTGTCGAAGCGGCCGCCGCTGTTCAAATGGGAGCGCGAGGCGCTCGCCGAAATCGCGCTGACGGAGTTGCAGCGGCGCGGTTTGATCGTCGCCTGCGCGGACGGCTGGCGCCTGACCGAACGCGGGCGCGTCCGCGCGGCCGTCGCGCCGCGGCCCGAGCGGTTGTGATCTCGCCGCGCAAATCTCAGTTCGCTCACACACAATCACGCTCTCTCGCGTTGCCTTGAACGTCGGCGCGCGCCGATGATGGCCGCGAACCCGCGCTGCCGAACCCGCGCTCTCGCTCCAGCGGCGGCCGCAACGCCGGCCGCTGGATTCCGCACGGAAGCAGGAGGCCCCGATGAAGACCGTGCTCGCCCACGTCCTGCGCAGAAAGCGCGCGTACGACCGTCTTCCGCTGTTCGACCGGCTGCGCGACGAACGCCTGCCCGCGCAAGCGCGGCTGGCCTTCATGCCTGCGCTGGCGTTCTTCATCATGGCCTTCGCCGATCTCAACCGTTACGTGCTGCGGCGCGTGCCGGCGGCCGATGCCCATCAAGAACGGGTCAACGCTCACACCTACGAGGACGACCATCACTGGCCCTGGTTCCTCGAAGATCTGGAGAAACTCGGCTGGAGCCGGCCGACCACCACGGTCGATGCGATGCGGCTGCTGTGGTCGGAAGAAACCCACCGTTGCCGCGTGCTGATGTACGAGCTGTGCGCGCTCTTGTCGGACTGCAACGGCATCGAACGTCTGGCCGTGGTCGAGGCGATCGAGGAAACCGGCAACGTGCTGTTCGGGCTGACGGCGCGGATCGCCGGCGACATCGAGGAACAGGCGGGCATCGAGCTGCGCTACATGGGCGATTTCCATTTCGCCCTCGAGTCGGGGCATATGCAGAACGGCGAGCACGCGGAACTGGCGCGCATCGCCTTGAGCGACGAGGAGCGGCGCCGCTGCATGGCGCTGGCCGACCGCGTGTTCGACGCCTTCGCCGATTGGACCCACGAGGCGGCGTGGTTCGTCGACCGCGCGGCCGAAGCGGGCGTCGCGGCCGCGTTCCCGCGCGCCGCGAGCGCCGCCGCGCCGCAGGCGGCGCCGCGATGAACGATCCTTCGCACCGCGACGACAGCGCCGCCTACGACGTCGCCTTCGGCTTGTTCGTCTACCCGGCGATGCTGATCGCGCATCGCCTCGGCTTGTTCCGCCGTCTGGCGCAAGGCGCATGCGGCTTGCCCGAACTCGCCGAGGCGCTCGGATTGGCGCGGCGCCCGACCCAAGCGCTCGCCGCCGCGGCCACCGCGCTCGGCTTCGTTCGCCGCGACGCGGCCGCGTACCGCCTGACCGCGCTCGGACTGGACCTGCTGACCGAAGACAGCGCGACGTACTTCGGCGCCTTCTGGGATCTGATGTACGACAACGCCGGCACCTTCTCGCTCGAACGCCTGGAGGAGGCGCTGCGCAACGACGCGCCGAAGGTCTACGGCGAGCCCGACATCTTCCGCACCCACGAACAGCAGCGCGAACTCGGCCTGCGCTTCACCCGGGCCATGCAAAGCCTCGGCGCCGCGCACGCACCGGTGTGGCCGACCCGGCTGGATCTCGCGCGGCACCGCACGATGCTCGACGTGGGCGCGGGGTCGGGCGTGCACACGCGAGGGGCGCTGTCGGTCTGGCCGAATCTGCGCGGCGTGCTGTTCGACTTGCCGGCGGTGTGCGGCTTGGCGCGCGAATTCCTCGACGAGGCGACCGCGGCCCGCATCGACTTCCATCCCGGCGATATGTGGAAAGACCCGTTCCCGCCGGCGGATCTGCATTTCTACTCGAACATCTTCCACGACTGGCCGCGCGAGCAGAACGCCTTCCTGGCGCGCAAGAGTTTTCAGGCGCTGCCGCCGGGCGGCAGGATCGTGCTGCACGAGGTGTTGTATCGCGAAGACAAGAGCGGCCCGCTCGCCGCGGCCGGTTTCAGTCTGATGATGATGGGCTGGACCGAAGGCGAGCAATACACCGCCGAAGAACTGGATGCGCTATTGCGCGAGGCGGGCTTCGCATCGGTCGAGGCGGTGCCGAGTTTCGGCCACTACAGCCTGGTAACCGGAGTGAAGCGCTGACGGCGCGACAACAAAAAGCGGAGCCCGGACATCGGGCTCCGCTGCATATCGCGACACCGAACGCGCGCGATGCGCTTACATCTCCACGATCGGCCCGTTCGGATCCGGCGGCGAAGGGCAGCCCGTGGTCGGGTTGCAGACGCCGATCAAGCGCCACGCACTCCCTCGGCATTGATAGTACGAGCCCGGATCGGTCGGGCTGTCGTAAGGCACCAGGAACAAATGTCCCTCGGTTTGCGCGGTGCACGCGTAAGTCGGCTCCGCCGCGGCCGGCGCGGCGACGCCTACCATCGCGGCGAAAAACACGAGTGCGCCCGCTTTCATCGTCCATCCCTTCATGCGTTGGTTCTCCGTCCGTTGAAAGCCGCCGCGATCCGCGCCCGGGCGGGCTGCGGCCGCGCGCGTCGCGCGGCAGGTCGCGATGACGCGGGCTTCCCGGATGCGGCGGCGGCTTCCGGGAGATCGGGGAACCCGACGCTAGCACATGATGCGACGCATCATCGCGCGGCTTCGAGCGCGCACGGCGGGTCTTGCGCGAGCGCATAATCGGCGCGGGTCCGGCCGGTGTTTTTCGCGCGACCGGCCGGCGGAAACGTCGCGGCAATCGTAAATCCGCAACCTGGCACACAGCGCGTGCCGCGTGCGCGTGTGCGGGAGACACGAATGAAACGTACCTGGACCATCATCGGCGTCGCCGACGTCGCTCGCAGCTTCGCTTGGTATCAGACGCTGTTCGGTCAGCCCAAGACCGCGCCGGCGCACGATTTCTTCGGGCAACTTCTGGATGCGGACGGCACCGTCCTGCTCTGCCTGCACCGCTGGGGCGCGCACGATCATCCGACGCTCGCGAGCCCCGAACACGCGCAGCCCGGCAACGGCTTGTTGCTGTTCTTCCGTGTGGACGATTTCGATGCGTCGTTGCTGAGAGCGCGCGCGTTGGCTCCTGCGTTGGAAGAAGAGCCGGGCTTGAATCCGAGCACCGGGACGTTGGAATTCGCGTTGCGCGATCCCGACGGCTACTACGTCATGGTCAGCGCGCTCGACGCTTGAGACGCACCGCGATCCCCATCGGAACGACAGGATGTCCTCGCTAATGAAAACCGCTTTCGCCGTTCTCGCTTTGCTGGCGCTGATGCCCGCGACGGGGCATGCGTGCAGCATGGTCATGTCCCCGAAGTTTCATGTGCTTCCCAATGCTTCCGCGCAACAGCCGCCGCGGATAGGCGTGAAGAAGGTCGACTTCGTCGCCTGGATCGGCGGGCCCGACGTCGGCAGTTGCGAGGGCGTCGGATTCATCGCCATCGAACTGTCCGGCCCCTCCGTCCGCAAGATCGCCGACTACGGAATCCTCATCGAACCGCAGTCCGGCATGAACGACGAACGGTTCTTCCCCGCCACCCCGCTGGCGCCGCGCAAGTCCTACACCGGCCGCGCCATCGAAATCCGCTGGGCCTGGACCAGCCTCACCCCCGACGCCGACGGCAAGGTCCGCTGGCACCTCAATCTGATTCCGGTCTCGCGCTCCGGCGCGCGCGGCGAGCCGGTGCCGATCTGCGTCTCCTCCGACGACTCCTGCCCCCAGCCCACGCCGTAAGCCGCGTCCGTCGGCCGGCCCGCGATTCAGCCAAGGAGCGTGGAGCAGACGCGCAATGGCTTGTATTGCGCGTCACATTATTGGTGACAAATCGCATTGACTCGGCCATTCCCCGGGTGCAAGGCTACCGCGGTGTCTGGGACGGCACGGGCGGAAGGAACAGGAGCGCAGCGGATTCGCTGCTCCGTCTATCGGGGTCTTTAGGCACAAGAAGTGTCCTCGCAACTCACCCGAAGCACACAAGGAGAGCAGTCATGAA
The DNA here is from genome assembly GCF_018847975.1 of Lysobacter sp. K5869. Taxonomy (NCBI): domain Bacteria; kingdom Pseudomonadati; phylum Pseudomonadota; class Gammaproteobacteria; order Lysobacterales; family Lysobacteraceae; genus Lysobacter; species Lysobacter sp. K5869. The sequence continues at coordinate 380,759 of NZ_CP072597.1, read as the reverse complement.
CGAGTACAACGACGTGGTCGCTGCGTGGCGTAACGATGCCGGTGCCGACAATCCGGCCGGCCCGCTGTTCATCAGCGGCGAGTTCGCCGAAGCCGACATCGCCGGCGACAACGAAATCATCTCCAGAAACACCTCGGCCTGTACCGGCTGCGGCACGATCCAGTGCTGCTGAGCGACAAGGTTTCGATACCGCAGTTCTGATCGGGGGAGCCGCATGAGCGCGCAAGTCGAATGCGCGGGCGATGGCATCGCTGTCGCTCGCAGGGAGTCGTGCGCCGTTTTCGGCGGAGCGCCCGGTTGATATGGCGTCCGTAGCGGACGCGCGCGGTTTCGAAGCAACGCTGGGCTGCCTGACCTCGTCCGCGTTGGACGATCTGGCGGCCCAGCTTCGCTCCGTCGCCGGCCTGGGCGCCGGCGAGCGCGAGGCGGTGCTGGCGGCGACGCGCGAATCGCTCGTCGCGGCGCTGCACGCCAAGGTCGGACGCCTGTTGCTGCTCGAACTCAACGCCGCGCGCGTCACCGGCCGGTTGGGCGAGGACGGCAGCGCCGAAGAGCGCTGGGAGCGCTTCATCGAACTGGCGTCGCAACGCGATTTCTGGGACGCGCTGAGCCCGCATTACCCGACCTTGATGCCGCGCCTTGCGCGCATCGTCGACCACCGCCGCGCGGCCTCGCTGTCGTTCGCGCGGCGCTGGAGCGAAGACCGGCCGCGCTTGCGCGCGCTGTGCGCGAACGATCCAGGCGAGCTGGAATCGCTGAGCTTCGGCGCCGGCGACAGCCATTGCCAGGGACAGTCGGTCGCCATCGTCCGCTGCGCGGGCGGCGCGCTGATCTACAAGCCGCGCTCGCTGGCCGTCGACGCCGCGCTGCGCGATTTCCTTGCCGCATTGGCCCGCGAGCACGGCGAACCGATGCCGATCCGGGTGCCGCGCGTGGTCGACGGCGGCGAACACGGCTGGAGCGAATTCATTGCTCATCGCCATGCCGCAGGCGAAGACGAACTGCGCAGTTTCTATACCGGCATCGGCCATTGGCTGGCGACGATGCGCTTGCTCGGCGGCACCGATCTGCACGCCGAGAATCTGATCGCGCACGGCGGCCATCCGGTGGTGGTCGATTGCGAAACCTTGTTCACGCCGCGGGTGCCGGTGCTCGCGTCGGGCTTGGGCGACGCCAACGACCGCGCGGCGGATCTGGTCTCGGGCACCGTGCTCAACATCGGCTTGCTGCCCACGCGCGGCGCGAGCCTGGGCTGGCGCGGCGTCGACAATTCCGCTGCGGGGATGTTGCCTGGGCAACAACCGATGCTGAGCCTGCCGGGCATCGTCGGCGCCGGATCGGACCAAGCGCGCCTGGGCAAGCAATGGGTCGCCGCGCCGGTGTCGCAGAACCATCCCAGCGCCGAGCCGGTGCTGCACCGCTATTGGCCGCAGGTGCTGCAAGGTTTCGACGCCGCCACCGCGACTTTGCAGCGCATGGACGCGGGCGGCCGCCTGCGCCCCGCGCTCGCCGATTTCGCCGACTGCCGCGTGCGCGTGGTGACGCGCGCCAGCGAGACCTACGCCGAGATCGGGCGCATGCTGTGGCATCCGGTGTCGCTGCACGACGAGGCCAAGGCGCGGCGCACCGCGCACGAGCTGATGGCGAAGATGGCGGCCAATCTGTCGATCGCGCCGGGCGATCCCGAAGTGATCGACGCCGAGATCGAGGATCTGCTCGACGGCGACATCCCGCTGTTCTCGACCCGGGTGCGCGAAGGGCGCCTGGAGGGGCCGCGCGGCACCCGTTGGCTGCCGGCCTGCGATCTGGCGCACGCGGCTTGGCAGCGCTGGCGGCAGGCGGATTTCGCGCGCGAACGGCGCTTCATCGACGCCTCGTTGATCAGCGCGTACTCCAACGACGGCTGGACGCCCGATCTTCCGCAGATGCGCGTGGAGCCGCGCATCGAAGACCTCGACCGGCGCCGCCGCGAACAGGGCGCGCGGATCGTGCGCGGATTGATCGACAACGCGATCTTCGGCGACGACGGCACGGTCGCGTGGATCGCGCCGGGGTTCTCGCCGTCCGGCTGGTCCGTGCGGCCGCTGGATACGGATCTTTTCAACGGCGTGTCCGGCTTGGCGCTGCTGGTCGGCGCGTACTTGCGCGAAACCGCGGCGGGGCGCGCGGACCCGGTCGAAGGCGCGCAGGCCTTGTTCGACGCGATGCGGCGCACCCTGATCCGCGCCGAGGCCAAGCGCGCCGATCAGCGGCGCGAACGGGTCAAGCTGCGGCCGCCGTCCCCCGGCGCCTATGTCGGATTGGGCGGGCAGATCTGGAGTTGGCTGACGTTCGCGCGCTGGGGCCTGGACGGCGGCGAAGGGCTCGCGCGCGCCGTCGCCGCGACCGAAGAAATGCCCGAAGCCGTCGCGGCGGACGGGATCAACGACGTCTTGATGGGCAGCGCGGGCGCGATCGTGCCGCTGCTGATGCTGGCGCGCGCGAGCGGCGATACGGCGTACGCCGATCTGGCCGGCGAGGTCGGCGATCGCGTGATCGAACGCGCGCAGCGGCAAGACGGGCGCTTGTTCTGGGTGCACGAACGCTGGCCGCAAGGCCTGGGCGGCTTCTCGCACGGCGTCAGCGGGATCGGCTGGGCGCTGACCCATCTGGCGCGGGAAACCGGGCAGGCCCGCTATCTCGACGCCGCGCACGGCGCGTTCGCGTTCGAGGATTCCTTGTACGACCCGCAAGAAGGCAACTGGCGCGACCTGCGCATGCTGCCCGGGGTGATCGCGTCGACCGCGTGGTGCCACGGTTCGGCCGGCATCGGTTTGGCCCGCGTGGATCTCGATCCGCGTTTGCGCGAGCCGCAAACCTTGGAAACGCTGCGCCGGGCCAGCGCCGCGACGTGGCGCGCGGGCTTGGGCTGGAACCACTGCGCTTGCCACGGCGATTCCGGCAACGGCGAACTGGTGGCGTTGGCCATCGACGCGGGCGTCGGGCCGGACGGCGTGAGCAAGACCGATCTGCTGGCCGCGCTCGTCACCGGGCTGGAGCGCTACGGGCCGTATTCGGGCGGTCCGCGCGAAGTGTTCTCGCCGGCGTTGCTGCCGGGCATCGGCGGAATCGCGTATCAGTTGCTGCGCGCGCATCCCGACAGCGATCTGCCGTCGATTCTGGTGCCGCGCCTGGATTGAGCGCGCGCAACGGCTTACAAGGAGTTCCGATGAAACACGCGCTCTGGCTGGTGCTGCTCGCGCTGGGCCCGCAGTCCGCGGACGCGGATGAAACGCGGCCGGCCTTCGCGGGATTCGTCGTGCATCCGCGCGACGGGGTCGGCCCTGAGTTCGAATTCTCCTCCGCTCGAGCCACTGCCGATGCGCCGGTAGTGATCACGGTCGTGGGCCGCAAGGCCAAGGCCTCGGACCGTGAACACCGGACCAGCCTGCAGAAACACTGGCTGCAGCAGAACGTCCCCGCAGGCAGCGAACTGCGGATGCGCGAGCAAGCGATGTGCGATTACGGCCCTGGAACCGGCCGTTGCGACCGTTATGAGTTCGAGCCCGGCGGCGAGCGCAACGCCTACTACTTTTATCTCAACAACTGGCCGTGAGCCGCGAGGGGCGGGCGCCTTCGCGCGCGCCCCTCGCGCCGGCATCGCAGCGTTCGCGCCCGCGGCCGGCGGCGCGATTCGCCGTCGGTCGCGGGCGCTGGCCCGATGCGGGCCGCGTTACCAGATCTTGATCCGCTGCTCCGGCGCCAGATACAGCTTCTCGCCCGGCTTAGCGCCCCACGCGTCGTACCACGCGTCGATGTTGCGCACGGTCTGCGCGCGCTGCGCGGCCGGCGCGTGGCCGTCGGTGAGGATGCGCTGGCGCAGGGCGGCGTCGCGGATCTTGCTGCGCCAGGTCTGGCCGTAGGCGAGGAAGAAGCGCTGGTCGCCGGTCAAGCCGTCGATCACCGGCGCGTCCTTGCCGCCGAGCGACTTGCGGTAGGCCATGTAGGCGATGGTCAGGCCGGAGACGTCGGCGATGTTCTCGCCGGAAGTCTGCTTGCCGTTGACGTGCAGGCCCGGCAGCGGCTCGTAGGCGCTGTACTGCTCGGCGAGCTTCTTGGTGGCCTCGTCGAAGTGCTGCGTGTCCGCCGGCGTCCACCAGTTGGCGAGCTTGCCCTGGCCGTCGAACTCGGCGCCGGTGTCGTCGAAGCCGTGGCTGATTTCGTGGCCGATCACCGCGCCGATCGCGCCGTAATTGGCGGCCGGATCGGCGCCCGGATCGAAGAACGGCTTGTCCAGAATCGCCGCCGGGAAGTTCATCGCGTTCTGCAGCGGCAGCTGCACCGCGTTGACCGTCTGCGGCGTCATCCACCATTCGCCGTTGTCGACCGGCTGGCCGAGCTTGCCGATCTGGTGGCGGTATTCCTGCAACTCCGCGCGCAGGCGGTTGCCGAGCGCGTCGTCGGGGCGGATCTCGAGTTTGGCGTAATCGCGCCAGCGTTCGGGATAGCCGACGCTGACCTTCATCGACTTGGCCTTCTCGCGCGCCTTGGCCTTGGTTTCGGCGGTCATCCAGGTCAGCGAATCCACGCGCTCGTCGAACGCGGCGAGGATGTTGCGCACCATTTCCTCGACCTTCTGCTTCGAGGCGGCCGGGAAATACTTCTCCGCGTAGACCTTGCCGACCGCGTCGCCGAGCGCGGCGCTGGTCGCGTCGAGCGCGCGCTTGCCGCGCTCGCGCGCCTGCGGCGTGCCCGCCAGGGTGGTGCCGTGGAAGCCGAAGGCGAGATCGCTGTACGCCTTGGGCAACTCGCCGGGGCCGCGCACGGCCTCGTTCCAGGCGGCGTGATCGAGCGCGTGGAAGGCGAGGTAATCCTTCCACGCCGGCAGCGGTTCGCTGCCGACCAGGGCGGCGATGCCGGTGATCGCGCTGGGCTGCCAGGCGACGATGGTCTTCTGCGCGGACAGGCCGGCGGCGTCGAAGAACGCGGTCCAATCGATGCCCGGCGCGCGCTGCGCGAACGCCGCGGTCTCCCAGGGATTGTTCGACTTGTGCACGTTCTGCGAATCGATCACCGGCACGTGCGCCTTGGCGATCTTGGTTTCCAGGGCGAGGATCGACTTGGCCTTGGCTTCGGCGTCGGCGATGCCGGCTTGCTTCAGCAGCGCGACGATGTACGCCTCATACGCCGTGCGCGTGGCCGCCATCTCCTTGTCGGCGGACAGGTAGTACTCGCGGTCGGGCATGCCCAGGCCGCCCTGCATCAGGGTGGCGACGTAGGCCGGCTGCTCCAGGCCCTTGGCCACGAACACGCCGAACAGATTGTCGGTGTGGAAGTTGGTGGCGTTGAGCGGATCGGTGTCGGCGCGCACGCTGCCGCCGAGCGCGCGCGACAGCGCGGCGCGGTCGGCGATCGCGCCGATGGCGTCGAGCTGCGGCTGCAGCGATTGCAGGTCGCGTTTCTCGATCCCGGCTTCGTCCATGTAGGCGGTGTGGAAGTCGGCGATGCGGCGCGCGTCGCTGCCGGCGGCGGGGTTGCTCGCGGCGAGCTGCGCGATCAATTCGGCGTTGCGCTTCTCCGCGGTTTCCAGCAGCACGGTGAAGGCGCCGTAGTTGGAGCGGTCGGCGGGGATCTCGAAGTTCTTGCGCCAGCCGCCATTGGCGAAGGCGTCGAAGTCGTCGCCCGGCTTGACCGACTTGTCCGTGCCGGTCAGATCGACGCCGGACACCGGCGCGGCGGCGGGCGCCGCGGGCGCGGGCGTCGGCGCGGAGGCGGTTTCGTTGGCGGCGGGCTTGCACGCGACGAGGCCGCCGGCCAGCGCCAAGGTCAGGCCGAGGGAAAGAAGGTTGGGGCGAAAGGTCATGGGCGTGGTTCCGTGACGGGCACTGGGAGGACTGCGGACGCTGCGCGGCCGGCGCATTCGATGCGGCGCGGCCGGCCGGCGGTCGAAGCCGCGAGCGCCGGCGCAGCGATCTCATTGTGCGTCGCCCCTCCTCGGCACGGAAGTGCATGACATTCGTCATCCTTGGCCGTGGCTTTGCGCGCTGAGGCGGGCCGATGCGCGAGCCGGCCGCCGCCGCCGGCGTCCGGTCCGACACCCGGGCGGAAAGGCGGAGGAAAAACCGCAAGAGCGCCCACTACAATGCCGCGTCGAGTCCCAGGAAGGCCGCAATGGATCCCCATGTCGAACCCGTCGCGGCGCCCGGCGCCGGCACCGCTTCCCCGCTCGCCGCGGCCTCGCTGAAAGCGCCGCCGGCGCGCATCGCGGCCTGGCTGTTCGCCGCGGCGGCGCTGTTCCTGGTGCTCAAGTTCGGCCTGCTCAGCGCGTTGCTGTCGGGGCTGCTGGTGTTCCAGCTCGTGCACACGCTCGCGCGGCTGGTCGACCGGCGGGTGAAAGGGCAATGGGCGCGCCTGATCGCGGTGGTGCTGATCGCCGCGCTGGTGGTCGGCGGCCTGACCCTGGCGACGCTGGGCCTGATCGCGTTCTTCCGCGCCGACACCGGCGGCGAACAAGCCTTGCTGGCGCGGCTGATGGACATCATCGACGCCTCGCGCACCCAGGTACCGGCCTGGGCCCGGCCGTATCTGCCAGAAGATCTGAGCGACCTGCAGCGCGCGTTGAGCGCATGGCTGGACGAGCATCGCGGCGACCTGAGTCTGGTCGGCGCGGAAGCGGTGCAACTGGGCGCGCGGCTGGTGATCGGCATGGTGCTCGGCGCGATGATCGCGCTGCAGGAAGAACTGCAGCCGCTCAAGCTCGGCCCCTTGGGTTCGGAACTGCTGGCGCGCGCGTCGCGCCTGTCCGACGCGTTCCGCCGGGTGGTGTTCGCGCAGATCAAGATCTCGGCGCTCAACACCGTTTTCACCGCCGCTTTCCTGTTGATCGTGCTGCCGCTGTTCGGCGTGCATCTGCCGATGGCCAAGACCTTGGTGGTGCTGACCTTCGTGGTCGGCTTGCTGCCGGTGGTCGGCAATCTGATCTCGAACACGCTGATCACCGTCGCCGGGCTGTCGGTGTCGATCTACGTCGCCGCCGCGGCGTTGCTGTATCTGGTGTTGATCCACAAGCTGGAGTACTTCCTCAACGCGCGCATCGTCGGCGGCGAGATCCAGGCGCGCGCGTGGGAGCTGTTGCTGGCGATGCTGTCGATGGAGGCCTTGTTCGGCATGCCCGGGCTGGTGGCGGCGCCGATCTATTACGCCTACCTCAAGCGCGAATTGGTCGAGCAAGGCTGGGTCTGAGGCCGCGGCGCCGAATCGACGGCCGTCAGCGCCCGGACTTCGGTCGCGCCGGCGCGCTCTCGCGCAGGCTGTCGACCAACGAGAACACCCACGGCCGGCTCGCGACCAACATGCCGACGCTGCGCCGGCGCTCTGGCGGCAGGTCGACGTCGAGTTCGGCGGCTTCCTTGAACTCGGCGACGAGCTTCTCCAGCTTGCGCCGCAGCGTCGCCGCCGAGGCTTCGCCCAACTCGCGGATTTCCAGGGCGAAATACGCCTCGCCGCCGGCGAAGGCATCGGCGATGAATTCGCGGCTGGCCATCTGGAAATAGCGCGCGCGCACCGGGCCGTCGTCGCGCCAGGAGAAATCGCGCGGCACGCGCAGGCGCACGCGGTCGCCGGGCAACAGCTCGATCAGGCGCAGGCGATCGAGCTGGGCGAGCAAGCGCACCAGCTCGGTCTTGCGCAGGCCGTAGCCCTCGCCGATGGCGGCGGTGCGCCAGCCTTGGCAGAGCAGGTGGAACACCGTCATCAGGCGCGGCTCGGCGGCCAGCGCGGTTTCCTGATGCGCGCTCAAGTGGCGGCGCGATTCGCGGGTGCCGCGGGCATTGCGCGCGAGCTCGAAGAAATCGATGTCGAGCGCATCGCAGATTTGTTCCAGCCGCTCCAGGCTCATGCGGCCGCTGGCGAGCGTGCGCTTGATCGTGGGTTCGGACACGCCCAGCGCGGCGGCGAGGTCGGCGTAGCGCCAGCCGCGTTCCTTGAGGATGCGCTTGAGCGCGGCCAGCAGACGTTCGCGTTCGATCATGGCGGCGCGGGTTCCAGGCGGCGGGACAGTTGGGATCATATTCCGATACTTCGACTGCGCGAATAGCGGACGGAGATACCAAGCGGTACGGTGCGGGCCATCCCGTCCCGTGCCCGCGCCCATGTCCGCCACCGCCGAATCCCGCGTCCCCGCGTTCGAATCGCTCAACGACGTGCATGCGCGGCTCAATCCGACCCGCGCCCGCGTGTTGCGTCCGGCCTCGCTCGATGCGGCCTGCACGGCCGTGCGCGAATGCGCGCGTACCGGCCAGCCGCTGATTCCCGCCGGCGCGCGCCACGCGATGGGCGGCCAGCAGTTTTTGTCCGAAGGCGCAGTGCTGGATACCTCGGCCTTATGCGGCGTGCTCGGTTTCGACGACGCGCGCGGCTTGCTGACGGTGCAAGCCGGCATCCGCTGGCCCGCGGTGCTGGCGTGGCTGGCGTCGAGCCCGGACAACACCGGCGACTGGACGATCCGGCAGAAGCAAACCGGCGCCGACGATTTCAGCCTCGGCGGCGCGGCGGCCTCGAACATCCACGGGCGCGGCTTGGCCTACGCGCCGTTCGTGGAGGACGTGGAAGCGCTGACGCTGATCGACGCGCAAGGCCGGTGCGTCGAAGCGAGCCGGACCTCGCGGCCGGAATGGTTCGCCTTGGCGATCGGCGGATACGGTTTGTTCGGCGTGGTCGCATCGTTGACCTTGCGTTTGACGCCGCGGCGGATGCTGCGGCGCGATGTGCGGCTGGCGCGCGTCGGCGAACTGCAGGCCGCATTCGCCCAGGCCATCGCCGAGGGTTGCCTCTACGGCGATTTCCAGTTCGCTATAGATCCGGGCAACGACGATTTTCTCGATCTCGGCGTGCTGTCGTGCTATCGCCCCGCGCCGGGCGCGGCCGCTTCGGCGCCGCGCCATTTGCAGGCGGACGATTTCGCCCGCTTGCTCTGGCTCGCGCATCGCGAGCCGTCGCGCGCGTTCCGCGAGTACGCCGATTTCTATCTCGCCACCGACGGCCAGCACTACGCCAGCGACGCCCAGCAGACCGGCGTGTATCTGGACGGCTACCACGACGCGGTGGACCGATCGCTGGGCCACTGCGGTTCGGAGATGATCACCGAGCTGTACGTGCCGCGCGCCGCGCTCGCCGGATTCATGGCACGCGCGGCCGACAGTCTGCGTCGCCGTGGCGCGCAGCCGATCTACGGCACGGTGCGCTTGATCGAACGCGATCCGACCAGCGTGCTGGCCTGGGCGCGCGAGCCCTGGGCCTGCGTGATCTTCAATCTGCACGTGCGCCACGACGCCGCCGGCATCGACGCGGCCGCGGCCGCGTTCCGCGCCTTGATCGACGACGCGTTATGGTTCGGCGGCAGTTATTACCTCACCTATCACCGCTGGGCCACGCGCGCTCAGCTGGAGGCGGCGCATCCTCGCTTCGGCGAATTCCTGCGCGCCAAGCGCGAGTTCGATCCGGGCGAGCGCTGGCAGAGCGATTGGTATCGCCATCACCTCGCGCTGATGCGGGCCTGAGATGGAGCGCATCTCCACTTCGATGCTGTTGGCCGCGGCCTGCGTGCGTCAAGCGCGGCGCGACGCCGACCCTGCCGTGCAACGCAGCGCGGTTCTGGCCCACGCTTGCCTGCAGCGTTGCGGCGCGCCCGGCCGGCGCTTGCTGTTCGCGGTGGATCGCGCGCCCGGCCGCTGGCTGTTGGCGCTGCTGGAAGCCTTGTACTTGCCCGGTCTGGGCGCCCATTACGCTTGGCGAAAACGTCATATCCGGCGCTGGGCGCTGCAGGCCTGCGACGGTGGCGCGGAACAGGTCGTGCTGCTCGGCGCGGGATTCGACGGCTTGTCGCTGGCGCTGCTGGCGCGCGCGCCGCACCTGCGGGTCATCGAGATCGAACGCGAGCGCACGGTCGCGATCAAGCGCGCGGCGTTGCGCGAGATCGGCGCGGACGATGCGCAGTTGATCCTGGTCGCCGCCGACTTGTCCGCGCGCCCGATCGCCGCGGTGCTGCGCGCGTCGCCCGGCTTCGATCCGCAGCGGCCGACCTTGATCGTCGCCGAGGGCGTTCTGATGTATCTCGGCGTGGACCAACTGCGCGTCTTGCTGCAAGGGCTGGCCGACACCCTGCCGGGCGCGCGCTTGATCGCCACGGCGATGGACGTGGACGCCGCCGGAACGCCCGGCTTCGCGCGTCAGCGCCCTTGGGTCGGCCGCTGGCTGCGGCGCGCCGGCGAACCGTTCCGCTGGGGCGCCGCGCGCGACGCACTGGGCGCGGCGATGAGCGACGCCGGAGCGCGCTTGGACCGGCTCGCCGATCCGGACGCCGTCGACGATCCCGATCCGTCGCCGGGAGAGTGGGTGTTCGCGGGCTCGCTTCAGAGGCCGGCGTCGGACGCCGAGCCGGTGGCGTCCGATGCCGGCGATAATCCGCCCGCATTACGTACGGCCGCATCGGCCGCGGCATGCGGCCGATAGGGAGGACGCCGCGATGTCCCGGCGGACGACCGTCGCCCGCCGGGACGACATCGCTAATCCAGATAGGCCGGCGCCTTCGGCAGCGCGTCGAAATCGCGCCGGTCGTGCTGGATCACCAAACGCCCCTGGGTGTTCTTGAGGATCCGCCGGATGCGATCCATCGATCCCAAAGTCTCGCCGCGCGAGTAATTGAACACCGGCATGCGGCCTTGCTCGAAGTTCTCGCGGGTGTGGAACAGATCGCCGGAGAGGATCACGGTGCCGGTCTTCGGCAGGCGCAGCATCAGCACTTGATGGCCGGCGGTGTGGCCGTTCGCGCGCAGGATCCGCACCGAGCCGTCGCCGAACACGTCGCGGTCGAGATCGATCAGTTCGACCTTGGCTTGCTTGTACGCGGAGAGGTTGTCCGGCGTCACGCTGGTCGGCGTCGGCTGGCCTTCCAGCGCCTGCACTTCGCGCCGGCTCAGCAGCCAGGTCGAACGGGCGAAGGCGTTGGCGTTGCCGGTGTGGTCCCAATGGAAATGCGAGAAGGCGATGTACTCGATATCGTCCGGACGCAAGCCGATGGCGTCGAGTTGCGACTGCAAGGTCTTGGCGACGACGGCGCGCACGCCTTCGCGGATCTTGACCCCGCCGGGCGTCGCGGCGAGGCGGTCGCCAGGGCCGGAATCCCACAGCAGGTCGCCCTTGGGATGGCGGATTAGGAAGCAGGGCGCGGACAACTCGCCCGGTTGGCCGTCGTATTCGCCGGTGTCGGAAAACGCGCCGAGATCGTCGAACACGATGCGGCCGCAGTCGAAGGCGTACAGGCGCAGCGACTCAACCTTCGGTTCGGCCTGGGCCGGCAGGGCGAGGACGGCGGCGAGGATCAACAGCGCGATGCGGAGGAGGACCATGGGGCTCTCGATGGCGGGAGGGGCTGACGGGACGCCATGATCGGCATCCCGGGCCCGCGCCGAAAGCGGCCCGGACGACAACGATCGATGGAATCGGGTCAAGCCTCGCGAAGGCCGCCGGCAGCGGGCGCGGCATCTGCGCGCTGCGCGATGAAGCGCACGATGCGCGCCATCGCCTCGCGTCCCTCGGGCGTCGGCATCGCCGCGTAGTTGTGCGGTTGGCCGAGCCGCAGATGCAGTTCGACCGGAACCTCGCAGGCGCGCGCGCGTTCGGCCAGATCCACGCTGTCGGGATAGAGCAGGTCGTGGGTGCCGGAGAAGATCAGCATCGGCGCGAGCCCGCGCAGGCCGCCGTTCAAGGGACTGACGTAGGGATGGGCGAGGTCGAGATCGCCGGCGTAGAGCTTGGCGGCTTCGAGAATGCCGGCGAGGTCCTGCAGCGGATCGTAGCCGGCGATGGCCGCGCGCTGCGGCGTGTCCAGCGCGGCGTTGACGCCGGGCGAGACCAGCACCAGCGCATCGGGTTGGCGATGGCCGCGATCGCGCAGCCACTGCGCCGCCGCCAGCGCCAAACCGGCGCCCGCGGAGTTTCCGACCACGGTGACCTCGGCCGCGCCGGCGTCGCGAAGGACGTCGCGCAACAGCGCGCCGGTCGCGGGAACGAGATCGCGCGCGGTGGCGCGCGGCGCCAGCGGATAGATCGGCACGATGCAGCGCGCCCGCGCTTCCCGCGTCAGCCGGCCGACGATGCGCCAGTGCGCGCGCACGATTTCCTTGAAGTAGCCGCCGCCGTGGAGGAACACGACGTAGCCGCTCCCGTCGTCTTGCATGTGCAGCGGCGCGGTGCGGTACACCGGCCAGCCCTCGGCGTAGCTCAGCCGCACCTGCACGTCGCGGCCGAGTCCGACCGGCGCATGCGAGGTGGGCCGCGCCGCGGCCGCGCACACCGCGCGGTGCACGGCTGCCGGCGAGCCCCAGCGCTGTTTGGCGCGCAGCGATCGCAGCACGCGCTCGATGCAACGGCTCTGCCAACTCGGCGGGCCGCCGGTGGTCGGATACGGGCGCGGGCTGGCGCTGCGCCATTGAAGCGTCTGCGCCGCGAGGCTTTGCGTGTTCATCGCTGCATCCCTGGCAAGGGTGGACCGGGCCGCGGACCGCGCATGGCGGTCGCCGCCTGTCTCGAATAATATGAGCGATGACTCGTGTTTGATACTCGTATTCGGACCGGCCCCCGCCATGGCGCGCAAACCGCTGACCAAGCCCAGAAAGAACGCTTCCCAGGACCGCTCGCGCGCGACCGTCGACGCCTTGGTCGAGGCGACCGCTCGCATTCTGGTCAAGGATGGCTTCGACAGGGCCAGCACCAACCGCATCGCCGAGGCCGCGGGTGTCAGCGTCGGCTCGCTGTATCAGTACTTTCCCAGCAAGGAAGCGCTGGTGGCGGCGGTGATCGACCGCCACAACGACGAACTCACCCGGACGATCCGCGCGGCGATGGCGGAAGTCGCCGGCCAGCCGTTGGAAGCGGCGGTGCGCCGGCTCGCGGTCATCGCGATCCAGGCCCACCGCATCGATCCGAAGCTGCACCGCGCGCTGACCGAGCAAGTGCCGCGCACCGGCCGGCTGGAAAACGTCGAGCTCATGAACCGCGAAGCTTACGGCCTGTTCCGCGCGTACTTGGACGCGCACCGCGAGGAGCTGCGGCCGGTCGATCTGGACATGGCGACCTTCGTCTGTGTGCACGCGATCGAGGCGGTGACCCACAACGCCGTGCTGTACCGGCCGCAGCTGTTGGCGCGGGAAGGCGAAACGGCGCTCGCCGACGAAGTGACGCGGCTGATTGTCGGCTATCTGCGCTGAGCGGCGGGCGCCGCGCTACTTTCCGCACAGCCTACACGAGGCCGCGCAGTACTGCGCTTTTTGCGCGACGGTGTAAAAGGTCGACGAACAAAAGCCGTTATTGATCCAGGTGCTGCAGCGGCTGTCCTTGTCGGAGCACGCGGGCATCGGATTGATCAGCTCGAAGCTGGGGTAGCCGCCTTCCGAGATGCCTTCGCTCGCCGCCGCGGTGTCGGCGCGCGCCGCCGCGGCGTTTTTGCTGGGGCCGATGCGGTAGGCCCGGCGATGGCCAGCCGAGTCGGTGCTGACGCCGACGATCCATGCGCCGTTCGCGCTCATCGCCGCGGGCAGGTTGGTGTGTCCGCCGAGCGTGCCCAAGTCCTGCATCTCGTTCGTCGGCGTCCACGAGAACGCGATCTGCGCGCCTTGCGCGGTGTCGGTCATGCCGAGAATGCGGCCGTTGTCGGCGATCTGCCGCGCATACGCCTGCGAGCCGCCGAGCAGGCCGAGGTCGAGCGCGTCCTCGTTCGCGGGCGCGTCCGCCGGCGCCCACACGAAGCTGCGCGAGCGGCCGTCGCCGGCGATGTAGTTGCCGACGACCAGGCCCGACGCGCCGATGTCGGCGGCGAACACTTGCTGGCCGGCGGCGGCGTCGCGGGGCAGCCCGCGCAGCAGCGCAGGCGCGCCGAGCGTGGGCCGCCAGCGCACCGCGGCCATGTCGCCGACCGCGTCCTCGCAGGTGCCGGCGATGTAGCCGGCGGCGTTGATCGCGGTGGCGATGCAGCCGCTGCCGCCGGGCACGCCGGGCAGCATCGTCACGCTGTAGCCGCCCAGCGCGTTCGCCGTCCAACGAACCGCGACCACGCCGCCCTGGCGCAGGTCGCAGCTGCCCACCGCGGCGGGCGTCGCCGCGGAATCCAGCGCCATGACCCGACATTCGGTCACCGGCGTCAGCAGCGGCGGCAAGGTGCCGGGCACGGGCAACGAAGTGGCGGCGGTCTGGCCGCTCTTCCAGATCACCGGAACGTCCTTGCCGCCCGGGCTGGTGCTGATGCCGACCACGGCGCCGGCGGCGTTGATCGCCACCGCCGCGGCGCGGTCGTCGCCGGTGCGGCCGTTCAAGACTTCGGGCAAGGCCGAGGGCAGCGACGGCGCGCGCCAGACCACCGGCAAGCGTTCGCCTTGTTCGCCCAACTCGCAGTTGCCGGCGATCTGTCCGTCGCGGGCGATGCCGAGCGCTTCGCACGGCCCATCGAGTTCCAGGCCGCGCAGCGGCAACGCGACGCTGCTGCCGGCGGCCCAGTACGTCGGCAGGAAATCGCCGGCGGCGCTGCGGCATTGGCCGGTCGCGGCGCCGGAGTCGTTGACGCCGGCGGCGGTGCAGACCCCGCCGCCCAAGCCGGCGAGCGCGGTCGGCGCGGCGTGCGCGGCGGGCAGCGCCAGCAGCGCCGCGAGGAATAAGGGATGCGATGCGATCGGGCGCATGAACCGGCCTCCAGCGATGCCTGGATCGAACGATGCGGTGGGGAGACGTTGCTCGCGGTGCTGCAACGCGATGCTACGCAAGGCCCGCGCGCGCGGCCGAAATCGCATCACAAGGTGAGGGTTCGTGAGGCGCAAAACGCGCATCGGGTCGCAAGCGACCCGATGCGCGTTGCGGTGTTCGCCACCGAACTCAGTCGCGGCGCGGCTTCACGTGGCGGTCCATGAACTCGCCGATCTCGGCGGCGATGGGAACCAGATCCTCTTCCAGCGCGAAGTGGCCGGTATCGTAGAAACGCAGCCGCGCGTTCGGCAGGTCGCGCAGATAGGCTTGCGCGCCGGGCGCGAGGAAGATCGGGTCGTTCTTGCCCCACACGATCAACGTCGGCGGCTGGTACTTGCGGAAGTACGCCTGCCAAGCGGGATAACGGCCCGGGTTGGAACCGTAGTCGTGCAGCAGCCGCAGCTGGATCTCGCGCAGGCCCGGGCGGTCGAGCAAGGCCTGATCGAGCAGCCAGTTTTCCGGCGCGATCGCCGCCGGATCGCGCACGCCGTGCAGGTAATGCCACTGGGTGGATTCCAGGCTCAGCAGTTTCTGCGCGATCAGCTCCGAGCGTTGCGGCGTCGGATCCTGCCAGTACGCGCGCAGCGGATCCCATAGCGTGCCCATGCCTTCCTCGTAAGCGTTGCCGTTCTGCACGATCAACGATTCGATGCGCTCGGGATGCGCCACGGCGAGGCGGAAGCCGACCGGCGCGCCGTAGTCGAACACATACAAGCTGTAGCGCTCGACCCGCAGTTGCTCCAGCAAGCGGTCGACGGTGACGGCGAGGCGGTCGAAGCTGTAGTCGTAATCGGCCGGCGAGGGCGCGGCGCTGGCGCCGAAGCCCGGATAGTCCGGCGCGATCACCCGGTAGCGGTCGGCCAGCAGCGGCATCAGCCGGCGGAACATGTGCGAGGAACTCGGCAGCCCGTGCAGCAGCACCAGCACCGGCGCGTTCTTGGGGCCGGCTTCGCGGTAGAACAGGTCGACGCCGTCGACCTGCACGGTGTG